>KV796999.1:0-27627 GCA_001809325.1 Neisseria sp. HMSC077D05 | reverse complement strand
TCATTCCCGCGCAGGCGGGAATCCAGAAGTTTAGATTTACAGTAGTCTTTAAATATTTCTGAAATGCAGAAGTCTGGATTCTCGCCTGCGCGGGCATGACGGCAGTTGGTTAGTATTCGTATACAAAAGGACGCAAAAAGGTCGTCTGAAAACAGGTATAGAGTGGTCCGCTAAATCGTTTTCAGACGACCTTAAATCAACGGACTGTTCAACACTATTTATTCTTCTTTTTGGAAAACATGGTTGCGGTGATACTCGAAATATTTTTCACTTTCAGGTTCAATTTTTAATTTCATATCGGGAGAAATTCCAAGCCGCTCTTGATTTTCCGGATCGATTTTCGGACTGATTTTTATCGTACCGTCGGTCTCAAACGTAATCAGTCCGCTATCGAATAATGCGTCAATATTGGGTGCGAGCATCAGACCATTGAAGGGATCTAACCTCTCTTCATTATTGCACTTGCTCCAAGGTTTGATATGGCTGGCAATGAGTAAAGGCTGGATATCTAGACCTGTCAGTGGGCAGCTCGAATACTGTTCGAGTACGTTTTTCCGGAAAATGCCTTGCCCTAGACGGGCTTTTATTAAGGTTTCGATTTCGGTTCGCTTGTTGGAATTGGCCTTGGAGGCTAAACGTTTTTCGAGTTTGTATATATCAGATTTTAAGGATAGGGCAGAAGCTGCCTGAAAATTTGGTATTCCTGTGAGCCGTCCTACCGGTAATCCGTTTTTCTTACAGGTTCCGCATGGAGTTAGTCCTTGTTGGTATTTGAACCAGCTCCATTGTTCAAGTTCTTCGATTGAGGTTGAGCAAACTTTGAAATATTTTCCAGTGGTACTGCTCCCCGGCTTTTTATTTAGATCACAACAATTAGCAAAATGTATTTTGGGATGACCTTTATAAATCTTAGAAGGGTCTTTACGTCGTTCTATATTTAATACAAATCCATTTGAGTTTTTCTTAATCCATTCAATAAATTCATCATCATTCGGCATGTTTTCAAAAATTTCTATGTCAGACATAAGATTCTCCAAATCTTTTCTATAAATTCAATTAGGTTTGGTTGTATATATAGGTTCGGGACAAAAAATCTAGGCCGTCATTCCCGCGCAGGCGGGAATCCAGAAGTTTGGATTTACAGTAATCTTTAAATATTTCTGAAAGGCAGAGGTCTGGATTCCCGCCTGCGCGGGAATGACGGCGGTCGGTTTGGTCTTTATACGCAAAAGAACATATAAAGGTCGTCTGAAAACAGATATAACGTGGTTCGCTAAATCGTTTTCAGACGACCTTTCCTTTAAAGCCGAATCAAATCAGCCTGCCGGTTAGCCCAAAGCTTTTCTTGCTCCGGCGAAGAGTCGGTACCAGCCGGACAGTTCCGTCCAGTCTTCCGGTTTCCAGCTCATTTGTGCGGCGCGGTACACGCGTTCGGGGTGGGGCATCATGATGGTAACGCGGCCGTCGGCGTTGGTAACGCCGGCGATGCCTTGCGGCGAGCCGTTGGGGTTGAGCGGGTAGGTTTGGGTAACTTGGTTTTGTCCGTCGACGTATTGCAGCGCGATGCCCAGGCCGTCTGAAATTTTGCCGCCGTGAAGCGCGAAGTCGGCGCGGCCTTCGCCGTGGCTGACGACGACGGGCAGGCTGGAGCCCTGCATTTCGTTCAGGATCAGGGAAGCTGATTGGGGGACGTGAACCATGCTCAGGCGCGCTTCGAACTGTTCGCTCAGGTTGCGTTTGAACTTCGGCCAGCCTGCCGTGCCGGGGATGATTTCGGCGAGGTTGCTGACCATTTGGCAGCCGTTGCACACGCCCAATGTCAGCGTGTTCGGGTCGGCGAAGAAGGCGGCGAACTGGTCGCGCAAGGCGGGGTGGAACAGGATGGATTTCGCCCAGCCTTCGCCCGCGCCGAGTACGTCGCCGTAGCTGAAGCCGCCGCACGCCGCCAGCATTTTGAAGTCGGCAAGGTGGACGCGGCCTGCCATCAGGTCGGACATATGCACGTCGTAGGCATCGAATCCGGCACGAGTAAACGCGGCGGCCATTTCGATTTGCCCGTTCACGCCCTGTTCGCGCAGGATGGCGATTTTGGGTTTCGCGCCGCTGTTGATAAACGGCGCGGCGATGTCTTCTTTTACGTCAAATTTCACGTCGGCAAACAATGCGCTGCGTTCGTTGTCGCCAATCAGGGCGAACTCGCTGTCGGCGCAGGCGGGGTTGTCGCGCAGGCGTTGGATGGCGTGGCTGGTTTCCTGCCATGCGCGTTGCAGGTCGGTAAGGGATTGATTGAAAATTTCTTCTCCTGCATTGATGACCATATGGCCGCTGTCGGCAAACTCTCCCAAATGGTGCAGCGTGAGATTCAGTTTCTCGCACAAATTAGAAATATATTCGTGGTCGGCAGCGTGAACAGCAATAACGGCTCCTAATTCTTCGTTAAACAGGGTAGTTAGGACAAATTTTTGCCATTCTTGAGGCGAGTAATACTCGTTTTTAACGTTAATATTTTTATCTACCATTGTCAGCAGATCGAGATTCATGCCACGGCGAGAAGCAAATGCCATTTCTGCCAGAGTCACAAACAAACCGCCGTCGCTGCGGTCGTGGTAGGCCAGCAACTTATCTTCTTGAACGAGTTGCTGAATTAACTGATAAAACGCTTTCAGACGGCCTGCATCAATATCAGGTGCTTCGCCGCCGCTTCGGTTATACACTTGAGCCAGTGCAGACCCACCCATACGGCATTTGTTGTTGCCTAAGTCAATCATCAGCAGAATAGCGAACGAATTGGCATTGTCTTTTAATACGGGCGTAACGGTTTTGCGCACGTCTTGAACTGGCGCGAACGCGGAAATAATCAGGCTCAACGGCGAGACGACAGATTTTTTCTCTTCGCCGTCTTGCCAAACGGTTTTCATCGACAGGCTGTCTTTGCCCACGGGGATGCTCAAATCCAATGCCTGACAGGCTTTAGAGACGGCTTCGACGGTGCGGTAGAGTTTTTCGTCTTCGCCTTCGTTGCCGCACGCCGCCATCCAGTTGGCGGAGAGCTTGATATTGCCGATGTCGCCGATGTTGACTGCCGCGATGTTGGTGATGGCTTCGCCGACGCACATTCTGCCCGAGGCGGGTGCGTCAAACAGGGCGACGGTCGGTTTTTCGCCCATAGACATTGCTTCGCCGCGATAGGTGTTGAAGCCCATCATGGTAACGGCGCAGTCGGCTACGGGGGTTTGGTATTTGCCGACCATTTGGTCGCGGTGGGTCATGCCGCCGACGCTGCGGTCGCCGATGGTAATCAGGAAGTTTTTAGCGGCTACGGTAGGCAGGCGCAAAACGCGGTAGGCGGCTTCGGTGATGTCGATATTGCCCGCGTTAAACGGTTTTTCAGACGACCTCACGGTTTTGTCGCTGCGCGTGGTTTTGGGCGGTTTGCCGAGCAAGACGTTCAGCGGCAAATCGACGGGGTTGTTGGAAAACAAATCGTCGCGTACTTTCAAATGGCCGTCATCAGTCGCTGTGCCGACCACGGCAAACGGGCAGCGTTCGCGTTCGCAGATGGCGCGGAAGGTGTCCAAATCTTTTTCCAAAATCGACAACACATAACGCTCTTGCGATTCGTTGCACCAGATTTGCAGCGGGTTGAGGCCGTGTTCTTCCAGCGGCACTTCGCGCAGCTTGAATACCGCGCCGCGTCCGGCATCGTTGACCAGTTCGGGGAAGGCGTTGGACAGGCCGCCCGCGCCGACGTCGTGGATGGAGATAATCGGGTTTTGGTCGCCGAGCTGCCAGCAGCGGTCGATCACTTCCTGTGCGCGGCGTTCGATTTCGGGGTTGCCGCGTTGCACGGAGTTGAAGTCTAAAGACGCGTCGTTCGTGCCGGTGTTCATTGAAGAAGCCGCGCCGCCGCCCAAGCCGATAAGCATACCCGGGCCGCCCAGTTGAATCAGCAACGCGCCTTCGGGGATTTCGTCTTTATGCGTCTGCTGCGCCTGAATGCTGCCCAAGCCGCCGGCGATCATAATCGGTTTGTGGTAGCCGCGAACCTGACCGTCGAACTTCTCTTCAAAAGTGCGGAAGTAGCCCAAGAGGTTCGGGCGGCCGAATTCGTTGTTGAACGCCGCGCCGCCGATGGGGCCTTCGATCATGATGTCCAACGGCGAGGAAATGTGTTCCGGCTTGCCGTAGTCTTGTTCCCACGGCTGTTTGAGGTCGGGAATGTTGAGGTTGGACACGGTAAAGCCGGTCAAGCCCGCTTTCGGACGCGAACCTTTGCCTGTCGCACCTTCGTCGCGGATTTCGCCGCCCGCACCCGTTGCCGCGCCCGCAAACGGCGCAATGGCGGTCGGGTGGTTGTGCGTTTCCACTTTCATGATGATATGCGTGTCTTCCTCGTGGAAACGGTAGCCTTGGTTTTCCGCCGCATTCGGATAGAAACGCTCGATTTTCGCGCCTTCGATCACGGACGAGTTGTCTTTATAGGCAACGACGGTGCCTTCTGGATGCGCGTTGTGTGTATCGCGAATCATGCCGAAAAGGGATTTCGGCTGTTTTTCGCCGTTGAGGATGAAATCGGCGTTGAAAATTTTGTGGCGGCAGTGTTCGCTGTTTGCCTGCGCGAACATCATCAGCTCCACATCGGACGGATTGCGCTGCAAAGCCTGATAGTTTTCAACCAGATAATCGATTTCGTCGGCGGAGAGTGCCAAACCCATTTCGGTATTGGCTTTGACCAAAGCCTCTTTACCGCCGCCCAAAACATCGACGGTGGAGAAAGTTTCGGATTCGAGATGGTGGAATAATTTGGAGGCCGTCTGAAAATCGGGCAGCACGGATTCTGTCATGCGGTCGTGCAGCAAAGCCGCCCATTGCTGTTTCTGTTCATCATTCAGACGACCTTCCAGCCACACCGCCATGCCGCGTTCGATGCGCTCTATGCCTTCCAAACCGCAGTTTTCCGCGATATTGGTCGCCTTGGAAGCCCACGGCGAAATCGTACCCAAACGGGGCGTTACCAAAAATAAATGCAAGCCCTCGCGCGCTTCGGGCGTTTCTTTAACACTTTGCGCCGCCAACAAGGCTTGCAGTTTTTCGACAGTCGCGGCATCCAGTGCTTTCTCGCTGCCGACAAAATACCAAAATTCGCTTTTCAGTTTCACTTCGGGCAGACCGAGTGCGGCCGCTTTTTGCAAGAGTTTTTCAACACGGAAATCGGAAAGGGCGGTAACGCCGCGCAAGGGCAAAACAACAGACATGATTCAGCTCTCAAATGCGGTTGGGAAAGGCTGTATTATACGCCGAATGGGTCTGGGTTGCTTGGTAATTTGAGTGAAAATGTTGACAATTTTTCAGACGACCTTTGCCGCAAGGGGAGGAAGGGTCGTCTGAAAAATCTTGATTGAAGCCTATGCAATGCTTTGATTTAAATTGTTTTTGGGAAGATTTAAAATAAGAGATTGCAGGTTGATTTGAAAAAAACGATGCCGGGTTGCAGAAAGTTTATCCAAAAAATTTATCGTTTATTCTTTTGATAAATCGGCATGAGTTCAGGCAGCATTCTGCGGATGGCATTGATGCGTGTCTGATTGGTCGGGTGGGTGGACAAAATCGCAATGGACGAGCTGCCTTCAAGTTTGCTCATCTTTTCCCAAACACTGATGGCGGCCTCCGGGTTGTAACCAGCCTGAGCCATCAAACGTACGCCGCCTGCGTCCGCTTCGCTTTCCTGATGGCGCGAAAAGGGCTTGGAAGCAAGTAAATCCGTACCCAATCCGACGATATTGGCATCAACTCCGGATGCGCCCGCTAAAATAGAACCGCCCAATCCTGTCAGCACTTGGCCGCCAATTGCTTTTTTGCCATGCTCAAGCAGGGCATGGGTCATCTCGTGACCGATAACGGCGGCGATTTCGTCGTCCGTCAATTTCAAACGCTCAACCATACCGGTGTACATCGCCATTTTGCCTCCGGGCATTGCCCAGGCGTTCAATTCATCGCCACGGAAAACATTCATTTGCCAGTTGAAAGGTACGCTGGTTTGGTTGGCTTGATTGGCATGGGGTTTCAGACGCTCAAATACGGTTTTGATACGGCGCGAAGTCTGGGAAGTGTTGTCCAAAACGCGTTGCGACTGAGCTTGCTGTACCACTTGCGAATAGTTTTTGGCGGCAGCCTCGTTGAGCGATGCCGTATCGTATCCCACCATATCGGCAACGGAAGTACAGCCGGTCAAAACCAAAATAATACCCAGCTGTATAAACGGTTTTTTGTATTGTTTTTTGTTCGGCATTTGCATCTCCTAATATTGTTAAAATCAAGATTCTTCAACCGGATTGCATGAAGTTTTTCTGCTTATCATATAAAAAATGCCGCCTGATTTTCAGACGGCATAATAAGTGTTTTTAAGAGCGGCGCTGCGACATCCAAGATTCGATCTTACGCGCGTCGTTTACGCGTGTTGTCGAAGTTGGCGAGTTCAACAATACGATGGTAATCGGTTGGTTTTGAACATTTGCCTTAACCACCATCGAGCGTCCTGCTTCGCGGATATAACCGGTTTTCTGAAGCTCGATATTCCAGCTGCCTTCGCGGACGAGGGCGTTGGAGTTTTTATAGTTTTGGCGACCATTTGCCGTCCAAACCGAGCCGTAGTTGGAGGTTGAGTTTTTCCGGATAAGCGGATATTTGCTTGCCGCGGCGACCATTCGGTTCAAATCGTTGGCGGTTGATACGTTTTGGAAATTCAGACCGGTAGGTTCGTAGAAACGGCTGTTGTGCATGCCCAAGCTTTGCGCTTTGGCATTCATGGCAGCAACAAATGCCGACATACCGCCCGGATAGGTGCGGCCCAGCGCGTGCGTTGCGCGGTTTTCACTGCTCATCAGGCTCAGGTGCAGCAATTCGCCGCGCGTCAGCGTCGTACCGACGGCAAGGCGGCTGCCTGTACCTTTCAGGCGGTCGATTTCATCGGCAGTAATGGTAATGCGCTCGTTCATATCCAAACGCGCATCCAAGACGACCATCGCGCTCATCAGTTTGGAAATAGACGCAATCGGCATCACGCGGTCTGCGTTTTTCTGATACAGGATTTCGCCTGTTTTGTTGTTAAAAATCAGGGCGGACTGAGATGTCAAAAGCGGCCCCGCCATCATTGCCTGAGCCTCGATTTTTTGTGCATGGCTTAATGCGAAAGCTTCCATCGGGTCATTTTGGGTTGGAAAATTTTGTTCCAAAAATTGACCCAAAACGTCCATATCGTCTGCAGCGGCAGGGGCGGCAACAACCGTCAAAGCCATACCCAAACAGGCTGCACTCAGTGTTTTATAAAATTTCATAACCGACATACTTCAACCAGTAGAATTTAAGACAATTGAATTATTAAAGGAGATATTTTGCTTAAAATACAACAAAATGTAAAGTTTAATATGGCTTTTTTGCGTTTGTTTGCATCTTTTTCCCAAATTGGAAACAATCTTAAGGATGGGAAATTGTGACGTGTTGCCATGCGTCGGAGGGTCGTCTGAAAACCTTACGCCAAACAGCTTGCCATACGGTATTTGATAAACCTTAAGATACTGATTATACTTACCGACTTTGCCGAAAACCGTTCCCGCAACATTCGGATAACGGTTTGCCGATATTGCTTGAAAACAGAAGATAAATTATGACTGAAGAAAAACGCTCCTGCTCGTTTTGCGGAAAATCCGAGCATGAAGTCAAAAACCTGATTGAAGGCGAAAACGCTTTTATCTGTAACGAATGTGTAGAAACTTGCGGCGTGATGCTGCAAAGTTCAGACGACCTCTCCGCAGAGAAATCTGCAACGGATGCGTCCCATCCGAACAACAAGCTGCCTACGCCTGCCGAAATCGTCGCCAACCTCAACGACCACGTTATCGGTCAGGAACAAGCCAAGAAAGCATTGGCGGTGTCGGTGTACAACCATTACAAACGCCTGCGCCACCCCAAAGCCAACGGCAATGTCGAGTTGTCGAAATCCAACATCCTGCTTATCGGTCCGACTGGTTCGGGTAAAACGCTGTTGGCGCAGTCTTTGGCGCGCAAACTGGACGTGCCGTTCGTCATGGCGGATGCGACTACGCTGACCGAGGCGGGTTATGTCGGTGAAGACGTTGAGCAAATTATTACCAAGCTTTTGGGTAAATGTGATTTTGATGTCGAAAAAGCCCAACGCGGTATCGTCTATATCGACGAAATCGATAAAATCTCGCGCAAAAGCGACAACCCGTCGATTACCCGCGACGTATCCGGCGAAGGCGTGCAACAAGCCTTGCTGAAACTGATTGAAGGTACGGTTGCCAGCGTTCCGCCCCAAGGCGGCCGCAAACATCCGAATCAGGAATTTATCAACGTCGATACGACCAATATCCTGTTTATCTGCGGCGGCGCGTTTGCAGGTTTGGAAAAAGTGATCCGTCAGCGTACAGAAAAAGGCGGTATCGGTTTCGGTGCGTCCGTTCACAGCAAAGACGAAAATGCCGACATTACCGGATTGTTTGAAATCGTTGAGCCTGAAGACTTGATTAAATTCGGTCTGATTCCCGAGTTGATCGGTCGTTTGCCCGTTATCGCCACGTTGGCGGAATTGGACGAAGACGCATTGGTCAACATTTTGACCGAGCCGAAAAATGCTTTGGTGAAACAATATCAAACCTTGTTCGGCATGGAAAATGTCGAATTGGAATTTGAAGAAGAAGCCTTGCGCAGCATCGCCCGTCAGGCAATGGAACGTAAAACCGGGGCGCGCGGTCTGCGCTCCATCGTTGAACGCTGCCTGTTGGATACCATGTATCAACTGCCTGATTTGAAAGGCGTAACCAAAGTTGTCATCGGTAAAAACGTCATAGAGAAAGGCGAACAGCCCAAGCTCTTGCGCGAAGACGGAAGCGAATATCAGGCAAACGCCCGGTAAAAGAACGAACCGGTCATTCCGATAAAACATAAAAGGTCGTCTGAAACCCTGTTTTCAGACGACCTTTTCGTATTTTTCAAGATAATTCGTTTCAATAGCAAACACCTATTACATCCGATAACATAAATATTCCAATTTTTGCCAAACTGGTCTATGATACCCAAAAGAATTGTTTACAATTCTTTGATTGCAAATCATTTGCAACGGTCAGAAGAAAAAACAGAAAAAAGGAACAAAGAGATGTTAGAAGCCTATCGCAAAGCCGCCGCCGAGCGTGCCGCCCTCGGTATCCCGCCCCTCCCTTTGAACGCGCAGCAAACCGCCGATTTGGTTGGGCTGCTGAAAAACCCGCCCGCAGGCGAAGGTGAATTCTTGGTCGAACTGCTTGCCCACCGTGTTCCGCCCGGTGTGGACGATGCCGCCAAAGTCAAAGCCTCATTCCTGGCTGCCGTTGCCGAAGGCAGCGCATCCAGCCCGCTGATTTCCCCCGAATATGCGACCGAACTTTTAGGTACGATGCTCGGCGGTTACAACATTCACGCCTTAATCGAACTCTTGGACAACGACAAACTCGCGCCCATCGCTGCCAAAGGTTTGAAACATACGCTTCTGATGTTCGATTCTTTCCACGACGTTCAGGAAAAAGCCGAAAAAGGCAATAAATACGCGCAGGAAGTTTTGCAATCTTGGGCAGATGCCGAATGGTTCACTTCACGCGCTAAAGTTCCCGAAAAAATCACCGTTACCGTCTTCAAAGTTGACGGCGAAACCAATACGGACGACCTTTCTCCCGCGCCCGACGCATGGAGCCGTCCCGATATTCCGCTGCACGCGCTGGCGATGCTGAAAAACCCGCGCGACGGCATCACGCCCGACAAACCGGGCGAAGTCGGTCCGATTAAATTGTTGGAAGAACTCAAAGCCAAAGGCCACCCCGTTGCCTATGTCGGCGACGTGGTCGGTACCGGTTCTTCACGCAAATCCGCGACCAACTCTGTGATTTGGCATACCGGCGAAGACATCCCGTTCGTACCGAACAAACGTTTCGGCGGCGTATGCTTGGGCGGCAAAATCGCGCCGATTTTCTTCAATACTCAAGAAGACTCCGGCGCGTTGCCGATTGAAGTCGATGTTTCCGCGCTGAAAATGGGTGATGTCGTCGATATTCTGCCTTATGAAGGCAAAATCATGAAAAACGGCGAAACCGTTGCCGAGTTCAGCCTGAAATCCCAAGTATTGCTGGACGAAGTGCAAGCAGGTGGCCGTATCAACCTGATTATCGGTCGCGGTCTGACCGCCAAAGCGCGCGAAGCGTTGAAACTGCCTGCTTCCACCGAATTCCGCCTGCCTCAAGCGCCTGCCGAAAGTAAAGCCGGTTTCACGTTGGCTCAAAAAATGGTCGGTCGCGCCTGCGGTCTGCCAGAAGGACAAGGCGTGCGCCCGGGTACTTATTGCGAACCGCGCATGACGACTGTCGGCTCGCAAGACACTACCGGCCCGATGACCCGCGACGAGTTGAAAGACTTGGCTTGTTTGGGCTTCTCCGCCGATATGGTGATGCAGTCTTTCTGTCACACCGCGGCTTATCCGAAACCTGTCGATGTCAGAACCCATAAAGAACTGCCCGCCTTTATTTCTACCCGTGGCGGCGTATCTCTGCGTCCGGGCGACGGCGTGATCCACTCATGGCTCAACCGCCTGCTGCTGCCCGATACCGTCGGTACCGGCGGCGACAGCCATACCCGTTTCCCTATCGGTATTTCCTTCCCTGCCGGCTCCGGCTTGGTTGCTTTCGCAGCAGCCACCGGCGTGATGCCGCTCGATATGCCTGAATCCGTATTGGTACGCTTCAGCGGCAAACTGCAACCGGGTGTCACCCTGCGCGATTTGGTGAACGCGATTCCGCTTTACGCGATTAAACAAGGCTTGCTGACCGTTGCCAAAGCCGGTAAGAAAAACATCTTCTCCGGCCGCATCCTCGAAATCGAAGGTCTGCCTGATTTGAAAGTGGAACAAGCCTTTGAATTGACCGACGCATCCGCCGAACGCTCCGCCGCCGGCTGTACCGTGAAGCTCAACAAAGAGCCGATTATTGAGTACATGAAATCCAACGTCGTGTTGATGAAAAACATGATTGCCGACGGCTATCAAGATCCGCGCACTTTGGAACGCCGCATCAAAGCCATGGAAGCATGGTTGGCAAACCCCGAATTGCTCGAAGCGGATAAAGATGCCGAATACGCCGCTGTGATTGAAATCAATATGGACGACATCAAAGAGCCGATTATCGCCTGCCCGAACGACCCCGACGACGTATGCTTCATGTCCGAACGTTCCGGCACCAAAATCGACGAAGTGTTCATCGGTTCGTGCATGACCAACATCGGCCACTTCCGTGCCGCGTCCAAACTCCTGGAAGGCAAGTCCGACATCCCAGTCCGCCTGTGGATGGCGCCGCCAACCAAAATGGACGCGAAAGAACTGTCCGACGAAGGCCACTACGGCGTACTCGGCCGCGCCGGCGCACGTATGGAAATGCCGGGTTGTTCATTGTGTATGGGTAACCAAGCCCAAGTACACGAAGGCGCGACCGTCATGTCCACTTCCACCCGCAACTTCCCGAACCGCTTGGGTAAAAACACCTTCGTTTACCTCGGCTCGGCAGAGTTGGCGGCGATTTGCTCCAAACTGGGTAAAATCCCGACCGTTGAAGAATACCAAGCCAACATCGGTATCATCAACGAACAGGGCGACCAAATCTACCGCTACATGAACTTCAACGAAATTGACAGCTACAACGAAGTAGCCGAGACCGTGAATGTTTAACAAGTAGGTAAGCAGTTTCAGACGACCCTTCAGAGGCTAAACCCGTGAGGTCGTCTGAAAACAAAAAACAGAACAGTTTTCGCTGTTCTGTTTTTTTATGTTATAGTGGATTAAATTTAAATCAGGACAAGGCGACGAAGCCGCAGACAGTACAGATAGTACGGTAAGGCGAGGCAACGCCGTACTGGTTTAAATTTAATCCACTATATTCTTGGGCTTAACGCCGTTCCTGCCTGCGTATCAGCCAAACGGCGAGCAGGGCGAAGGCTATGGTAGGGAGTGCGCCGGCAAGGAAGGGCGGGACGCCGTAGAGTTGGCTGGTAAAGCCGAAGAGCCGTCCGGCGAAGTGGAACAGCAAGCCGAGGCAGATGCCGCCGAAGAGTTTCAAGCCCATATTGCCGTGGCGGGTGGTTTGCGGGGTGAAGGCGAAGGCGACAAGTGCCATCACCCAGGCGGCGACGGGGTAAACCAATTTGCGCCACCAGGCGATGGCGTAGATTTGGGTGTTTTGGTTGTTGTTTTCGAGGTGGCTGATGTAGGTGGTCAGTTCGCCGACGGACATTTGGTCGGGTTTGACGAGCAATACGTCCATCAGGTTGCGCTTGACGGCAATCGGCCAGTTTTCTTCGGCGGCGGTGGAGACTTCGACTTTGTCTTCGCCAAGCGTGCTGCGGCGGATGTTTTTCAACTGCCAACTGCCGTCGTTGTTTAAAACGGCGGACTCGGCTTCCGTTGCCTGCGTCAGCTCGTTTTTGTCGTTGCGCACCCAAATTTTAATGCCCAGCAGGGTATGGTCGGGCAGCATTTCGCGCACGTTGATGATGCTGTTTTTTTCTTTGAGCCAAAGCCCGGTATTGCCGGTGCTGATTTTGCCGTTGATGGCGGCGGATTTGATGTTTTCGGCTTTTTGGCTGAGGGTGGGGGCAATCCATTCGCCGAGCGCGGCGGTGGCGATGGCGAAAATCAGTCCGAACTGCGACAGGATCAGCAGCAGTTTTTTGGTGCTCATGCCGCTTGCTTTGATAACGGTCAGTTCGCTGCCGGCGGCAAGCTGGCTGAGGGAGACGAGTCCGCCGATGAGGACGGCGAGGGGCATGAGTTCGTAGGCGCGCGCGGGCATCTGCATGAGGACGTATTGCGCCATGGTTGCGCCGTTATAGCTGCCTTTGCCCAAGTCGCCGACTTCGTTGATGATCTCGAAAAAACTGTACAGGGCAAGGAAGGCAAGGAGGGCGTAAACCGCCATAACCGCCATTTGGCGGATGATGTAACGTGAAATCAGGTTCATTTTCCGCCTTTCAATGTCAGACTTTTGCCAACCGCCTGCCAGAAGGGCTGGCTAGGCATGCTGCGGACGCGCAGGAGTACGACGGCAATGGCAAACATGATGATGTGCATGGGCAGCAGTCCGAGCCAGAAATGGATTTTGCCGTCTTCCACGGCATTGCGCAGAAAGGTCAGTCCGTTTTGGTAAATCAGGAAAAGTCCGATGGCGACGAGGATGTTGTAGGTGTGGCCACTGCGCGGGTTGAAATAGGAAAGCGGCACGGCAAGCAGGCAGAGCAGGAGGACGCTGACGGTCAGCGAGATACGCCACATCAATTCCGCCTGATGTTGCGGGTTGCTGCTGCCGATGAGCTGGGATGTCGGGATGGTGCGGCGGTGGGAAACGGGGTCGATGAGTTTGGGCGTGGTGCTGATAATCAGGCTGAGGTTTTGAAAGGAAACGCGGTTGTAGTCGGCTTTACCGGGCGTGCCGCTGTAACGGTAGCCGTTGCGCAGGTCGAGCGTGCGCTTGTTGTCGTTCAGCGAGAAATTGCCTTCTTTGGCGAAGATAATGTTGTCGTTGCCGTTTTTATCCTGTTCGCGCAGGAACAGATTTTTCATGATGCCCGATTCGGTGTCGAAGGTTTCGACGAAGTAAACCCTGCCGTTGCGCTTGCCCAGGCTGTTGAACTCGCCTGCTTCCACCATGGACAATTCTTGTTTCTGCTTGAGGATTTCGGCGTATTCACGGCTGCGCAGTTCCGCCCACGGCATCACCCAAAGCTGCATGACGGCAATCAAGATGGCAAACGGCACGGCAAACTGCATGACGGGGCGTATCCATTGCCTCAACGCCAGCCCGCAGGAGAGCCAAACCGACATTTCGCTGTCGCGCCAGTAGCGGGTCAACACGGTCAGCGTGCTGATGAACGCGGTCAAAACCAGCAAAAGCGGCGTCATGCCGATGACCCAGAAGCCGACCAATGCCAACACGGCATCGAGGGCGACGCGCCCGTCGGCGGCACGGCCGAGCAGGTTGATTGCCTGAGTGGAAACCAACACCGCCAAGAGGACGACGAAAATGCCGACGGCGGTAAAAGAGAGTTCTTTGATGAAGTTTCTTTGATAAATCATAGAATCGCGGCTAGGAGCGGTAGCGGTTCGGCGCAGGCGGATTGTCTGCGCAAGGTTTCAGACGACCTCTCAAATGGAGTACAATCTTTCCAACCGTTTTCAGACGACCTCTTAATGCAAAGGGTCGTCTGAAACTACCCGAAACCATCTCAATCAGGAGAATAAACGTGGAATTTAGCACAAAAGCCGGAACCTTGCAGCCGCAACAGGCAGGCGCACAGTTATTTGTCTGCACCGAAACCGCACAATTAAACCACCCGACCGCCCTTGCCCTTTTGTCTTCGCTTGAAGAAGGTCAAACTTTTGCCGACACCAAAATCCCGACGGACAACGGTTTGCAGGCAGTCGCCGTCGTCCGCCTCGAAAAAACCGACCGCGCCGCGCTGAACAAGGCCGCTGCCGAAGCCGCCAAATGGGCGCAAAATCAGGAAACGGTCAATGCGGACATCCATGCCTTCGATGAAGCGCAAGCCGCCGTCGTTGCCGAAGCCTTCGCCATCGCGTTCGGCAACGCCGCCTACCGTTTCGACCGCTACAAAAAAGAAGCCAAGCCCGCCAAATTCGCACAAGCCGTGTTCCACACCGCACACGAAGCCGCCGTCAAAGAAGCCCTGCGCGTCGCCGAAGCGCAGGTTTACGGACAAAGCCTCTGCCGCGATTTGGGCAACGCCGCGCCCAACGAATGCACGCCCGAATTTTTAGCGCGCACCGCCAAAGCCGAAGCCGAAAAACTGGGCGCACACGCCAAAATCATCGAAAAAGACTACATCAAAGAAAACATGGGTTCGTTTTGGTCGGTCGCCAAAGGCAGCGTGGAAGACCCCTATCTGATTGAATTGAGCTACTTCGGCGCTGCCGACAAAGAAGCCGCCCCCGTCGTCCTAGTCGGCAAAGGCATTACCTTCGATACAGGCGGCATCTCCCTCAAACCCGGTCTGAACATGGACGAAATGAAGTTTGACATGTGCGGCGCGGCAACCGTCATCAGCACCTTCTGCGCCGCCGTCAAACTGCAACTGCCGATCAACCTCATCGCCGTCGTCGCCACTTGCGAAAACATGCCTTCCGGCGCGGCAAACAAACCGGGGGACGTCGTGAAAAGCATGAAAGGCCTGACGATTGAAGTGTTGAACACCGATGCCGAAGGCCGTCTGATTTTGTGCGACGCGCTCACTTACGCCGAGCAGTTCAAGCCCAAAGCCGTCATCGACGTCGCCACCCTGACCGGCGCGTGCATCATCGCCTTGGGGCATGACGTCAGCGGCGTGATGGGCAACAATCAGGATTTGGTCGACAGCCTGCTTGCCGCGTCCCGCAACGTGGACGACAAAGCATGGCAACTGCCGCTCTTTGAAACCTATAAAGACCAGCTCAAATCCAACTTCGCCGACATCCCCAACATCGGCACCCCTGGCGCAGGCACGATTACCGCCGCCACCTTCCTGTCTTACTTCACCGAAGACTATCCGTGGGCGCACCTCGACATCGCGGGTACGGCATGGAAATCCGGCAGCGAAAAAGGCGCGACCGGCCGCCCCGTTCCCCTGTTGCTGAACTATCTGCGCAACGTGAAATAAGCCTTGACGCCTGCGGGGCAAAGCAACCGACCCCGCAGGTCGTCTGAAAACGGGACTGTATCAACTAATGCAGGCTGTCCGAAAACAAATAGAGTTTGGTAATTCAATTATGCAGCGTTGTTGTTCATCGTCCAGCAGTCGGTAATCTTACCGTCTTTGATTTTCAAGAAATCCGTACCGACTTTGACGGCGGTTTGGTTGCCGAACGTAGCGGTTACACGCCAATAGGCGGAAATTATGTCGCCGTCGCGGAACGGACCAAGCACAATTTCATAATGCAGATCTGCTTTAGCACGAATGGTGGTTATCCAAGCCTTTGCGCTGGCTATGTCAGTTACGGGCGTTGGTGGTGGAGTGGAATCAGCGGTCAGATGTGCTTTGAAGTTGTTTGACAGCAGTTCATCAGCAATGTTGAGATCGCCATTCCACATCTGTGTCCATGCAGTATAGATTTTTTGTGTTTCGGTCATGCTTTTGTCTCTTAATGATGTTGAGTAATAGGGAATATCCTGTGCTGAAAAGCTGGGAAATGATGCTATGTAATATTACTTATCGTCAATATCGAAATCTACCTGAATGCAGCCTACAATTTATCCGACACAACCCAACAAACGGAGAACCATGATGAAACCGCTATTTGCCGCATTGTCCGTCGCCTTTCTGCTCGGCACGACCGTCAGCGTTCACGCTGCGGAACAGGCAAAACCTACCGACCGCAGCGTCCAAGTGTACAAAAAAGCCGACTTGGCAGAGTGGAACCGCGAAAATGCAGCCGGAGGCAAAGGCCCGCTGCTCGGCCGCTTCGCCTTCAACCGCCACCAGACCGCCGCACAAGACGCGTTCAGGGAAATCGGTTGGCTGACCCTGCCGCCGGACGCATCCATCGGCGAACACAAACACACCGACAACGAAGACGTTTACATCATCGTATCGGGCAAAGGCGTGTTTACCGACAGCACGGGTAAACAAACCCAAGTTGGCGCCGGCGACATCACCATCGCCCGCCCCGGTCAGTCCCATGCGCTGAAAAACACCGGCAAAGAGCCGTTGGTCTTCCTTGACTTGATTGCCGAGACCGCCGCCGCCCAAGCTGCCAAATAGCATTCATCAAACCGACAAGGTCGTCTGAAAACGGAATCTGGTTTTCAGACGACCTTTTTTGTTGTTTAGGCAACATGATTCCTTCCAAGCAAACAGGTGGGGTGGCGAGTCGCCGCTGCTTTCGCCTTTCTTATCATTTTCAATATTTTGGGTTTCAGACGACCTTTGGTTTTTCGCTGTTTGTATAGGCTTTGGCTTGGCTGTTTTGCTGCGTCAAAGTCAAGTCGTTTTTTCAAATTCTTGTCATATTAATGATGTGATGTTATATAATAACAATCTATTTGAAATATGAAGGGAAACCCAAAATGACACATACACCACTCAAACCCATTGTTTTAGCATTACTGATCATCAATCTTCCGGCCGTCGCCCAAGCGCATGAAACCGAGCAGACGGTGGACTTGGAAACGGTCAACGTTGTCGGCAAAAACCGTCCGCGCGCCACTTCGGGGCTGCTGCACAGTTCGACTGCCTCCGACAAAATTATCAGCGGCGATACGTTGCGGCAAAAAGCCGTCAATCTCGGCGACGCGCTCAACGGCGTGCCGGGCGTCCATGCTTCGCAATACGGCGGCGGCGCGTCCGCGCCTGTGATACGCGGGCAGACGGGCAGACGGATTAAAGTGTTGAACCATCACGGCGAAACCGGCGACATGGCGGATTTCTCGCCCGACCATGCCCTGATGGTGGACACCGCTTTGTCGCAACAGGTCGAAATCCTGCGCGGGCCGGTAACGCTGTTGTACAGCTCGGGCAATGTGGCGGGCTTGGTGGATGTTGCCGACGGAAAAATCCCCGAAAAAATGCCTGAAAACGGCGTATCGGGCGAACTGGGGCTGCGCTTGAGCAGCGGCAATTTAGAAAAACTCACGTCCGGCGGCATCAATGTCGGATTGGGCAAAAACTTCGTGTTGCACACGGAAGGGCTGTACCGAAAATCGGGCGACTACGCCGTACCGCATTACCGCAAGGAAGAAGGTCGTCTGAAACGACTGCCCGACAGCCATGCCGATTCGCAAACGGGCAGCATCGGGCTGTCTTGGGTGGGCGAGAAAGGCTTTATCGGCGCGGCATACAGCGACCGTCGCGACCGCTACGGCCTGCCTGCCCACAGCCACCTTTACGACGACTGCCACGCCGACATCATCTGGCAGAAAAGTTTGATCAACAAACGCTATTTGCAGCTTTATCCGCACCTGTTGACCGAAGAAGACGTCGATTACGACAATCCGGGCTTAAGCTGCGGCTTCCATGACGACGATAATGCACACGCGCATGCCCACAACGGCAGACCGTGGATAGACCTGCGCAACAAACGCTACGAAATCCGCGCCGAATGGAAGCAGCCGCTCCCCGGTTTCGAAGTCTTGCGCGTGCATCTGAACCGCAACGACTACCGCCACGACGAAAAAGCGGGCGATGCGGTGGAAAACTTCTTCAAAAACAAAACGCAAAACGCCCGCATCGAATTGCGCCATCTGCCCATAGGTCGTCTGAAAGGCAGTTGGGGCGTGCAATACCTGACCCAAAAATCCAGCGCGCTTTCCGCCATTCCCGAAACCGTCCAACAACCGATGCTGATCGACAACGATGTGCATCATTACAGCTTTTTCGGCGTAGAACAGGCAAATTGGGACAACTTCTCGCTTGAAGGCGGCGTGCGCGTGGAAAAACAAAAAGCCGCCATCCAGTACGACAAAGCCTTAATTGATCGGGAAAACTACTACAACCAACCCTTGCCCGACCTCGGTGCGCACCGCCAAACCGCCCGCTCGTTCGCGCTTTCCGGCAACTGGTATTTCTCGCCTTACCACAAACTCAGCCTGACCGCTTCCCATCAGGAGCGCCTGCCGTCAACGCAAGAGCTGTACGCACACGGCAAACACGTCGCCACCAACACCTTTGAAGTCGGCAACAAACACCTGAACAAAGAGCGTTCCAACAACATCGAACTCGCGCTGGGCTACGAAGGCGACCGCTGGCAATACAATCTGGCACTCTACCGCAACCGCTTCGGCAACTATATCTACGCCCAAACCCTCAACGACGGACGCGGCCCCAAATCCATCGAAGACGACAGCGAAATGAAGCTCGTGCGCTACAACCAATCCGGCGCAGACTTCTACGGCGCGGAAGGCGAAATCTTCTTCAAACCCACGCCGCGTTACCGCATCGGACTTTCCGGCGACTACGTCAGAGGTCGTCTGAAAAACCTTCCATCGCTGCCCGGTAGGGAAGACGCCTACGGCAACCGCCCACTCATTGCCCAAGCTGACCAAAACGCCCCGCGCGTTCCCGCCGCACGGCTCGGCTTCCACCTGAATGCCGCGCTGACCGACCGCATCGATGCCCATCTTGACTACTACCGCGTGTTTGCCCAAAACAAACTCGCCCGCTACGAAACGCGTACGCCCGGACACCACATGCTCAACCTCGGCGCAAACTACCGCCGCCGCACCGGCTACGGCGAATGGAATTGGTACGTCAAAGCAGACAACTTGTTCAACCAATCCGTTTACGCCCACAGCAGCTTCCTGTCCGACACCCCGCAAATGGGACGCAGCTTCACCGGCGGCGTGAACTTTAAGTTTTAAGCGCGGAGAGATTTCTTGCGAAACCTTAAATATTTTCAAAGGCAGCCGTCAGGTTTGCTTTTGGGGATGTCGGGTTTCGCGGGAATGTGAGAAAGGTCGTCTGAAAAATCACTGGCTTCCTCAATCTTGAATATTTATAAAATCTGTTCAGGAAATATATTTCTATGACGTAATAGGTGTTAAGATTGAAGAGGACACTGTTATGTCATGAATATGTTAGAGGTAGCCGGCATTGAAGAAGACTTGGAATGAAGCCCTTAAACTAGCCAAACCCATTGTTGATTTTTTATCGTCTCCCGATTTTTTTTCTATTCCATATAATGGGGAAACCGAAAAATTTGAAGTGCTGACTGATTCAGAAGAGATAGTTGGGATTATTGGGAAACAATGGGATAGCTGGGAGGAGATAATTGAGCAACCATTTGATGATTCGTTTGAATGGCACTATTTATTTGGCTCTAAATTAATTGATAGTAATTGCTTAGGCGCTCTTGATAAAAATTTCCATGGTGCTGATGGAAAATTAACTTACCAAAATGTAACTAACCTGATACACGAAATATTTTTTCGGGATATGGAGATTTTATTAAATTGTTATGCCAACAATTTTGTTCCGGAGATTTGGAAAGATATTTTATATGTTTATCAGCACAACGGTCTTCCTTGTGGCTGGCAAGGCGATTATCCAAAAGGGAAAATGATCATTTTTTCTAATGAATAAATTATGAGTAAGCCATTATTTGTTCATCTGCCTAACGTCGAAGCCTCTCTAATAAAATATTGAGCTATAAAAAACTGCACCCTTTCAGCTTGGCAAAATAGCCAACTTTAGGGTGCAGTTTACGTTTTCAGACGACCTTTGAGTTTGTAGTGCCGCTCAAACCTTGTCGGTTTAAAGCTCAAGACGGATAGCGCGACAGGCTCAAGTCGTCGCTGCGGATTTCGGTGTCTTTGCCGCACACGATATCGGCGGTCAATTTTGCCGAGCCCAGCGACATGGTCCAGCCCAAAGTACCGTGACCTGTATTCAGGAACAGGTTGTCAAAGCGGGTGCGGCCGATTAGCGGCGTGCTGTCGGGCGTCATCGGTCTGAGGCCGCTCCAGAACAATGCCTGATTCAAGTTGCCGCCTTCGGGGAACAAATCGTTGACGACCAAAGCCAGCGTTTCGCGGCGTTTTTCGGACAGTTTGATTTCGTAGCCGGACAATTCCGCCATGCCGCCGACGCGGATTCTGTTGTCGAATCGTGTGATGGCGACTTTGTAGCTTTCGTCCAAAACGGTGGAAACCGGCGCGCCGTCTGAGTTTGTGACGGGCAGGGTCAAGGAATAGCCTTTGACGGGGTAAATGGGCAGATTGAGGCCCAACTGCGCCAAAACCGTTCTGCTGAAGCAGCCGAGCGCGCAGACGAAGGCATCTGCTTCAAACCGTTCTGTTTCGGTTTCCACTGCGCTGATGCGCTGGCCGTTGTGTTCGATGCGGCGGATGGTTCGGTTGAAATGGAACTGTACGCCTTTTTCCAGACACAGTTTGTACAGGTTTTGGGTGAAGAGGTGGCAGTCGCCGGTCGCATCCGCAGGCAGGTGCAGGCCGCCGGCAATTTTGGCGGTAACGCGTGCAAGTGCAGGCTCGAATTCTACGCATTCTTCGGGTTTCAGACGACGGTAGGGCACGCCGTATCGTTCCAAAACGGTAATGTCTTGTTCTGCCGCTTCGACTTCTTTGGCTTGGCGGAAAATCTGCAAAGTCCCTTTTTTGCGTCCTTCAAAATTCATGCCGGTTTGCGCTTCAAAGCGGCGGAACATTTCACGGCTGTATTCGGAAATCCTGACCATGCGCTCTTTGTTGGTTTGATAGCGGGAGGCGTTGCAGTTTTGCAGCATTTGCCACAGCCATTCGATTTGATACAGGCTGCCGTCGGGACGGAACAACAGGGGAGGATGGCTTTTAAACAGCCATTTCAGTGCTTTGGTCGGAATACCGGGTGCCGCCCAAGGCGTGGTATAGCCGTAAGAGAGCTGTCCGGCATTGGCGAAACTGGTTTCCATTGCCACGCCTTCGGCGCGGTCGATTACGGTTACCTCATGTCCGGCTTCCGCCAAATACCACGCGCAGGATACACCGGCAACACCGGCACCTAAAACAAGCACTTTCATTTTGTTCCTCCTCTGACTTTTTTCAAAAATACAGATATGAGGTCGTCTGAAACACATTTTCAGACGACCTCGGCAGGCATCAATGCGGCAACTCTCCGTTTCTGACTTTTTGTTTGAAATCACGCGTTTCGTTGACGATGACTTTAATCATCAAAAGGAGTGCGATCAGGTTGGGCAACGCCATCAGACCGTTGAAGGTATCTGAAGCCAGCCATACCAAATCAAGGCTCAAGACTGTACCCAGCATGACGGAAGAAACATAACCGATGCGGTACAGACCGGCAAATTTCTCGCCGAATACATAAACCGCACATTTCTCGCCGTAATAGCACCAGCCCAGAATGGTTGAGTAAGCGAAGAAAATCAGACCGATGGTGACAATCCAGCCGCCGATACCGGGCAGCATTTTTTGGAAGGTCACAGTCGTCAGTGCCGCGCCGCTCAATTCAGGTTTGACAAACTCGCCGCCCGCGCCGAGCAGACCCATCACCAAAATGATGCCGGTAATCGAGCAAACGACGATGGTGTCCAAAAACGTGCCGGTCATGGAAACTAAAGCTTGACGGACGGGGTGGTCGGTTTTGGCGGCTGCGGCGGCAATCGGTGCAGAACCCATGCCCGCCTCATTGGAGAACACGCCGCGCGCCACGCCGTAGCGGATAACGGTACCGATAGCACCGCCGGCGACTGCTTTCGCGCTGAACGCATCGGAGAAAATCAGGTTGACGGCAGGCATCAGCGCATCGGAATTGATGACGATAATGGAAATACCGCCCACCACATAAAACACCGCCATAGCGGGTACGATGAAAGAAGCGGCTTTGGCGATGCCTTTAATTCCGCCCAAAACGACGATGGCAGTCAGAACCGTCAACGTAATGCCGGTATAGACAGGATTAATACCAAAGCTCGTCTGAACCGCTTGAGCGACTGAGTTGGACTGTACGGAGCTGCCGATACCGAACGAAGCGAATGTGCCGAATAAAGCGAACGCTAACGCCATCCATTTCCAGTTTTTACCCAAACCGTTTTCGATGTAATACATAGGGCCGCCGGACATTTCGCCTTTGGAGTTGGTCACGCGGTATTTCACCGCCAACACACCTTCGCCGTATTTGGTTGCCATGCCGAAAATGGCGGTCATCCACATCCAAAATACCGCGCCCGGACCGCCGGTCACTACGGCAGTCGCCACACCGGCAATATTACCCGTGCCGATGGTGGCGGACAGGGCGGTCATCAAAGCGGCGAAATGGGAAATATCGCCTTCGTGGTCTTCGCCGTCTTCATGTTTTTTGGACGGAACGAAAGCCTGCTTCAGCGCATAGCCCAACATGGTGAATTGCAAGCCTTTCAGCATGACGGTCAGCAAAATGCCCGTGCCGACCAGCAGCACCAGCATGACAGGCCCCCAGACCCAGCCGCTGATGGTTTCAAAAAAGGCTTTGAGGTTGTCTAAAAACCATTGCATGAGTTTCTCCTTTGTCTGTTTTATATTTTTTACGCACTACTATTTTTTGTAGTGTCATGTAATTTCAGCACAGAATGTTCAAGAATACAATATCTCTCTTTTTGAAAAGATTTTCGATGTCATACCTTAAACGGGAGCTAAATCAGGTGGAACATATTGTTTACAATCTGAAAAATAATGTGAATACAGCTTAAGCCTGCCAGTCTGTAAACGCATACCTTTCAACTAAAAAATCGCAGGTCGTCTGAAAAATGGCGGTCGATTTCTGAGAGAAATACGCAATAGGCGAATCGCTATGGTGTGAGGGTTGAAAAGTCATGTGTGTGGCAATAAAAAACTGCACCTTAACGGGCTGGAAGAAATATCCAACTTTTTAGGTGCAGTTCAGTTTTCAGACGACCTTTGGGAAACGGTCGGTCATTTGGGATGGTGTGCCGCCGTTATGGTTTGACGGCTTTCCCGTCAATGATGACGGATGTGAGTTTGAGGTCGTAAGTTTTGCCGTCGTCGGTGTATTTGATTTCAGCAGGAATGTTGTTGAAGGCGGGGGCGAACGAATAGGTTACGGTGTCGTCGCCGCGTTTGACGCGGTATTTGTTGACTGTGGTGGTGCCGCCGCCGATTTTGTAGTTTTCGCTGCCGACTTTGTTCATGCCGCTGACGGGGTAGAGTTTTTTGCCGTTGGTGATGCTCAGGCCGGAAGGCAGGCGGGCATCGTTGGCGGCAAGCTGCCAAGCCAGCGTAAAGAGGTCGAGTGTCGTGCCGCCGGTTTTGGCGGTTTCGCTGGAGCCGGCTTTGCCGTAAGTGATGCTGTTGCCGCTGAATTTGGCTTCGGCATAGAGTTTGCCGCCGCGGACGTCTTTATAGTATTTGGGACGGAGGGTGTTGCCGCTGATGGTGCCGCCGGATTCGAAGCGGATGCTGTACATCGGGACTTTGATTCTGGAAACGATGGTGTATTGATTGCCGCTGCGGGTGAAGGTCATGGTGGCGGGGATGCCGTAGCTGCCGGAATATTTCAGGGTGGCTGATTTTGGCAGCTCTGCGGCATAGACGCTTGTGGCGCTCAGGACGAGACCGGCGGCGATAAGCAAGGCTGGTGTTTTCATGATATTTCCTCCTGTTTGGGTCGTCTGAAAGGGTTTCAGACGAGCTTGGTTTATTGGAGATTGCCCGAACCGAACATAAATTCTATCTGGCTTTGGTAATGGCTGTTGCCGTTGCGTTTGTCGAAGTCGGCGGCAAGTTCGCGGGCATGTTGCGCCGCATCTTCGTCAAAGGGGTAGAGTGCGATGAGGTAGTCCAAATAGAGCATATTGTCGTTTTGGGCATGTTGAATAATGGCGTCGCCGTGCCGGTTCATCAAGTCGAGGGCGCGTTGCGACTGTCCGAGTTTGTAAGCCAGTTGGGAGAAGAGGGGAATAAGACGGACGAAAATTTCGTCTTCTTCGGCGTTGATTTTATCTATGGCTTCATCCAAAAGACGCTCTGCTTCGGGATATTTGCCCAGCCGTATCATGCTGTCGATGGCGGGATGGTAGGTAATATGCGGCACTTCGGCGCAGGTCATTTCGCCCGTTAAGATGGGTTGGGCGGTGTCGATGGCTTTTTGATACTGTCCGATGAAATGGTAGAAGTTGACTTGTTCGGTCTGTTCGCACGCGGGACAGTCGGAAAATTCGTCTGTCGCGGTTTGCTGCCATTTTTGGAAATTTTCTTTGGCGGCGGTGTGGTCTCCGGTCAGGATGTTTTGCAGCATCAGGGTTTTATAAAATGATGAAAGACTGAACCGCATGTTTTCATAGTGGTAGCGCATTGTTTCGTTCGCTTCCTCGATTTCCTTTTTGTCGATAAAGAGGTCGCGGGCGAGCGTGGGAATGATCCATTTGAATTTCCACTGGCAATCGATTAAATCGTAGAAGCCTTCGGGAAAGCCGTCGTCTTCAGGATGCTGCTCGTAGCTTTCGTCACAGCGGTCCAAGTGATGGTCGATCAGCCAGTTTAGGCAGTGCAGCTTGAAACCGGGTGAAAAGGAATGGTTGCTGAGTACGTCGCCGACAACAAAATTGCACAATGCCAACGTTGTTTCAGGGTTGTTTTTGAGGCTTTGGTTGAATAAATCGATAGCTTTGCTTTGGCGTTGACGGTAGTCGGATTCGGAAATGATATCCAAAAGGGTCAACTGGTTTTGGCTCATGGTTTTTCCTTGTATTGTGTCGCGAATTGGGCGCGGTTTACGCGAGCAGGGTTTGTCCTTCGGCGTTGCGTGCTGAATTGAAAACGCGGTTGCCTTCGATTTTCAGACGACCTGCAACGAAATCGGCAACGGCTTGCGGGAAAAGGCGGTGTTCGACGGTCAGGACGCGTGCGGCAATGTCGTCGGGCGTGTCGCCGTCGAGGATCGGGACGATGCCTTGCGAGATAATCGGACCGCAGTCCAGCTCGGGGGTTACGAAGTGGATAGTGCAGCCTGCGACGCGGCAGCCGGCTTCAAGGGCGCGTTCGTGGGTGTGCAGGCCGGTGAAGGCGGGGAGGATGGACGGGTGGATGTTGATCAGGCGGTTTGAGTAATGGGCGCAGAATTTGGGCGTGAGGATGCGCATAAAGCCTGCGAGGACGACCAAATCAGGGTGATAGGCATCGATTTTCTCCATCATGGCTTGGTCGAAAGCAAGGCGGCTGGGGAAGTCTTTGTGGTTGAGGCTGTCGGTGGCGATGCCGCGCTCGGCTGCCCAAGCCAGTCCGGCGGCGGTTGTGCTGTTGCTGAGGACGGCGGCGATGCGGGCGTCTGGAATGGCGGCATTGACGATGGCCTGCATATTGCTGCCGCGGCCGGAGATGAGGATAACGATGTTTTTCATGGCGTCGGTTGTAGGAGGTTGGTAGGTTTATTGTATAGCAAAACAAAATCGCAATGTTATGGCGCAGGTTTATTGGGGGTTTGATGGGATAGGAGGTCGTCTGAAACGGGGTAAACCATGTTTTGCGAATATACAGAACAGAAATGCCCGAAACGGATTCGGTTCGGGCATCGGGTTAAAGCGCAGGCTTATTGGACTTTTTGAATGTCAACTTGACCGGGAGCGGGTTGGAAATCTTCGGGTTTGCCGATTTTAACCAGCTTCACGTCGAATACCAAAGTGGAATTCGGACCGATTTTCCCGCCCGGCATGACTTGGTCGCGGTAGGCGAGTTTGGACGGGATGTAGAAGGTGGCTTCGCTGCCTTCTTTCAAGAGTTGGATGCCTTCGGCCCAGCCGGGGATGACTTGGCTGACGGGGAAGGTGACAGGACCGCCGGCTTTGCTGCTGTCGAAGACGGTGCCGTCAATCAGGCGGCCTTCGTATTCGACAACGACGATGTCGTCTTTTTTAGGCTGTTTGCCGTCACCTTCTTTGGTGATTTTGTATTGCAGGCCGGAAGCAGTGGTTTTCACGCCTTCTTTAGTGGCGTTTTCTTTGAGGAACGCTTCGCCTTTTTCCAGGTTGGCTTTGGCGTCAGCCTGAAGTTTTTCCACTGCTTTGGCTTGTTGTTCTTTCATGAATTTCACCATGATTTCTTGTGCTTGGGCTTCAGTCATTTTGCTTTCTTTGCCTTCGTAAGAAGCCTGCAAGGCTTCGATGAAGACCTTCATGTCGATTTCCGTGCCCTGATCCTTCATTTGTTTCAATAAGTTGCCAGTGTCCATGCCTATTGCGTAGCTGGCTTGTTGGACCGGTGTGCCGATAGAGGATGCGTCTTTTGCGGCAGATGCGCCGGAAGCTGCGGATGCCGATGCGGGCGCAGAGGCTGAAGCAGGTGTATTGGCGTCTTTTTTGTCGCAGGCGGTCAGTGCCAATGCGGCGGCGATTGCCAATGCGCTGAATTTGAAAGTTTTGTTCATGATGTTTTCGTCTTTTAAAAGGGGTCAGTAAAAGAAAGTCGGGATTATAGCCCAGTTTGAATCAAAAGGAATCAAGGCTGTTTAAATTTTCGGCTTATCGTGTAAAGCCGTTTTCAGACGACCTTCGATTTTAGGCTTTGGCCGTCATATCGTGGTGTTCGATGGTAAAGCCGTTTTTTCTGTATGCGCTGAAGCGTTCGCGGGCGTCGGCGAGCTCTTCCAAGCTGCTGCCTACAATTTCAAGCACGCGGGCGGGGACGACGGGGGCTTCGTTCCAAAAGTCGGGCGAGAGGTTGAGGATGGTAGCATTTTCAGGGACGGCGGGCAGGGTGTCGCCGAACGCGAGCCATACGGGTGTTTCAGACGACATGGGTTGGTCGGGTTGCCAAATTTCATGCGGAATGAAGCTTTCGGGAATTTGCTGCCAAAGGTCGCGGTCGAGGCGGCGGATGGTTTCATCGGAATCCGACCAGACCAATATCTGCCCGCCGTCGCGTATGGCGCGCGCAATCAGGCGGCAGGCGAAGGCGGCGGGGTCGGCGGCGTGGGTGTAGAAAGTGGCTTTAGGCATGATGCACGGGGCAGGGGAGGAAATGGGGGATTATAGTGAAAACGTTGTGAAAGGGCTATGGTAGGGCTGCCTTACCGGCTTGGTTATTATAGTCAATTAAAAATAAAATAGTACAA
>KV796998.1:9590-11322 GCA_001809325.1 Neisseria sp. HMSC077D05 | reverse complement strand
TTTTGGGGTGCAGTTCAGTTTTCAGACGACCTCTTTGTTTGTCCACTTACGTCAATTACTCAAGCGATAACGCGGATGTTTTGTCTGTCTCGTTTGAATTTAATTTTTAATATAGACGGCAGCAGGTTGTCGAAATACCAGTGTCCGTTCGGCAGCTCTAAAGCGCCTCCGGCGCAGCGCATGATGACGCTGTGGCCTGATAATTCGTCTGTTTCCGTGATTTCCACTTCATGCACTTTCCCCCAGTCGGCAACAGGCAGCTTGGATGCCATGGCATGAATTCGGGTATTTTGTTCTTCGATTCCGTCACCTTTATGGCATGTTCCATCGCATTTTCCGACGGCATGTACGGGACATGACGTTCCTTTTGCATGACTGACCGGCAAAATGTTTAAGGCATCGGGACAGAAATTATGTTCTTGCGCCCAGATGTTCAATGCGCGTTTTGCCGCTTTTTTGTGGATAAACAAACCGTAAGGGCGGGTGGTGCTGCTGCCGTTGTCTAGCGGCACAATTCGTGCCTTCAGTACGCCATGTTCGTCGGGGATGAACTTAACGGTCATAAATGTTTTGGGATTCAGTTGCTTGAGGGGAAATGGTGCAGATAACTCCTCTTGATATTCCTGCATAACCTGCGCTTTCAACCACAAGGCATGCAGGCTCCCTACTGCGGGGATGAATTTCACATCTGCGGCATTTTGAATATAGTGCAAGCCTTCTTTGCTGTGGAGTAGGGCGGCGATTTCGCTATACGTTTTTTCATACGCCTCTAAGGAATACACTTTTTCTGAATGGTCAAACCACACCAGCACGCCCTCGGTATCAGGTAATGAATAGAGTTTTGCAGCTAAAGAATCGGATAGCTGCGTCGGCAGCATTTTCGGATTCATCAGAGCGCGGCAGTGATTGTCCCATTCTTCCGAGGTTTTCTCTTTCAGACTGTGTTCCAAATAATCGGCAAGCGCCAAAACATCTGCCAATGCACGATGCCGCTCGTCCGTTTGGATACCCATCCTGCTGATAATGCTGTCAAGATTGTGTTTATAAAATTGAGGGTATAGGCGGCGGGACAGTTGGACGGTGCACAACGCCGGAGCGGCAAAATCAATGCCTGCCCGACAAAATTCATGACGCAGGAAGGTGTAGTCGAAACGGCTGTTGTGTGCGACGATCAATGCCCCGCGAAGCAAAGGCAGTATATCGGAGGCAATTTGGTCGAAAGCGGGAGCCTGCGCCACCATTTCGTTGGTAATGCCGGTCAGTTGGATGACAAATTCAGGAATCGGCTTCCCCGGGTTGATCAATTGTTCGTAATGTTCTACCCGGCCGTTTTCAAAGCGCAGAAAAGCAATTTCCGTCACCCTGTCTTGATACAGATTGCCGCCGGTAGATTCTAAATCAACGACCACAACAGGTCGCTTCAATCGAGTAAAAGCTTCCGATAATCTCAACCAGCGAGAAAGATGAAACATCCTAAATTCCTGAAAATTCACACAACAGGGCAGTATTCTACACTTTGCCTGTCGTTTATCCAAGAAAACCCTTGACAAGCCCTGTATGGGAAAATATAATTCGAATCTTTCTTTCAGTGCACCCGTAGCTCAGTTGGATAGAGTATCTGGCTACGAACCAGAGGGTCGGGCGTTCGAATCGCTCCGGGTGCGCCAATAGAAAATTTCTGCGCCCATCGTCTAGCGGTCAGGACATCGCCCTTTCACGGCGGTAACCGGGG
>KV796998.1:0-9490 GCA_001809325.1 Neisseria sp. HMSC077D05 | reverse complement strand
TAACCGGGGTTCGATTCCCCGTGGGCGTGCCAGATTTTGACAAGCCCCTGATTTTTCAGGGGCTTGTCTTTTTTGTATCTCCGAAAAAGATAAAACTCTGGTTGTTTGTGGTCATAAATGTTTAGATATATCAACCAGATATTTTTTTGATTAGGTTGGCGGTACAATAGTCGAACTTTGAAATGATGAAACTTTTGTTTGCCTGCTTATGAAAAATCCGAAAATTATCTTCTTCGATATTGATGATACCCTCTATCAAAAATATACCGATACGCTAAGACCTTCAGTTCATCAAGCTATGATGGCATTGAAAGAGAAGGGGATATTGACTGCGATTGCAACAGGTCGTCCTCCTGCGGCTATTCCGAAAAAAGTGCGGGAGCTTATCCGTGAAAGCGGAATCGATATGTTGGTGACCATTAATGGGCAATATACGTCGTTTCACGGGGAAGTGTTGCAGGAATATCCGATGGACTCTGCGAATATGATGGAAATATGCGCGTTGTTGGACAATAAAAAGATTGATTACGCCTTCGTGAATAACAATGAAATCGCAGTTTCCCGTTCTTCATCACTTATCAAAGATACGTTAGCGCATATTTTCCCCAATTATTTGGTGGATAAAGAATATTTTCAGCGCGAAAAAGTGTATCAAATGCTGATCTTTGCAGATTCAAATCAAGAACGTGCCATTGAAGATGAAATTCAACAAAACGGGTTTAAATTGGTTCGTTGGCATGAATCTGCTTTGGATATGCTCCGTGCTGAAGGTTCTAAGGCAAGAGGAATTGCTCATGCGGTAGGTAAGCTGGGGATTGAAATGAAGGATGTTATGGCATTTGGCGATAGCTTCAACGACTTGGAAATGTTGTCTACTGTCGGATTCGGGGTGGCAATGGGCAATGGGGAAGCTGAGGCAAAGGCTGTGGCAAAATTTGTATGTCCAAGCGTGGACGAGGATGGGGTGTTGCGGGGATTGCAGGAATTGGGCGTTATCGAATAAATATAGTGGATTAACTTTAAACCAGTACGGCGTTGCCTCGCCTTGCCGTACTATCTGTACTGTCTATGGCTTCGTCGCCTTGTCCTGATTTAAATTTAATCCACTAAGGTTGTCTGAAATTTCAGACGACCTTACGAGAAAGGGTTGATAATGGTGATACGGCATTTCTGTTCTACTGCCAGTATATCCTGAGTAAAACAAAAGACTGCTTCGTTTGTTGCGGTCTTTTGTTTTATACGGCAGAGGGTGTTGATTAGTTATCCAGTTTGCCGATGATTTCATTTAACGCTTTTTGCCAATCGGATGCCTTGATGCCGCATTCGTTTTCAATTTTTTGGCAGTCCATAATGCTGTAAGCAGGACGCAGGGCGGGTAAGGGGTATTGGTCGGTCGTAATCGCGTTCAGTTGCGGAATTTTGAACTGTGGGTCGTGTTGTTGAGCCGTTTGAAAAATGGCTTGGGCAAATTCATACCATGTTACCGATTTGTTGCCGCCATAATGGTAAATACCCCGTGGAGCGACGGGTCGTTGCAGCAATGTAATGATGGCTTGGGCGAGGTCGCCGGCGTAGGTGGGGCAGCCTGTTTGGTCATGGACGATGGAGAGATTGTCTCTTTCTCCTGCCAGTCGGAGCATGGTTTTGACAAAGTTGTTGCCGTATTCGCTGAATAACCATGAGGTACGGATGATGACGCTGTCCGGATTGGCTGCCAAGGCGAGTAGTTCGCCTGAGACTTTAGTGCGCCCATACACGCTTTGCGGGTTGGTATAGTCTTGCTCTTTGTATGGGGTCTTGTTTGTGCCGTCGAACACATAGTCTGTAGAGATATGGATAAAGCGGGCTTGGCAGGCGCGGGCGGCAGAGGCGAGGTTGTGGACGGCGGTGGCATTGACGGCAAATGCGGTGCCGACATGGGCCTCTGCTTTATCGACTGCGGTAAAGGCCGCTGCATTGACTATGGCGTCGGGTTGGAAGTTTTGAACCATATTGCGAACGGCTTCGGTATCTGTAATATCCAAGGATGTCGAATCTGTGGCAATCAATTCCCAATTTTCAGGCAGGCGGTCGCGAAAGCAACGCGCCAATTGTCCTTTTGAACCGGTTAACAGGGTTCGCATAGGGTGTCTCCTCGTTTGAAAGTTTTAAAAAAGTATTGCCGGATTAAAAGGACGGCAATTGGAACGATTTGGGCAAGCGTCCGAATTCATTATTCGGGAACGCTGAAACAGTACATTCAAGACAAAACAGATTGGAAGACGGTTGGGCAGATGTTTGACCCGCCAATAAGACCATTTTGTGAAATAACCCTTTTGCAAATTCAGGCTGGGACGCCTTTACTGCATCATCCTTGCGTAGAAATGAAGGCAGAAGATGCTTCCCATTTTCTATTTTCAGACGACCCCGCCTGTTTTCGAAAAAGATGGAAAGCGGATTTAACCCTGAAATCATGCTGATTTTTGCAAGAGGAATAATAAAAATCCGATGCGGTAGGGAATCTGTCAATGCCCGATATATTATAGTGCAAACTTCGCAGCGATACCGATTATCTGAAAATAATTTTGTTTGTTTGATTTTTATCTGGGTAAGGGTAGCTTAGCGATATACTGTTTGGTGGTTTTCAGACGACCTCTTATGAAGATTGGGGTCGTCTGAAAACTAAATACGGTAAGCAATGTTGAGTATATTCACGGAGTATGTGGTTGATGTGGAAAAAATGGTGTCCGATAGTATTGGTCGCATTGGTAATAGGTATTGTCGGGCGCAGCTATTATGTGATGCATGCTCAAGCACAGGATATCAAACATGCTTGGGTGGAAGTGATGAAGCAATACGGTCAGCGTTCGGCATTGGTGTCCGATTTATCGAATGTCGTTAAGACGTATGCCGGCCCTGAAGAGGATATTTTGTTCAAGTTGTCTGACGTTCAAAGTCGGGCGGTCCGTATGAATCTGAATTTGGAGGAGGCTGCCAACCCGGCGAAATTGAAGCGTTTTCAGGAGGTTCAGGGAGAATTGAGCGGAATTTTGACGCAAATGACACTGATTTCAGACCATTATCCGCTTTTGGCGGAAAGCTTGGATTATCAGCGTCTGACTACGCGTCTTGAAGAGGCGGAAAACCGGATTAATCAAGCAAGGAATAACTATATTCAGGCTGTCCGCACCTATAACGCTACGTTGAGGCGTTTCCCGCAAAGTATGACCGCGAAACTTTTCGGGCAGTATGTAAGGGCAAATTTCAGTATTGAGAATGAACGTGAAATTTCCAATGCGCAACGGGTGCAATTTTGATACAGTTTAGCAGCCAATGGATTTGAGTGGTACCCAAAAGGGTCGTCTGAAAATATGCAGTTTCAAACGACCCTTTTGTCATTTTGCAACGAATTATTGTTTATTAATCAAGATTGGTATAATTTTCTGATTTATCTGTTTGATTTGTAAAGATAAAATTTTAGTGTAAAAATATTTAAATTATATTCAGATGTCAAAATGACTGGTAAAACGATAAAGTATTGATAGGTAAGGAAGGAAGGAAGATTTCCAATTTAATTAAAACCAAGCAGAATTGAGTAAAAACTAGCAATTTTTAAAAAACCATTGAAATATATGAATAATATTTCAATTGCGTATTGTTTTTTCATTTGATTAAAATAATCATAATATTGCATTTTTGAGGAAATAATAAAGGTAGTTTCCAATGTAATATTGTTCATTCTCATGGAAAAATTAGTTTCCACTTATCCTAAATTTATACCGTTGGTGATGAGAATGTAAGTTTTCTGCGAAATATCACTAAAATAACAATGTAGGCAGTTTGGCTGGTCTGTATTTTTGTCAAAAGGCCTATGCTTCTTAATTATATTCTGGGAGTGATTTATTATGACTTATCATTATGGCGGCTACTCATCCAAAGGCCACTTCAACGCATATTGCCCTCCGGTCAAACCGTACAATCCTTACTGCCCACCGAGCCATGGCGGTTTCGGTTACAAAGGCGGTTTCCATAACTACGGTTCTTCACACGGCTTCAAAATGCCTCACGGCAAATTCGGTCATGGCGCCTACTGCCCTCCGCCGAAACCTGCGTACAAATGCATCATCATCGATTTCAACTGTAACCCGGGTAAACCTTATTACCCTAAACCGGCTCCAAAACCGGTTCCTCCGAAGCATGTTGATCCTTACTGCCCACCGGTTGAGCCAAAACCACAGCCTCAACCCCACCCACAACCCCAACCTAAGCCGCAGCCACAACCTCAGCCGCAGCCTAAACCTCAACCTCAACCTCAACCGCAACCTAAACCACAACCAAAACCGCAGCCTAAACCTAACGACAAAGACTGCAAAGATTGCGTTGATGACCAAAACCAACAAAATACTTACGGCCATGACGACAAAAATCCGGGTAACATCATCCATGTCGATGGTTCAACCAAAGATAAAGACGGTCTGACCAAAACCGTAGGTACTGATAAGAAAGATACCATTTACGGTACAGGCGGTGATGACGTTATCTACGGTGGCGACGGTGCTGACGTGATTTACGGTGGTGACGGTAACGACACTCTGCAAGGTGACAACAACGGTGACTCCCTGTACGGTCAAGGCGGTAAAGACTACCTGCAAGGCGGTGACGGTAATGACTACCTGAACGGCGGTTCTGACGCTGACATCATGCGCGGTGGTGACGGTAATGACGTTTACTTTGTTGACCACAAAGGCGACCAAGTTATCGAATACGGTAATGCTAACGGCGGTATCGATACCGTTCGCAGCGTAATCGACTACACCCTGACTGACAACGTTGAACACCTGTTCTTGCAAGGTTCCGGCAACATCAACGGTACCGGTAACGCTCTGAACAACGACATCAACGGCAACTCCGGCAACAACCACCTGTACGGCTTGGCAGGCGATGACTGCCTGGTTGGTAAAGACGGTAACGACTACCTCGACGGCGGCATCGGCAACGATGTCCTGATCGGCGGTACCGGCGACGATACCTACTTCTTCGATAAAGGTTACGGTCGCGACACCATCCAAGACGAAAGCGGTAACGATACCCTGCAATTCGGCAAAGGTATTTCTGCTTCCGACGTGTTGTTGAGCAAAACAGGCAACAGCCTGACCGTATCTGTCGGCGGCGGTGACACTGTTACCATTGACGACTGGTTCTCCGGTAACAACCACAAAATCGAAAACTTCAAGTTTGCCGATGGCAGCACTTACGAAGTAACCGGTCATGGCGATTACTACTCTCTGTCAGCTGTAAACAGTATCCAACAACAAACCCAAGTTCCTAGCATCTAATCTCTGATTAGCTATACTTAGGATTGATAAGGTCGTTTGAAAGCGTCTGCATCCGTGCAAAACGTTTTCAGACGACCTATTTTGTAAACAATCTGACCCAAAAATCCAAATTCGGATAAAATAACGGAATCCTGTTTAAACCGAGTCAGCGAAGGGAGAAACCCGAAATGTCCGAAATCAGCTTGAAAAAGATTTACTCCGGAAAAGTGCGAGATTTATACGAAATCGACAGCAAACGCATGTTGATGGTTGCGTCAGACCGACTGTCTGCATTTGACGTGATTTTAGACAATCCGATTCCGGGTAAAGGAGAAATCCTGACGCAGATTTCCAATTTCTGGTTTAAAAAACTGGCGCATATCATGCCCAATCATTTTACCGGTGACACGGTTTATGACGTGTTGCCTGAACATGAAGCCAAAGCCATTGAGAAACGTGCGGTTGTCGCCAAGAAACTGACTCCTGTCAAAGTAGAGGCGATTGTGCGCGGTTATTTGGCGGGCAGCGGGTGGAAAGATTACCAAAAAAACGGTTCTGTCTGCGGCATCAAACTTCCTGAAGGGATGAAAGAAGCGCAGCAGCTTCCAGAAGTGATTTTTACTCCGTCCACCAAGGCTGCCGTCGGCGATCATGATGAAAATATCAGTTTTGAAGAATGCGAACGCATTATCGGTAAAGAGCTGGCGGCTGAGGTACGCGCTAAAGCGATTCAGCTTTACACGGAAGCCGCAGAATATGCAAAATTACGCGGTATCATCATATGCGATACCAAATTCGAATTCGGGCTGGATGAAAACGGTACATTAACCCTGATGGATGAAGTGCTGACGCCCGATTCCAGCCGCTTTTGGCCGGCTGACCAATATCAAGTCGGCACCAATCCGCCGTCTTTTGACAAGCAATTTGTTCGGGATTGGTTGGAGCAAAGCGGTTGGAACAAAAAAGCTCCGGCACCGGACGTCCCTAGCGATGTTATTCAGAAAACAGTTGATAAATATCGGGAAGCATTGAATTTATTGACGGAATAATATAAAGGCGGACTGGCTGTGGCAAATCAGGTCAGTCCGTTTTTATTTTCCGATTAAAGAATAAAATCATAAATTTACAAAAATCCTCTGTTCATCAACGGATAAAGTATTTATGATGTCCTCCATAGCATCTCACAATAACTGTACTATATTTTATTTGAAAAAATAAATGGTATAGATAGGGCATCCGGTTTATAGAACCGGGAATAATCCAAATAATAGAAAAAGAAAGGAAATAATGATGCAACATCGTAGACGATTGGCTATCTTTCAAGCCGCAAAACGTGCTTCGTTCACTGGAAAACCAGTTGCACCGACTACACCGAAAGCACGCTAAGGAATAATGCTGAAATTCCTACCAATATCTAAGACCGCCCGATTTTTCGGACGGTCTTTAGTTTTTTGTATTGTTTAAAATGTGCCGCAATATTGCATGAGCTGGAGAGATGAATGAAATTCGAATCAGAGTTGCCGTCTAAATTTAAAAAAGAATTTCTGAGAGGGTAAAGTATGAGCCTCATCTCTACGGTTCGTAACTTCGTCATCTTGTTCAAATTCTTGCTCATTTGCTAAAGGCAAGTTGGTGCTTTGGAAAGATTAAAAAGGTCGTCTGAAAACCTTTGAATACAGGTTTTCAGACGACCTTTCATGTTTACAGCTTTATCTTAATGCTTTTACAGCTTTGCCAATGCCTGATTGAACGTTGCGCTCGGGCGCATGGCTTGGGCGGCTTTGGCTGCGTCTGGGGCGTAGTAGCCACCGATGTCGGCTGCTTTGCCTTGTGCGGCGGAAAGCTCGGCAACGATTTTCGCTTCATCGGCGGTCAGGGTTTCTGCCAGCGGCGCAAACGCTGCTTTCAATTCCGCGTCTTTATCCTGCGCCACCAGCTCTTGCGCCCAGTAGAGCGTGAGGTAGAAATGGCTGCCGCGGTTGTCGAGTTCGCCTGCTTTGCGTTTGGGCGATTTGTCGTTCAGAAGCAGTTTTTCGGTGGCGGCATCCAGTGTATCGGCGAGGACTTGGGCTTTGGTGTTGCCGGTTTTTTGCGCCAGATGTTCAAACGATACGGCAAGCGCGAGGAATTCGCCCAGTGAGTCCCAACGCAGGTGGTTTTCTTCGAGGAACTGTTGAACGTGTTTTGGTGCGGAGCCGCCTGCGCCGGTTTCAAACATACCGCCGCCGTTCATCAACGGAACGATGGACAGCATTTTCGCGCTGGTGCCGAGTTCCAAAATCGGGAACAGGTCGGTCAGATAATCGCGCAGGACGTTACCGGTTACGGAAATGGTGTCTTCGCCGTTTTTCAGACGACCCAAGCTGAACTTGGCGGCTTCTTCAGGCGCGAGGACGCGGATGTCGAGGCCGTCGGTATCCAGTTCGGCAAGGTAGGCTTTGACTTTGGCAAGCAGGCTCTTGTCGTGCGGACGGTTTTCGTCGAGCCAGAACACGGCAGGCGTGTTGCTCAGGCGGGCGCGGTTGACAGCGAGTTGTACCCAGTCTTTGACGGGCGCGTCTTTGGTTTGACACATACGCCAGATGTCGCCTGCTTCAACGTCGTGCTGCATCAGGACTTTTCCTGCTGCATCAATGACTTGAACCTGACCGTCGGCTTCGATTTCGAAAGTTTTATTGTGCGAACCGTACTCTTCGGCCGCCTGCGCCATCAGGCCGACGTTGGGCACGGTACCCATGGTTGTCGGATCGAATGCGCCGTGTTCGCGGCAGAAGTCGATGGTTGCTTGGTAAACGCCTGCGTAGCTGCTGTCGGGAATCACGGCTTTGGTGTCTTGCGCTTTGCCGTCTTTGTCCCACATGCGGCCGGAATTACGAATCATCGCTGGCATGGAAGCATCGACGATGACATCGCTAGGGACGTGCAGGTTGGTGATGCCTTTGTCGGAATCGACCATCGCCAAATCGGGGTTGGCGGCGTAAACGGCGGCGATTTCGGCTTCGACGGCAGCGCGGGTGTCCGCATCCAGTTTGTCCAGATTGGCAAGCAGGTTGCCGAAGCCGTTGTTGACGTTGACGCCTGCGGCAGCCAGTTTGTCGCCGAATTTTTCAAAAACAGGCGCGAAGAACACTTTGACGGCGTGTCCGAAGATAATCGGGTCGGACACTTTCATCATGGTGGCTTTCATGTGCAGCGAGAACAAAACGCCTTTTGCTTTCGCGTCTTTTACTTGCTCGGCAAGGAAGGCGAGCAGGGCTTTTTTGCTCATCACGGTCGCATCGATAATTTCGCCGGCTTTCAGGGCGACGGGCTCGCGCAACTCTTTCTTGTTGCCTTGTTTATCGGTGAACACGATGGATACGGAAGTCGCATCGGGTACGGTAACAGATTGTTCGTTATGGAAAAAGTCGCCGCTTTGCATGGTGGCAACGTGGGTTTTAGAGTCTTTCGCCCATGCACCCATGCTGTGCGGATTTTTTTTCGCAAAGTTTTTCACTGCCTTAGGCGCGCGGCGGTCGGAGTTGCCTTCGCGCAAAACGGGGTTGACCGCGCTGCCTTTGATGCGGTCGTAACGTTCGCGCACGGCTTTTTCTTCATCGGTTTGCGGGTCGGCGGGATAGTTGGGGACGGCAAAGCCTTTTACCTGCAATTCTTTAATCGCGGCGGTCAGTTGCGGTACGGACGCGCTGATGTTCGGCAGTTTGATTACGTTGGCGTCGGGCTGTTTCACCAGTTCGCCCAACTCGGCAAGCGCATCGGGTACGCGCTGTGCTTCGGCCAGATATTCGGGGAACGCCGCCAGAATGCGGCCGGACAGGGAAATATCGCTGGTTTTGACTTCGATACCGGCATGGCGGGTAAATGCCTGCACAATCGGCAGCAGGGATTGGGTCGCCAGCGCGGGGGCTTCGTCGGTATGGGTGTAGATAATGGTGGCTTTGCTAATCATGGGATATTCTCTTGTAGGTTAGGTTTTTCTTTTCGAATGCGGCGCAAAAGCGCGCTGCGTGGCTATTATGGCATATTTCGGCAGGCTTGGGATATGGTTTTAATATGTTATCAAGCTGCTTGCAAAAAGGTCGTCTGAAAAGGCTTCGGTAGCGTTTTCAGACGACCTCTGGTGGAATTTAACTCAGATTATTGAGCATATTTTTTACCCAAGGCTTGAGCAGCTTTTTGTACTTCCTGATTGGCTT
>KV796997.1 GCA_001809325.1 Neisseria sp. HMSC077D05 | reverse complement strand
ATTTTGATTTTAATTGACTATAATCCACTATATTTCTGAAACCAGCAAAGCAAGTTGCCTCAAAACCCGTTTTCAGACGACGGCGGATTCGCATTTGAAGTGCAACTTTCCATAACAGAAAAAGGCCAGTATGCGGTAGCATACGGCCTTTCCTGCAAGAAAGATTGCCATGAGCTACACACAACTGACCCAAGACGAGCGATACCACATCCAATACCTGTCACGCCACTGCACCATCGCCGAAATCGCCAAACA
>KV796996.1:10655-19880 GCA_001809325.1 Neisseria sp. HMSC077D05 | reverse complement strand
GATGTCCAACTTTTGGGGTGCAGTTCAAACCTGTTTGGGTTTCAGACGACCTTGATTGCTATTGCCAGATATAAAGTAAGACCGCCTTATCATTTTCTTCTTTCGGCGTTAACCGGACATCATCGCCTTTGTCTCCGGTAACCCGTACCACCATACCGCCGATCTGACGCTCCATGACTTCGAGTTTCGCTTTGCCGCGTTGGCGGTAAACATACTCCTCGCATTCCCGCTGACACCAAAAATCCTTCCAATGAATGAAATATTTCTTACCCGATTCAACTGCCAATTTTTCGCCGCCTTTAACGATAAAGTAAGGATAATCAGGCTTTTTCGTTCGGAAAGTCCATTCGGCTTTTTCAGATTTGCCATTGCGCTCATACTCGAATACGGCACGATACGCGGTATCGTATTCCAAAGGCGACAGAGGAAATAAGGCAAATTGATGATCGGAAAACGTTTGATTCGGATCGTTGCTTGCCGTCAGCACCTTAACCTTCTCTATCTCGGATTTGCCCTGATAAAGCTTGAACGACCGCATTTTGATTTTTCCGGCAGATTCCGAAAAAGCGATGCTGACTGGGTTGCCGGTAAATTCGTGTCCCGGCATGGGATCGGGGTGTTCGCCATGGAAATCCGGCATGGCAAAATCACCTTGCGGATAAACGACATATAAGAACTCGCGTTGCGCCTTGACTTCGTCCGCATAAACAATGGCGTTGTTGTTGCAGGCATTTTGATAATAACGCCGCCCCGGTTCAGGATAAACCCTGCCCAAACCGCAATAAAAATTAAACTGATGATTTCCCTGATTGATGGCGACCGATATGCGCCCATCACGATGCTCAAATGCCGCACCGGCTTCATCAATGCCTTGTTCCAACAGAGAGAAGCGGTGATAAATAGCGGTCATCAAACCGTCAATTTGCTGCTGAACCGGCAAATTGGTATCCATATCTTCAGGATACGGATAAAAACCGGTGGTGATATTTTCATGTACGCCATCATAAAGATAACCGACCTTGCGGGCGCGTTCATTCGGGCGGTAACCGGTAAAAAACGGATTGCTGCGATGACGTTCGTCATGACCGTCTTCAGGGTTCTGCAACAAATAACGCGCATGATTGCGGGCGGACTTTTCTAAAACCGACGAATGCGCCAAAGTCGGCAGCCCCGCGCCTGCACGCAAAAAATTCAGGTAAGCCAATCCGCCGAATGAAGACACGGAAGACCTGTCATGCGGCGACTCAGCATGAATCAGCTCGTCCTGAGAAATTCTATGGTTTTGCTGATAATAAAAAAAACCGAAAGCCGCAGCCAACAGCGCAAGCCAGAAAATGAGATTTTTCATATTGTTATAAATAGATAGTGGATTAAATTTAAATCAGGACAAGGCGACGAAGCTGCAGACAGTACAGATAGTACGGCAAGGCGAGGCAACGCCGTACTGGTTTAAAGTTAATCCACTATAAGTAAGAAGACGGCTAAAGATATGCCCATTTCATTGCCAATCCCGAATCATACAGGATAAAGGTCGTCTGAAAAACCAAAACCCCGACTACAAACCATGTAATCGGGGTCGACATTAAAAAAAGACTTAGTATTGGTATTGATTCTGCTCAGGATATTGGTTCTGCGCCGGGTAGGGATATTGATTCTGTCCGGACATTTGAGGCTGTACTTGTTGGCGGTTGTCGATTCTGCTGCCGGTACGTTCCAATGCCTGACCTGCCTTACCGATACCGTGACCAATACCGCTGACAGAACGCCCGATAATGCGTGAACCGTCTTCCCGAACGCCGTTCCAAGTATTGTGACAGCCTGCCAAAGTCAATAAAACCAGTGCAACAGATAATACTTTCATGATGTGCTCCTATCGTTAGTATAGCCAATCGCAGCTTTAAAACTGCGGGTATGTTCCCATTGACAGTAATCAATCTCAGAGAGTTTATCGATTTTCCTGATTTTACGAGCGCATAACAAAAACACTTGGTAAGAGTCATAAATAGTTTTAGACGACCTTTTGTACATCTGTCCTTAAGATGTCTGAATATGCTCTTGAAGAATCAAACCTCCAAGTTTTTACGCCACAACACCAACAGTTTGCCGATATGCTGAACCAGTTGCGCATCGACGGCTTCGCACAATGCATTGCAAATTTCAACGCGCTCGGCGCGGTCATCGCCGAATACACGGACTTTGATTAACTCATGCGCCGTCAGGGCGGCATCGGTTTCTTTGATAACGGACTCGGTCAAACCTTGCTGTCCCACCATTACAACAGGATGAAGGTGATGGGCGCGGGCTTTCAATTCCAAAATTTCTTTAGTGCTTAATTTATTGTCAGTCATGTTCTAGTGCTTGAAAAGAAAGAATAATGCGGCATTGTACGCGATTTGGCGCAATCTCGGGGGAAAATAACGTACAATACGGCGTTTCTCTAAATCATTAAATAAATTATGGCAGTACGTTCCAAATCATCCAAAGCCTGGCTTCACGAACACGTCAACGATCATTACGTCCACATGGCGCAAAAAGACGGCTATCGCGCCCGCGCCGCATATAAACTGCTGGAAATCAACGAAAAAGACAAATTAATCAAACCCGGCACGGTTTTGGCGGATTTAGGCAGCGCGCCGGGAAGCTGGTCGCAAGTAGCGGCAAAACTGGTCGGCAATTCAGGGCGCGTGTTCGCATTGGATATCCTGCCTATGGATGAAATAGAAGGCGTTTCTTTTATTCAGGGCGACTTCAGGGAAGACAAAGTATTGGCGCAATTTGAAACCCTGCTGGACGCCCGTCCGCTAGACCTTGTAATTTGCGATATGGCACCCAATATGTCGGGTAACGCCGTAACCGACCAAGCACGCAGCTTTTATTTATGCGAACTGGCTTTGGACTTTGCAGTCAATCATTTGAAAACGGGCGGCAGCTTTTTGGTGAAAGTATTTCAGGGAGCGGGCTATCAGGAATATATGGCAGCCATGCGCGAAATCTTCGGAACAGTGCAGACGCGCAAGCCCGAAGCATCACGCAATCGTTCCAGTGAGATTTATTTATTAGGGAAAAATAAACGCTGACAATACAGACAGCGTGTTTTAAAATCTTCCTTTCGTTTATCTTAATATCATGGAGTCTGGCTAAGTGGGGAATACCTTTAAGTCAATCCTGCTATGGGTTGCTTTGTGCGTCGGTTTGATGGCCGCGTTCAACGCACTGACCAGCAAGCAGGAAAACAAGCAGCAAATCGAATACTCTCAATTTATCCAACAGGTAAACAACGGTGAAGTGAGCAACGTCAAAATCGAAGGCTCCGCTATCATCGGTTATCTGATTAAAGGCGAACGCACCGACAAAACCACTTTCTTTACCAATGCGCCTTTAGACGATAGTTTGGTCAAAACACTTCTTGACAACAAAGTCCGTGTCAACGTTATACCTGAAGAAAAACCGAGTATCCTTACCAGCCTGTTTTTCAGCCTGCTACCGGTAATGCTGTTGATTGGCGCATGGTTCTACTTCATGCGTATGCAGAGTGGTGGCGGCGGCAAAGGCGGCGCATTCTCTTTCGGTAAAAGCCGCGCCCGCCTAATGGACAAAGAAACCAATAAAGTTACCTTTGCCGATGTTGCCGGTTGTGATGAAGTAAAAGAAGAAGTACAAGAAATCGTTGATTATCTGAAATCCCCCAACCGCTATCAAAGTTTGGGTGGCCGCGTTCCGCACGGCATTTTGCTGGCAGGCAGCCCGGGTACCGGTAAAACTTTGCTGGCAAAAGCCATCGCAGGCGAAGCCGGTGTGCCGTTCTTCAGCATTTCAGGCTCCGACTTTGTTGAAATGTTCGTCGGCGTCGGTGCAAGCCGCGTGCGCGATATGTTTGAACAAGCGAAGAAAAACGCCCCTTGTATCATTTTCATTGACGAAATCGATGCTGTCGGCCGTCAACGTGGTGCCGGCTTGGGCGGTAGCAACGACGAACGCGAACAAACCTTGAACCAGCTTTTGGTCGAAATGGACGGCTTTGAAAGCAATCATACCGTTATCGTCATTGCCGCAACCAACCGTCCCGACGTACTGGATCCGGCATTGCAACGTCCCGGCCGCTTCGACCGTCAGGTTGTTGTTCCGCTGCCCGATATCCGCGGTCGCGAGCAAATCCTGAAAGTCCATGCGAAAAAAGTACCTTTGGACGAATCCGTAGATTTGACATCATTGGCACGCGGCACACCCGGCTTCTCCGGTGCGGATTTGGCCAACTTGGTCAATGAAGCCGCCCTGTTTGCAGGACGCCGCAACAAAATCAAAGTCGACCAAAGCGATTTTGAAGATGCTAAAGACAAAATCTATATGGGTCCCGAACGCCGCAGCATGGTGATGCACGAAGACGAAAAACGTGCGACTGCCTACCATGAAGCAGGTCATGCGATTGTTGCCGAAAGCCTGCCGTTTACCGACCCGGTTCACAAAGTGACCATCATGCCGCGTGGTCGTGCGCTCGGTTTGACTTGGCAGCTCCCCGAACGCGACCGTATCAGCATGTATAAAGACCAAATGCTGAGCCAATTGTCGATTCTGTTTGGCGGACGCATTGCCGAAGACATCTTCGTCGGCCGTATTTCTACCGGCGCATCCAACGATTTCGAACGTGCCACCCAAATGGCGCGCGAGATGGTTACCCGTTACGGCATGAGCGATAAAATGGGCGTGATGGTTTATACGGAAAACGAAGACGAAGTATTCTTAGGACGCAGCATTACCCGTTCTCAAAATATTTCCGAAAAAACCCAACAAGACATCGACGCAGAAATTCGCCGCATCTTGGACGAGCAGTATCAAGTAGCCTACAAAATCCTTGATGAAAACCGCGACAAGATGGAAATCATGTGTAAAGCCTTGATGGATTGGGAAACCATAGACCGCGATCAAGTGCTGGAAATTATGGCAGGCAAGCAACCCAGCCCGCCTAAAGACTACAGTCACAATCTGCGTCAGGACAATCCGGAACAACCTGAAACCGAGGTGGTAGCTCAAACTCCGGAAGCAGTCAGTCAGCATGAACCCGCTTCCACAGAAACCGTTCAAGAGCCATCAGATAAAGCCCAAGAGTTATCTGACAAACCGGAAGACCAAGCTTAATCGCACAAGAAAAAACGGCAGCCTAAAAGCTGCCGTTTTTATTATTTGAACCGCCCTATTTCTATGGTTGAACTCATTATAGTGGATTAAATTTAAATCAGGACAAGGCGACGAAGCTGCAGACAGTACAGATAGTACGGCAAGGCGAGGCAACGACGTACTGGTTTAAATTTAATCCACCATAATTAAATCCAAGAGAACACAGCAGCAAAGCTGCAAGCCATAAAATACAGCCAAACCAAAACCTTTTTCATATCCAAGCTCCCCACCGTTTTTAGACGACCTCTGCTATGATTACGCCTTCTGTCTGTACTTCCCTCCTTTTATCATGCCCGCCAACGCCTCCATTCCAGCCTTCGATCCCCTAAGCATCCCCATAACAGGTACCAATCTGATTGAAGCCTCTGCCGGTACGGGCAAAACCTACGGCATTGCGGCTTTGTTCACGCGTTTGGTCGTGCTTGAGCAGATGCCGGTCGAAAGTATTTTGACCGTTACTTTTACCAAAGCGGCGACGGCGGAATTAAAAACCCGTTTGCGCGCGCGTTTGGACGAAGTATTGCAAGCCTTAGAAAGCGTGGAGGATACGGACAATCTTTCAGACGACCTCGCAGCATATTGCCGAGACAATCATCCGGGCGATGTGTTTCTGACCGGTTTGCTCAAACAGGCATTGGCTCAAGAAAGTCGGGCGCGGCTGATTGTCCGCCTCAAAGCCGCCATCGGACAATTCGACAACGCCGCGATTTATACCATTCACGGCTTCTGCCAACGCATTTTGCGCGATTATGCGTTTTTGTGCCGCGCGCCTATGGATGTCGAGCTGACCGAAGACAGCCGCGACCGCCTGCTGATTCCCGCTCAGGATTTTTGGCGCGACCGCATCGTCAATCATCCCGTTTTGGCGAAGCTGGTATTCCAACGCCGCCAAACGCCGCAAACCATGCTGGCTGCAATACAAAAGTTCGTCAGCCGTCCGTATTTGGTTTTCAGACGACCCGAAGCAGACTTGGTCGCGGCGCAGGAAAACTTTCGGAAAACATGGGAAAAAGTGCGTTCCAAACTGGATGCTTTGGAAGAAACATTCTGGCGCATCCGTCCGATATTAAATGGTCAATCCTATCAAGAAAAAACATTCAAAACCGTCTTTCTCGAACTCCAATCCGCCTCCCAATCCGATGCCCTTCCTTCTTTTAGCAAAACGACGGCAGAAAAGCTGCCCATGTTTGCCGTAGAAGCTTTAGAGTCCAAAGTCAAAAAAGGCAATACTCCCGATGCTGCCGCCTTTGCCGATTTGCAGATATTGGCGAATCTCGGCGCAGATTCGGCTGCCATTGCGCAAGCCGAAGAAGAGACGCTTACCCTGCTCCACCTCGACCTGCTCGACCATCTTAATGCCAGTCTGAGCGAGCAGAAAAAATCCAAACGCGAACGCGGTTTCGACGATTTGCTGCTGGATGTTTATGACGCCCTGACCGACAACCCGCAGGCCGATTCACTGGCTCAGGCGGTAGCGCAAAACTGGCGCATCGCTTTGATTGACGAATTTCAAGACACCGATCCGCTGCAATACGAGATTTTCCGAAAAATCTTCATCAGCCAAAACAAACCCTTATTCCTAGTCGGCGACCCGAAACAAGCGATTTACAGCTTTCGCGGCGCCGACATTTACGCCTATCTGCAAGCCGCAGCCGACGCGCAACACAGCTACACGTTAGCGACCAATTACCGCAGCCATGCCAAGCTGATCAACGGTATAGGCGCATTGTTCCGCTGCAAAAACCGCCCTTTCGTCTTGGACGGCATAGACTATACCGAAGTCGGTGCCGCACGTTCCGAAAGTCGGCTTTCGCCGCCACGCACCGCCATACAGATACGCTGGCTCAACGGCAAAGACGACGAAGTGCTCAACAAAGATATCTTGCGCCGCCGTGCATCCGAATATTGCGCCGACGAAATCGCCCACACGCTCAACGAAGCTGCCGAAGGTCGTCTGAAAATCAAAGACAGACCGGTCGTTTCGGGCGACATTGCCGTCTTGGTCAGAACGTTTAACGAAGGCGTAATGCTGGCAAAATCGTTGAAAACGCGCGGCATACAAAGCGTTTTGCTGTCGCGGGAATCGGTTTTCACCACGCCCGAAGCCCTCGCTCTTGCCGCACTATTGGATTATTGGCTCAATCCCGGACAAATCGGCTCGTTACGCTTCGTCTTGTCCGGCACATTGTTCGGTTATGACGCGCAAGCCCTGTATCAACTCAACCGCAACGAAGCCGAATTATTAAACTGGATAAACACTGCTGCCGAATCCGTTGCCATTTGGCGGAAAAGTGGGATTTATGCCGCGCTGCAATACTTCTCCTCGCTGCACGGCATCGAAACCGGACTGCTTGCACGCGGCGACGAGCGCGGCCTTACCAATTTCCATCAGCTTTTAGAGTGCCTCTCCGAAGAAGAGGGACAAAGCCTCAGCCCTGCCGCCCTGCATCAATGGCTTAACGACCAAATCAGTCTGGCGCAAGACCGCTCTGTCGGCGAATCAGGACTGTTACGGCTTGAAAGCGACGAAGCACTGGTCAAAATCGTGACCATGCATGCCTCCAAAGGTTTGCAATATCCTTTGGTCTATTGCCCTTTCGTTTGGGACGCGAAAGACATGAAGCCCGCCGATTGGCAAATCCTCCACACCACCGACCACACCACGCAACTGCTTGCCAAATCGCAACTCAATGATGAAGACCGCATCCACCTTGCCGACGAAGAAATGGCAGAACGCCTGCGCCTGCTGTACGTCGCACTGACCCGCGCCGAAGAGCAGCTCGTCCTCTATGCCGCCCATTGCGGCGATACCGCCGATTCCCCTTTCGCCTACCTGCTTGAAGGCAGCGCCGACAGCAATCGGGCGGATACCCGCCAAGCCTATGACCAAGAACGCAAAGCAAACAAAGCCCTAGGCGAGCTGCAAATGCTGAAAAACAACTGGCTGCGTTTCCTCAAAAATTCCCCCGAACATACCGACTTCAGCTTTTCCGAAGACGCGCCGCAACCCGCTGCCGCGCAAAACCGCCATCTTTCAGACGACCTCTATCAAGCCGCCGTTATCCCCGCCCGCGGATTTCAGTTTATCCGCCATACCAGCTTTACCGGCCTCAGCCGCCAAGTCAAAACCCGAGACGACGAACGCGAAGAATTACAACCCGCACTCGACCCCGCAGAAACCGCCGCTGAAACAGAAAGGTCGTCTGAAACCGCCCTCCCCGTTTCAGACGACCTCCCAAACACCGACATCCACCATTTCCCGCGCGGCGCCAATGCCGGCGTCTGCCTGCATGAAATGTTGGAGAAATTCGACTTTGCTCAAAGCGCCGAAAGCCAAAGCAGCCTGATAGCCGAAACCTTGACCCGCTACGGCTTCGACCCGCTCTGGACAGATGCCGTCAAACAAATGCTCGACACCTGTCGCAAAACGTGCCTTGTTGCACAAAGCCTGTCTGAAATCCCACCCGAGCGCCGCCTTCCGGAAATGGGATTCACCCTCTACACCGAAGACTTCAAACTCCATGACCTGCGCCGCTGGTTTGCTCGCGAAAACAGTTCCCTGCCGCCGGAATGTATCGAAGCCGCAGAAAGATTGGATTTCCAAGACGTACAAGGTTTTCTCAACGGCTTCATCGACATGGTCTGCCAAGATTCAGACGACCTCGTGTGCATCATTGATTACAAATCCAACCATCTGGGCGACAACGCCGAAGCCTATACGCAACAAGCCATGAACGAAGCCGTAGCAGACCACCACTACTACCTGCAAGCGCTCATCTACGCCATCGCCGTAGCCCGCTATTTCAAACTGCGCGGCAAACCGTTACCCAAAATCGCCATCCGATACCTCTTCCTGCGCGGATTGGATGGCACGGACAACGGCGTCTGGCAATGGAACCTGGATACCGAATCCTTGGCGCAATGGCTGTAAATGGAATGAAAAAGGTCGTCTGAAAATATACGCATAAGTGTTTTCAGACGACCTTTGCTTGGCGTTTTCATGGAATAAACCATTACCTGCTTACTATAGTGGATTAAATTTAAATCAGGACA
>KV796996.1:0-10555 GCA_001809325.1 Neisseria sp. HMSC077D05 | reverse complement strand
GCTGTACTGGTTTAAAGTTAATCCACTATATCTGCTGCTTACCAGCCTTGTCCTGTACTACGTTTCATCCACAAACAAAAAGGTCGTCTGAAATGGTTTCAGACGACCTGAGAAACTCAAATTATTTGCCTGCTGCTTTTTGCAGAAGAGCGTACAACTCGTCTTTCAGTTTCAATTTAGCTTTTTTCAGCTCTTCGATTTCTTCAGCACCGCTGGTAACAGGGTTGTTTACCAAACCGGTAATTTTGTCATCCAGCTCGTTATGCTCGTCAAACAATCGTGCAAAATGCGCATCTTCTTGTTTTAATTTTGAAATTAAATCGCGATATTCTGGAAACATTTTGTTTTCCTCTTTCGTTGATATGGATAAAACGGCGCAATGCCAAGAAACTGATGGAAATCTCTATAGTTTCATTATAACAAAGCTATCGCTTTTATTCAGCCTTTTTTATCAGGCTGAGTCTGAGCGATATCAAACCCATTCGTTCGTAGAACAGCTTTTAAATATTCGTGTTTTGACACAATATAAAGAAAGTAACAAGACATTATTTTCTCAATATTTATCAATACACTGCTAAAACCCGATTAAGCCGGCAATCCAAATATAGTGGATTAAATTTAAATCAGGACGGCGTTACCTCGCCTTGGCTCAAAGAGAACGATTCTCTAAGGTGCTGAAGCACCAAGTGAATCGGTTCCGTACTATCTGTACTGTCTGCGGCTTTGTCGCCTTGTCCTGATTTAAAGTTAATCCACTATATAATGGGTTTCAACAATACGTTAACTATAAAAAGTCGTCTGAACTAAGAAAAGCTTTTTTTCAGACGACCTTTCGAATGACTCTCGGGATGCGTTATCAATAAAGTGAAAGTTTAACAAAGGCCGTCTGAACAACATAATAATTTCAGACGACCTATTCTCTTCCCATTATTCAAATAAAACGTCTATTCCGTCTTCGCCCAACTCCAATTTTGCATGTTCAGGCATATGCCCTGCGGTTTGCTGCCATTGCAAAAAGCTTTGCGCGATGGCAGGCATGACTTGGCGGTTGAGCAAATGGTCGATATTGCGTGCGCCGCTGTCGCCGGTAGTGCAAGAATCAGCCAGAAGCGCTGCAAAATCTTCGCTGTAACTGAGGCGTGTTTGATGGGCTTCGTACAGTCGGTCAGCAATTTTGTCCAGCTTCAGTCTGACGATTTGAGCCAATGCCTCTTTTTCCAACGGACGATAAGGAACAACCTGCATACGCGCCAACAGCGCGGCTTGGAAATGGTCTGTCAGTATCGGACGAATCGCTTCTGCCAACTCTTCCAGACTGAATTCAGGCGTTTCATCGGTTTCAACAGGTTCGTCTGAAACGCAGGCGTTTTCAGACGAGCCATCCGGCATTTGTGCAGAAAGTTCGACTTCAGTGTCCACAATCTGCTCTTGCGCGTTTTGCTCTTTACCTTCTTCTGCAACAGCTTCTTCGGTTTCTTCAGGCTCTTGCGGTTGCAGCAATTGGGTCAATTCGTTCGCACCCAAATTTGACGTCATCAGGATAACGGTATTTTTGAAATCGATTTCCCGACCTTCACCGTCACGCATCATGCCTTTGTCGAAGACTTGGTAGAAAAGGTTGAGAATGTCTTTATGAGCTTTCTCAACTTCATCCAATAATACGACGCTGTAAGGTTTTTGACGTACTGCTTCGGTCAAAACGCCGCCTTCGCCATAACCGACATAACCCGGAGGCGAACCTTTGAGTTGGGAAACGGTATGTGCTTCGCGGTATTCGGATAGGTTGATGGTAATCAGCGATTTTTCGCCGCCGAACAGCGCATCTGCCAAAGCCAGCGCCGTTTCTGTTTTGCCTACGCCGGACGGACCGCTCAACAGGAATACACCCAATGGAGAATCGTTGGTTTTCAAACCGGCTTTAGCGGCTCTCAAACTTTGCGCGATAGCATGAATAGCTTCACTTTGCCCAACCACGCGTTTCTCAAGCAGGCTTTCCAGTTGCAGCAGGTTTGCCAGTTCGTCTTTGAGGACGCTGCCTGCGGGGACACCTGTCCAATCGGCGATAATATCGGCGATCACGGTCTCATCAACGCTGGTGAAAATCAACGGTTTGCCCGCGACAACGGCATCAAGTTGCTGCTGTTTCTCGGTCAGGCTGTGTTGCGCGGCTTGTCGCGCTTCAGAAGTCAATTCTGTATTCTTGGCAGTTTCCATCAAGGATTGGATTTCATCCGCCAATTGTTTTTCTTCCTGATATCGGCGGTTCATTTCTTCGCGCTCTTCATTCAATTGGGCAATCTCTTGCTCAACTTGTCGAATGTTATCTTGCTGCGAAGCATTCAGACGACCTAATTGCTTATCGGCATCCAATGCTTCCAGCTCGCGTTGCAGTGAAGAAATTTGGGCATCCATCAAACCGAAAATATGAGGCACGGTATCCAAACTCATGCGGACGCGTGCGGCTGCCGTATCCAACAAATCTACGGCTTTGTCCGGCAGTTGGCGGCCTGTAATGTATTTTCGGGAAAGTTGTACGGCTGCGATGACGGCGGAGTCTTGAATATGGACTTTATGGTAAGCGGCATAACGTTGTTTCAAACCGCGGAGCATTGTGAACGCAGCCTCATCATCGGGTTCGTCAACCTTGACCATTTGGAAACGGCGTTCCAATGCGGCGTCTTTTTCAAAGTATTGTTTGTATTCGCTCCAGGTTGTCGCTGCGATGGTACGCAATTCACCCCGCGCCAAAGCCGGTTTTAAGAGGTTGGCTGCATCCGCGCCGCCCGCGCTGTTTCCGGCACCGATTAACGTATGTGCTTCGTCGATGAATAATAAAACGGGTTCTTCAGAATTTTGAACGGCCTCGATAACATTGCGCAGGCGTTGTTCAAATTCGCCTTTCACCCCTGCACCCGCTTGCAGAAGACCTAAGTCCAACACCAATACTTGGGTGTTTTCCAATATCTTAGGCACCTCGCCCGAAGCGATTTTCAATGCCAGACCTTCTACCAATGCAGTTTTACCGACACCCGGCTCGCCAACCAAAATAGGGTTGTTCTTACGGCGACGCGATAAAATATCCATCATTTGACGGATTTCAGTTTCACGTCCAAATACAGGGTCAATACCGCCCTGAGCGGCTTTTTCAGTCAAATTGACGGTAAAACGTGCAAGCGTATCGTTTTGTCCTGCTGTAGCGGTTTGTTGGGGTTTAGATTCCGCTGAAACTGTATGCTGACCTTCTTCTGAAGCCGGCTGCGCAAATGTATTATTCTCACCTTCGATAGAAACTTCGTCCAACCAAGTTTTCAGACGACCTATCTGTGTTTCAGTCAGGCTTAATAAGGGCCATGCTTCCTGCGTCATCAGACGGTAAGGAGATTTCAGCAATGCCTGATATAGGAAAGCCGAACGGATTTCAGATGCACCTTCGTCACTTGCCAACAACCATGCATCCGACAATAAACTAATCAATGATTTAGACAAAGAAGGATTACCACGAACATTGCGTGGAAGTTTGTCCATCGTACTCAACAAAGGATTCCAAATATTTTCTAAATCAATTTCGTAACGCCTCAATAAGGCATTAACGTCTCCATCCCCTAGTTCGAGCAATTTGATAAATAAATGGTCAACCGTAATTTCGGCATGACCTCGTGTTTGACATAAGCCGGCTGCAGCTTCCATCGCCTGCTGACAATGCGTGTTCAGACGACGTAATAATAATGCTTGATCATGTGCAGACATTTGATATCCCTGATGTAAAAATGTGTTATAAAAAAGTGCTACCTTTATCAGGCAGCACTTTATGTGGATTATTAAGCGCGGCTTTCGTTCCAGCTGTCGGAATGAATGATGTTTCCGTCTTTATAAGTCCAAGTGATTTTTTCGTAACGCAATTCAACGCGTTCCAAGTGATTGTAACGTTCGCGAGCAGGATCTTTGATGTTGTGCATTACAGGACCCACTGCTACAACTTTAACGTTGTCCAGTTTGGTATTGAAATACTCTTTCTCTTGACCGGAAGCGTCAATTTGGTACCACTTGATTTCTACTTCTTTCAAAGTTTGACCAGTTGTTACTGCTTTGTACAGGTATGGTGAAGAAGCATCGTATTCTTTGAACAATACGATAGGTTCGTGAACGCGAGTACCTGTCAGTTTGCCGGTATTGGCATCCGTAGGAATACGGACATTGTGCAGAAACTCAACGATTTCAACGCTGTCTTCGCGACCATTGACGTCAACAGAACCTTTAATAACGGAACCGCCATCGTCTTTCAACCACATATAAGCAGGAATTGCCATATTTTTACTCCTTAGTTTTATTGAAAACGCCTTAAGTTGTGAGGCTTAAAGCAACTTGTGCTGCATTAAATTTACTGTTTTACAGACGGAATCAGTATGATCTCAACCCTACGGTTTTTGGCCTTACCTTCTTCCGTCTGATTATCTGCAATAGGCTTGGTATCACCCAATCCTTTAACCTCAAACCGACTCTCCGGAACATTAGAAGAGATAACCAACCAATCTTTGACCGATTGAGCACGCTTTTCTGATAATTGCTGATTAGAAACAGGATTTCCAACATTATCAGTATGTCCTTCAACTAAAATTCGTGTATCAGGATGTGACTCAATTGCTTTTAATGCACCAATCAATGCTTTATTGGCATTATTTTTTAGTTCAAACTGACCTGTTTCAAACAAAGCCAAGCTGTCTAAAGTAATAACTACAGGTTTCACAGGTTCCGGTTTTATCGGTTTTGGAGGTGGAGGATCTTTCGGCATTAAGGCTTTTAACTTTGGAATATATAAATCCGCACGATATAACCCTAATCCTAAATGTGCTGGTACACCCTCATCACGGTATTTCTCAAGCAATTGCAAATCCTGCTTTAGCAATACCAAATGTTGTTGCCGCTCATTTGAATTTGCCTCAGACCGAACATTTTCTATATGCCGGCTGATTTGTTCTATTAAACGGCTATTGTTTTTCATAGAGAAAAACGAAGCAGATAAAAAACCTAATGCACAAACAGATAATACTTTAAAAAGTATATCAATAGCATGATTTTTATGATAAACGGTATATTTATCTGACAATTCGGTATGAATATATTGAAATTGATTACCTTGATAATTATTAAAAGAATGGATTAACCCTTGTGTATTCTTAGAAATATAAGTTGCCCATACTGATTTGGCTTGGCAGTCTCCATCGTCAACTACGCTTAAGCTGCGTACATCGACATATTCCCACCCCCCGTCTGTACGATTCAACAATTGCTCTTCGACGCAATTGAGTGCCTCGATCAGCCATATGTATTGACAACCGTTTGATTGTTTATTTTGCCGTAAAAACTCAATAGACAAACTTTCTTTAAAATCAGTAAAAAACTGATTAATATTTAATACATTCCATCTGCCCTGTGTTTTTAAGGCAAAAAATAGCTCTCTTTTATCTGAAGACTCTTTGAAAAGAAAGGGGGCACGAATAACAAAACTTACAGGTATAGATATACCCATCTTTTTTTGCAAAAACAATATATTGCGCAACCACCCCCGCATAACCATAGATACATCGGCATTTATGGCGGGAGACAACACCAGCTCTATGCTAAGTGAGATTTGTTTACGGGCTATATTCTGAAGCAGATTCCAAACTACAGTGTATAAATGTTCTGGATTAAAAATATTTATATATACTGTGTCATCATACCTCTCGACTAAATTCGACATCTTCACTGCAGAATCAGGCATACGTAAAACGTAACGCCCAGTAAATCCAGTATTATTTAATTCTGTCGCAATTTGCTGCCAAACTTCTGAACCAATACTGATATTTTCCTTGTTCTTACGCTGCCTGATTAACCAAGCACAAAATATAGCAACAATTGACAAAGCTAGAATACCGCCTTTCAGCATCCAACTAGCTTGCCAATATATTGCCAATACATAAAACAGTATAAGCTCAACTACTATAAAAATAATGAAAGACGAGAGCTTTTGATAAGTCATTATGAAATTACTCTAAATTTATAATGCTTGAGTTTGTTCAGCCAAAGTATCCAGATAGTATCCAAATGCAAAATAAGCTACTACTGCAATCACAGAACAACAGATAAATACCCATATCGGACTAATCGTCAGCAAACTCTTAAGAGGCATGCTTTTACGATCGACATAGAATATTTGCCCATCTTGAGTTACCGCATTGCTAGACAACCCAGCAACCATTTTTTTCAAGCTATTTTGTGAATTTTGAAGAGCCATTTCATCTAAAATATAACGTCCCTTGAAGCCCAAATTGATTACACTCAAATATGCCTCAGCGATCAAAGAATTGGCACTGCCTGTTTTGCACAGCTTTTCAATTTTGTCGCACAATACATCGCCCGCATTGTATGATTGGAAGAAATGTACTTGCATGGGATTCATTTCCCACACTTCTCGATCACTTCCTTGCAGATTCTGCAGTGCAACCTCATCCAAAAGCGCACACTGCGCATAAGAAATCTCTTCAATCTCCTCTGCACTACGACCAGAGTTTGCTAAATTTTTTCTTAAATTCTCTACCAAAGTTTTGCCATATTCATACCATGTTGAGGCATGCTCGGGACTAAAACCTGCCGATAATGCGGATACGGTCAAAGCAGTATCTCTTAATTCACTTCGAATCAATGGATTATGGTTCATATTAAATACTCACTACTGCAAACAAGCTTAAATGTAAATTGGGTATAGATGTTGGAACGTAAATACTACATACCTGCGATTGCATCATTCTTGAAAATGCCACATGCCGTTTGTCTAATCTGAAGTAAACATTATCCATTCGGAACGGCAAACCAGGAGGGGTTTGATTCAACAACTGCAAAGGCACTCCCATTACTGCCGTATTGATAACGCGTTCCACGTCTTCAGGTGCACCAATTTTGCTGACCAATGGCAATTGCTTCTGCAATTCAGCAAAAACAACGGAATCAGAATGTACCGAGATATAAAACTCCGCATTATCATCAATTCTGCTGTCAAATATCTGAGCTCGCCAATGTGTGGATTTTGTATGTTCTAACGACAATTCGATGACAGGCGATGGAATGACTTCATCTAACAGACTGCGGATTTTCAACTCCAAACGGTTGAAGGTTCCAAACAGATCAAAATGATCGTATGGTTCCATCTCATTCACAGATTCACTCACCCTGAATGTATACAACATACCAAGCAGACGCACTAAGAGTTTATAAAGCTCCTCAGGATGTTGCTGCGGGTAATCATTCAAATGTTTCAATTCAGGATAAATCGTATTTAATCCATGCAAGAACCAGAACAAGGTTGAGTCAGACACAGAAAAATCGACCGTATTTTCACTACGCGCCCGGCGGCGGGCAGATAAGTTATCTATACGGGACAACACCAGCAAAGTGATTCTATTCAGACATGAAAGTAAAACTTCCGAACCTGTAATCGACAATAATGGAGGGATGTAGTCTTTAGACCAAATCAATGCCCCATTCTCGTTTTTCTCCACTACGCCGATGGGGCATGTAATGTAATCGTCATTATCCTCGAAATCAAAACGAATTTGTAAATTTAATTGCTCAACGGCAAGTTCTGCCTCCTCAGCGGAAAATAAATCCTCAACTTGCTCAAACTTTTTCACAAACCGTCTGGGGGTATTTCCAGCCCCGTTTTCATCCACCAAATTCGGTACATGCGCTTGATAAACTGGGAGAGCCAGCAACACTGTATTTCTTGCTCTCATAGGCAGGCTATTGATGTCACGAACTTCAACAGAGCCACTGCCCGACTGCAAATCAATCAAGGTTCCGTCCGGCAGGCAGGCCTGAAGTTCATTCAATTTAATTTTTCCTAACTCAAGTGTCTGCTGATCGAACTCGCAACGAAAACATCCCCACTTGAATTCGCCCATCAATTTTATTATTGTTGCATAAATGTAACTATTAAAAACGTTCTGCTGTTGGAAGTGCTGAGGAGAGAGCAAGACACCCTCTTCCCATAATGGTTTATGAAATTTCACTGTTTATACCTTTTAAATACCTTTTGTCAGATAAATTTTGAATGCAATAGACAACAGTATACCTAACATTTATACTATTTAGATAGAAATATATCCAAATTTAGTATTTATATTTCATTTGAAACGAAAGATTTTCCCTTCAACACATAACAGAGAATAGGATTAGCCGTGAGCAAAAGTTTCCAAAACGAAGTTCCACCTTCACGTATCAATATCAAACTAGACCTCCATACCGGAGGCGCACAGAAAAAAGTCGAGCTTCCGCTCAAACTTTTAGTCACCGGTGATTACAGTAATGGTCAAGACAAACGCGATCTTGCCGAAAAAGAAAAAGTCAATATCAACAAAAACAACTTTGATTCCGTATTGTCCGACTTCAATCCTAAAGCCAACCTGACTGTGAAAAACACCCTCTCCCCTGCCGGCGGCGAGATGAACATCAATTTGAATTTCAAATCTATGCGGGATTTCCATCCGGAACAAATTGCACAAAATGTTCCCGAGCTGCGCGCTTTATTGGCTATGCGTAACCTGCTCCGTGACTTGAAATCCAACCTGTTGGACGATTCGGCATTCCGTCGCGAACTGGAAACCATCTTGCGTGACGAAAATCTATCTGCCGAACTGCGCGACCGCCTCGAAAAAATTGCACCTGTTAACAAATAAAACACAAGGTCGTCTGAAAACACCCGTAAGGATTTAAAATATGCAAAAACGCCAAGAAGCCCAAACAACCGTTATAGAACAAGAAAACACAGCCAGTGTTTATGAAGCGCTGTGCCAAAAAATCAATTTAAACGCCGTCGACTCCGTCATCGACATCGAACAGTTCCAAAGCGCCGAAAAAATGTCCGAAGCCTCTGCGGATGAACGCATCGCAGCAGCGGTCAGCGTATTTTTAAAGATGATTCAAGATTCATCTCAAAAAGTAGAACGCCTCGACAAAAGCCTGTTGGACTACCACATCGCACGCATTGACGAACAGCTCAGCCACCAATTAGATGAAATCCTCCATAACGAAGAATTCCAAAAAATCGAATCTGCATGGCGCGGTCTGAAATTCTTGGTTGACCGTACAGACTTCCGTCACAATGTTAAAATCGAAATCCTCGACGTCTCAAAAGAAGACTTGATTCAAGACTTTGAAGATGCGCCGGAAATCGTCCAAAGCGGACTGTATCGCCACACCTATAGCAACGAATACGACACCCCGGGCGGCGAACCTATCGGCGCAGTCATCTCCAACTACGAATTTGACCGCAGCCCGCAAGACATGGCTTTGCTGCGCAATATTTCACGCGTCTCCGCTTCTGCACACATGCCATTCATCGGCTCTGTCGGCCCATCTTTCTTCGGTAAAGAAAGCATGGAAGAAGTCGCCGGCATTCAGGACTTGGCGAACTATATGGACCGTGCCGAATACATCAAATGGAAAAGCTTCCGCGAGACCGATGATGCGCGCTATATCGGCCTGACCCTGCCCCGCTTCCTTGCCCGTCTGCCTTACGGTAGCGATACAGTTCCTGTACGCAGCTTCAATTACGAAGAACAAGTTAAAGGCACCGAACACGATCGTTACTTATGGGCAAACGCATCCTTTGCCTTTGCTGCCAACATGGTTCGCAGCTTTATTAACAATGGCTGGTGCGTCCAAATCCGCGGACCACAAGCCGGTGGTTTGATCGAAGATTTGCCTATCCATATGTATGATTTGGGCACTGGCAACCAAGTGAAAATTCCTACCGAAGTTCTGATTCCTGAAACCCGCGAATTTGAATTTGCCAATTTGGGCTTCGTACCGCTGTCTTTCTATAAAAACCGCGATTACGCCTGCTTCTTCTCGGCCAACTCAGCACAAAAACCTGCGCTCTACGAAACCAAAGAAGCGACGGCAAACAGCCGCATCAATGCCCGTCTGCCTTATGTTTTCTTGCTCTCCCGTCTGGCCCACTATCTCAAACTGATCCAACGCGAAAACATTGGCACAACCAAAGACCGCCGCATGCTCGAACTGGAATTGAACAATTGGATCAATACCTTGGTTACTGAAATGACAGATCCAAGCGACGAATTGCAAGCAACGCATCCTTTGCGTGAAGCCAAAGTTTTGGTTGAAGATATCGAAGACAACCCCGGCTTCTTTAAAGTGCGCCTGTTTGCCCGTCCTCACTTCCAAATCGAAGGCTTGGATGTGAACCTGTCCTTGGTATCTCAAATGCCGAAAGAGAAAAAATAAACCATTGGATAACGGTATCGCATGATTTGTCTTCCATATATTCAGACAATGAATCATTAAGACAGCAAATCCTTAGCAGTTTGCTGTCGAAGACAATCTAAAATGGTGCTGAACTCAAGCGGTCGTTCTGTATTTGCTACATGAACGACCGCTTTATTTTTTGGCAAATGAAATTCGTTAGGACGACATCGCGTTTTCTCCTTATATTGTCTCAACATATAGTGGATTAAATTTAAATCAGAACAAGGCGACGAAGCCGCAGACAGTACAGATA
>KV796995.1 GCA_001809325.1 Neisseria sp. HMSC077D05 | reverse complement strand
AGGTGAGGTGGTAGGATTGGCGGGCAGTCATGATAACACTAGGATGAATTTATGATGAACGCCTGGAATATACCATAACCATAATGACGAATATATTTATTAAGATGAATGGCATAAATTTCACCTAAACGGCAAGAAAAATACTATGTCGTTAAATTCCCTCCATGTATACACGTATACGCGTATACAGTTATAATTCAAGGCTGTACTGTATCTTAGACCCATCCCATGAAAAAAATCCTCGTTACTGGCGGTGCGGGCTTTATCGGCTCGGCAGTTGTCCGCCACATCATCCAAAATACCCAAGATTCCGTCATCAATCTCGACAAGTTAACTTACGCAGGCAATCTCGAGTCGCTGACTGATGTAGCCGACAGTCCTCGTTACGCTTTTGAGCAAGTGGACATCTGCGATCGTGCCGAACTTGACCGCGTGTTTGCACAACACCAGCCTGATGCCGTGATGCACTTGGCGGCAGAAAGTCATGTTGACCGCTCTATCGATTCCGCAGGCGAGTTTATCCAAACCAACATCGTCGGCACGTTCAACCTGCTTGAAGCCGCTCGCGCCTATTGGCAGCAGATGTCGTCTGAAAAACAGGCGGCGTTCCGTTTCCACCATATTTCCACCGATGAAGTCTATGGCGATTTGCACGGTACGGATGATTTGTTTACCGAAACCACACCTTACGCCCCGTCCAGCCCCTACTCTGCCTCTAAAGCATCCAGCGACCACCTCGTGCGCGCATGGTTGCGAACTTATGGTTTACCCACCATCGTAACCAACTGTTCGAACAACTACGGTCCGTATCACTTCCCCGAAAAACTCATTCCGTTAATGATTCTGAACGCGCTCGACGGCAAACCGCTGCCCGTGTACGGCGATGGGATGCAAATCCGCGACTGGCTGTTTGTCGAAGACCACGCCCGCGCGCTGTATCAGGTTGTTACCGAAGGCGTCGTCGGCGAAACCTACAATATCGGCGGACACAATGAAAAGGCCAATATCGAGGTGGTTAAAACCATCTGCGCCCTGCTGGAAGAACTCGTTCCCGAAAAACCAGCCGGCGTGGCGCGTTACGAAGATTTGATTACCTTCGTGCAAGACCGCCCCGGCCATGACGTGCGCTACGCCATCGACGCCGCCAAAATCGGTAGGGAACTGGGCTGGAAACCGCAGGAAACGTTCGAATCCGGCATCCGCAAAACGGTGCAATGGTATTTGGACAATAAAACCTGGTGGCAAAATGTATTGAACGGCAGCTACCGTTTGGAACGCTTAGGAACAGAAAAATAAGTTTTCAGACGACCTTCTAAGTCAGGGAGGTCGTCTGAAAATCAAAATACATCACTTCAGGAGAAACTTATGAAAGGCATCATCCTTGCCGGCGGCAGCGGCACACGCCTCTACCCCATCACGCGCGGCGTATCCAAACAGCTTCTGCCCGTGTACGACAAACCCATGATCTACTACCCCCTGTCCGTATTGATGCTGGCAGGAATACGCGAAATCTTGGTTATTACCACCCCCGAAGACAACCCGTCTTTCAGACGACTGCTCGGCGACGGCAGCGATTTCGGCATCTCCATCAGCTACGCCGAGCAGCCCAGCCCCGACGGCTTGGCGCAAGCATTCATCATCGGCGAAGAATTTATCGGCAACGACAACGTCTGCTTGGTCTTGGGCGACAATATTTTCTACGGTCAGTCGTTTACCCAAACTCTGAAACAGGCTGCTTCTAAAAAACACGGTGCCACCGTGTTCGGCTACCAAGTCAAAGACCCCGAACGTTTCGGCGTCGTTGAATTTGACGAAAACTTCAACGCCTTATCCATCGAAGAAAAACCGAAACAGCCCAAATCCGACTGGGCGGTAACAGGCTTATATTTCTACGACAACCGCGTCGTCGAGTTTGCGAAACAAGTCAAACCGTCCGCACGCGGCGAACTCGAAATCAGCACGCTAAACCAAATGTATCTTGACGACGGCTCATTGTCCGTCCAGCTTTTGGGACGCGGCTTTGCATGGTTGGACACCGGTACGCACGAAAGCCTGCACGAAGCCGCTTCATTCGTCCAAACCGTGCAAAACATCCAAGACTTGCAAGTCGCCTGTCTCGAAGAAATCGCCTGGCGCAACGGCTGGCTTTCAGACGAGCGTCTGGAAGAACTCGCCCGCCCGATGGCAAAAAACCAATACGGTCAATATCTGTTACGCCTGCTGGCAGGCATAAACCGGTAAGGTCAAACAGATTGTATAGTGGATTAAATTTAAATCAGGACAAGGCGACGAAGCTGCAGACAGTACAGATAGTACGGCAAGGCGAGGCAACGCCGTACTGGTTTAAAGTTAATCCACTATATTCATCGAATCACGCGTAGTTTTTCTTAATTCGTTCAAGTGGAATTGAAAATATGAAAATCATTGATACCACCATTCCCGAAGTCAAACTTTTAGAACCGCAAGTCTTCGGCGACGCGCGCGGCTTCTTTATGGAAACCTTCCGCGACGAATGGTTTAAGGCCAACGTCTGCGACCGCACCTTCGTACAGGAAAACCATTCCAAATCAGGCAAAGGCGTATTGCGCGGCCTGCATTACCAAACCGAAAACACGCAAGGCAAACTCGTCCGCGTTGTTGTCGGCGAAGTGTTTGACGTTGCCGTCGATATGCGCAAAGGTTCGCCGACTTTCGGCAAATGGGCGGGCGAAATCCTGTCGGCGGAAAACAAACGCCAACTGTGGGTGCCAGAAGGTTTTGCACACGGCTTTTACGTTTTGAGCGATGAAGCCGAATTCGTTTACAAATGCACGGACTATTACAACCCGAAAGCCGAACATTCGCTGATTTGGAACGACCCGACCGTCGGCATCGAATGGCCGCTGCAAAGCGAACCCAACCTGTCGCCCAAAGACTTGGCAGGTAAAATCTTGGCAGAAGCCGCAACCTTTTAAGGTCGTCTGAAAACGATTGCAGGCGGTTATCTTATTTGCCCTTATGCAGCAGAATCAGGATAATGCGCCTGCATCGATTATTCTCAAACCCAAACGGCAAACACCATGAATTTTTACGATTTACTGATTTTTCCGTTCGCAGAGTTCGATTTCATGCGTTATGCGCTGGCATCGATATTCTGTCTGGCACTCAGTGCCGCACCTGTCGGCGTCTTCCTCGTGATGCGCCGCATGAGCCTGGTTGGAGACGCATTAAGTCATGCCGTTTTGCCCGGAGCCGCGATAGGTTATATTTTCGCCGGTTTGAGCCTGCCGGCAATGAGTATCGGCGGCTTTGTTGCCGGCATGCTGATGGCTCTTTTGGCAGGATTGGTCAGCCGTTTTACCTCCTTGAAAGAAGACGCCAACTTTGCCGCATTTTATTTGAGCAGTCTGGCAATCGGCGTCATCTTGGTCAGCAAACAAAAAGACGGCAACGTAGATTTGCTGCATTTGCTGTTCGGTTCCGTCTTGGCAGTGGACATCCCCGCCTTGCAACTGATTGCCATCGCCGCCAGCGTAACGATTGCCGTCTTGGCAATCATCTACCGCCCCTTAGTCTTGGAGAGCATCGATCCCCTGTTTCTAAAAGCCGTTGGCGGGAAAGGCGGCTTTTGGCATGTCGCGTTTCTCGTGTTGGTAGTCATGAATCTGGTTGCCGGCTTTCAGGCACTCGGCACGCTGATGTCGGTCGGTTTGATGATGCTGCCCGCCATTACCGCGCGCTTGTGGGCGAAAAATATGGGCATGTTGATTTTATTGTCAGTCTTGCTGGCACTCTTCTGCGGCTTTGCGGGCTTACTGTTTTCATATCACGTCGAAATACCGTCCGGCCCTGCCATTATTTTGTGTTGCGGCGTCTTATATACCCTGTCCGTCATCTTTGGCAGTGAAGGCGGCATATTGACCAAATGGATACGCGGCAAAAAACACCGCACCGCTTGACGGCAAACCATACTCCCAAAACCAATCAAACCGTCAATTCATTGCTCCTGATTCGGTTTCATTACCCAACTGAAACAAAAGGTCGTCTGAAAACCATCCTCTTGGTTTTCAGACGACCTTTTGTCATGAATGACACTCCACCGCCCTTATTCTCCGATTCCGGTAGAAAATTCGATTATTCCCGTCCCAGCCTTGAATTTCATGTAAAAAATAGTAATAATAAGCCCTTTTCCAGCAAACCATGCTGCCCGACCAACTCCCCTCAAGAAAGCACGAAACATGGCGTTAATCGTACATAAATACGGCGGCACATCAGTAGGCTCGCCCGAACGCATTAAAAACGTAGCCAAACGTGTCGCCAAAGCCCGCGCCGAAGGACACGACATCGTTGTCGTCGTATCCGCCATGAGCGGCGAAACCAACCGCTTGGTTGCGCTGGCGCACGAAATGCAGGAGCATCCCGATCCGCGCGAGCTGGACGTAGTTTTAGCTACCGGCGAACAAGTGACCATCGGCCTTTTGGCAATGGCATTGAAAGACATCGGCGTGGATGCCAAAAGCTACACCGGCTGGCAGGTCGCCCTCAAAACCGATACCGCCCACACCAAAGCCCGCATCGAAAGCATCGATGACGAAAAAATGCGCGCCGACCTCGCCGATGGCAAAGTCGTCATCGTCGCCGGTTTCCAAGGCATCAGCAGCGAAGGCGATATTTCCACGCTCGGACGCGGAGGTTCCGACACCTCCGCCGTTGCACTCGCCGCAGCCCTCAAAGCGGACGAATGCCAAATCTATACCGACGTAGACGGCGTTTACACCACCGACCCCCGCGTCGTACCCGAAGCGCGCCGCATGGATACGGTTACATTTGAAGAAATGATCGAACTGGCAAGCCTCGGCTCGAAAGTCTTACAAATCCGTTCAGTAGAATTCGCCGGAAAATACAAAGTGCGCCTGCGCGTACTGAGCAGCCTGCAAGACGGCGGCAACGGCACCTTAATTACCTTTGAAGAGGACGACAACATGGAAAGAGCTGCCGTAACCGGTATCGCATTCGATAAAAACCAAGCCCGCATCAACGTGCGCGGCGTACCCGACAAACCCGGCGTCGCCTATCAGATTTTAGGCGCGGTTGCCGATGCCAACATCGAAGTCGACATGATCATCCAAAATGTCGGCAGCGAAGGCACCACTGATTTCTCCTTCACCGTACCGCGCGGCGATTACAGACAAACCATCGAAATCCTGACCAAGCTGCAAGACAGCATCGGCGCAGCCGCCATTGACGGCGACGACACCGTGTGCAAAGTCTCCGCAGTCGGCTTAGGCATGCGTTCGCACGTCGGCGTTGCCGCCAAAATCTTCCGCACCCTCGCCGAAGAAGGCATCAACATCCAAATGATTTCCACCTCAGAAATCAAAGTTTCCGTCTTGATTGACGAGAAATACATGGAACTCGCCACCCGCGTCCTGCATAAAGCGTTTAATTTGGGTTAATTGGGTTTTAGCGGCAGCCGACAATTGGGGGAAATACCTCTACTTAAATTGTCTGTCACTGCTTCCTCCTAACAATCAGCCCACAACAAAATCTAAGGTCGTCTGAAAACCTGTACACAGATTTCAGACGACCTTATTTTGATATTCAACATATCCCGAAACAATAACCCTGCCATTCCATACAAATAGTTTTAAGCATATCAATCGAGTCCGTGCTAGAATCAAGCGTCTATCATTTCGATAGCATCGATTATCTGCCTATTTCTTCAAAGGACTC
>KV796994.1:51723-59038 GCA_001809325.1 Neisseria sp. HMSC077D05 | reverse complement strand
GGGCTTTCTCGGCGTTGTATTGCTGCCCTTGGGTACGGTGCCGTCTGATTTCACGGCTGATGGTGCTTTTGTGGCGGTTAAGCTGTTTGGCGATTTCGGCGATGGTGCAGTAGCGGGACAGGTATTGGATATGGTATCGTTCGTCTTGGGTCAGTTGTGTGTAGCTCATGGCAATCTTTCTTGCAGGAAAGGCCGTATGCTACCGCATACTGGCCTTTTTCTGTTATGGAAAGTTGCACTTCAAATGCGAATCCGCCTTCGTCTGAAAACTTTCAGACGACCTCTACAAACTTCTGTTAAAGCCTTCAAATTAACCTATGTCTACTGAAATTTGAAATATTAATACTTTGCTGTAATCAGCTAAAATTTCGGCTCTTTCTGTAAATAAGGTAACACATCCGGATCCTTGTGCTCCGTATCGATTTTATACCCGTTATCAACAAGTTTTTTTTCCCTTTTAGCTCTTTCTGCCTGTTGTCGTTTTAGATAGCGTGGCCAATTTCCAAGGAGGTCAGCATCAATTCTATTTATTTCTTCTCCAAATTTATCTATATCTAGATTGTCAGGTATAAATTCATTATGCATTTGCTCACGTATACTGAATCGCACTGTTTCAAACTCTATATCCATCATATATTGTCCCCATTCTTGGTAGTCTAACTTGATATTTTTGCTATCGAAATCCTCCTGGCTACTTATGGTTTGCATAAACGTTATCAACATTAAGACACCATCCTGATAAAAAATTAGAAATGGATCAGGACCTGACATGATAGATCTCCAAGACACATAATCAGGAACTGTCCAAGGATCTTTTACTATATCGACATTTTTATTATCAACAAGATACCGTAAAGCCTCTTTTCCTTTCAGTCGTTCACTGGATAGTTCAATGTAAGGCTGCCAACCTGCATCCTTAATTTGATTGAGCAACTTGAGCCACAAATCGTAAGCCTCAAGGTGACGGACAAACTCAGTAGAACTAATTCCTCCAGTTAACTTTATACTAGTCACTCCTTCGTTTGGATAATCAGCCCACATTGTACCCATGACATGAAAAATATGCGGAAAGGTAATGCCATGCCGGTTGTGTCGGATAGTAACAATACCCAATTGTTTAGGATGCCAGTTTAAATCCAAGAAGCCAGCAACTTCTCCAGCAGTATAGTGATCCGTAATTGTGCCGATCTGTTTGAAGCTTGCCGGCCCTTTTTTACCTAATTCCAAAGTAACCTGCTGTGGCATGTTTTTCTCATTGTTTAAAGCATGAACAGTGAATGAAACTAGAGCTAACAGGACGGTAGCCAGCGATCTCACCATGACACACTTACTGATTGCCTTGTGGGTCATTCGAATAGCCATCGGTTTTTCCTTTCTTGGTACTGTTTGTCCAAGTAGCGATAATACGCGGTCTCTTCCTTTAAATCATTTCTTTTTACATGCCAATTTATACTGTCACGTCTAATTTCCAATAAAAGAAAGGTCGTCTGAAACCTTAGATTTCAGACGACCTTTCTGCATTAAACCTTTGATGTTTAGAAAATCAGCTATTTTCTAAAATCCGGCAGTTTTTCTGCTGGTTTTATTTGGGGTTCTTCTCGATGAGGGCGACGAGTTGGTCGATGTAGCCTTGAACGAAGCTGCGCGCTGATTCGATGAGTTTGCCGTTGTCGTCAAATAAGGTGGGGGAGTTGCCGAGGAAGACTTCGGGCTGTCCGGTCAGCGGCATATTGAAGTAGGACAAGGCAAGGCGCAGGTTTTTTTGCGAACTGTAACCGCCCATTTTGCCGACGGAATGGCTGATGATGCCTGCGGGTGTGTTTTTCCATGCGACGTCGGCGTTGGGTTTGGAGCCGATGTCTACTGCGTTTTTCAGGCAGGCGGGGATGGTGCGGTTGTTTTCGGAGGTGACGAACAATACGCCGTCGGAGGCTTTGATGGTTTCGCGGAAGGCGGTGTAGCTTTCGGGCGTGGGGAAGTCGGTTTCGGCGGGGTCGTCGTAGTCGAAATTGTAGAGCGGCAAATGGCCGATTTCGACGATTTGGGCATCGTAGCCTTCGGGGAACATGGGGATGACGTTTTGCGCCACTTTGCGGGCGAACGAGCCTTTACGCAGGCTGCCTACTAAAATGCTGACTTTTTTTGCCATAAATTTTCTCCTGATGATGTAAAAATAATAACGATTCTTGAATTCATTTTAAAGCCACCGGTTGATTGTCGTCAATCCTGTTGGGAACAAATTGACCATTCAGCGCAAGGCAGACCTGAGTTGGGAAATCGGTTTGGTAACGGCTTGCCTGCCCTGCCCCAGTTTCGAGACAGTCCTTTTTTAAAGTGCTGAAACATCATTGAGGTCGCCTGAAAACCCTATCGGGCATGAATCAAGACGACAATGCTATAATCCATCCTAAAATTTTTATCTTGAAGAACACGCCATGCAAGCCGATTTCAGACGACCCGTCCTTGCCATCGACACCAGCACTTCCTACCTGTCCCTAGCGTTGCAAACCGATGGACAGATTGTTTCGTTTCATGAAGATGTCGGCACGAAGCAATCCGATTTGATCCTGCCTCAGATTCGTGTTTTGTTTGAACAAGCGGGTATTGCGGCGGCGGATTTGGGTGTGATCGTCTATGCACAAGGTCCCGGCGCGTTTACCGGTTTGCGTATCGGAACAGGCGTGGCGCAAGGTTTGGCGACGCCGTTTGATACGCCCCTTATCGGCATCCCCTGTCTGGATGCGGCGGCGTATTTGCTGCCCGAACAAAGCTGCGTACTGGCGGCAACCGACGCGCGTATGGGCGAGGTGTTTTACGCATGGTTCGACACGGGCGCGCACCAACGGCTCGGCGATTATCAGGTCGGCAAAGCGGCTGAAATTGTCGAACCCGAAGGCCGTGCGTTTACCGGCGGCATAGGCAATGCGTTTGCCCTGACCGATGCGCCGCCCTTTGCCGGCACGCCGCAAATGCCTGCCGCTTCCGACTATCTCAAGCTGGCACTCAGCGGGCGTTATCCCGCGTCCGATGCCGCGCACGCCGAATTGCTTTATGTCCGCAACAAAGTCGCGCTGACCGCCAAAGAGCAGGCAGAACGGAAAGTACAGGCATGAATATCCGCCCCGCTTTTTCAGACGACTGCCCTGCCCTTGCCGCGATTGATGCTCTCAGCAACCCTTCGCCCTGGTCTGTGAAACAATTCGCCTCCGCGCTGGCGCAGAGTACGGATAAACTGTGGGTCTGCGAGACCGACGACGTCATCAGCGGCTTTATCGTGTGGCAGGATATATTGGATGAATCCGAGCTGCATTTGATTGCCACCGCCCCTGAATACCGCCGCCAAGGCATTGCCGCTGCACTTTTGGAACATTGGTTCTGCCACGCCCAAACCGCCGGTATCAAGCGCCTGCTGTTGGAAGTCCGCGCCGGCAATGCCGCCGCCCAATCGCTGTATCTCAAATACGGCTTTACCGAGGTTGGCATCCGCAAACATTACTATTCCCTGCCCGAAGGCGGGCATGAAGACGCCGTATTAATGGAAAAACCATGTTAAGCAGCCGCTATCTCCACTTGCATCAGGCATTAGGCTTAGGCCCGATGTGGCTGAACCGTCACGCCAAAGTCATCCCGCCTGCGGGCGATGCGCCCGTTACGCAGCCGCAAAAGCCTGCTGCCACCCAAGTTGCCGAAGCCGTCCGCACGATTTCCGCATCGGCACATCATGCCCGCATGGCGGCGATGGCGGCGGTTCAACATGAAAAAACCGCCTCCGCAACAACGCCCCCTATCCCGTCGACTGCCGCTCCGGTTGACGCGCCTTCCCCGTCCGCGCGGACGCATTCCTTACCCGAAAACACTGGCAAAACTACCGCCACAACCGTTTCAGACGACCTCCCGCGCCTGCAGACCGAAGCGCATCCGTCCGAAGTCATCATCATCAGTATCTGTCCCGCAACCGAAGACAGCCTGCACGGACAGCTCTTTCACGGCGCGGTCGGCGTCCTGCTCGACAATATGCTTGCCGCCATCCGCCTGTCGCCGCAGCAGGCATACAAAACCAGCTGGGTCAAAGCGGCGCCCGTTTTCAGTCCGCACCCTACTGACGAACAAATTCAAGCCGAGCTGCCACAGCTTGCCCGAGAGCTGGCCGATACGCAGGCGAAGGCTGTTTTATTGGTGGGTCAAATCTTTGAAAAACCCGAACTTGCCCCATTGATAGACACACTCTGCGGCAACACCCCCCGCTTCATCCTTCCCCACCCTGCCCGCCTGCTGCGCCAACCGCAGCTCAAAGCAAAAGCTTGGCAGGTTTTGAAACAAGTGCGGCAGATACTGAATTAAGGCACGCCGACAGCATCCCACACAGACGCCGCACCACATCCACCCCCTTCCCTATCCATCATGTACCTCACCCAAGAAAAACCCTACCGCCCGCTGCTGATTGCCCTGATTTTCCTGACCCTGCCCCTGGCATTGCTGCTGCACGAAATCATCACAGTCGGGCTGTTCCGCCATTCCGGGCTGCTGCTGACATTCCAAAACGGGCAGTTGCGGCAAGTAGCGGGCTGGGATGACGCCATCGTTTGGTTTATCTGCGGCGTATTCGGCTTTTTCAACCTGATTATCGCGGGCGGACTGACCAAACTCGCCTACAAAAAAATGATGCGCCGCCATTTCCGCTACGCCCTGTTTTTAAGCGGCGCGGCGGCGTGTGCGGCGGCTTTGGTCGTGATTATCTTGGCATCTTTGCTGGGCAGCGCGGCATTGGGCGGCATGCAGCAAGGCGGAATATTTCTTTACGCATTGAGCGTCTGGATATTGGCGATGCTGACGCTGCCGCGCCAACTGACCCGCGCGCCGGAACAGCCCATCATCTTCCACAAAATGAAAAGATAAGCCTGCAGCAGGGAGTCAGAGCAACGTCTTCCTTCATGTTCTCCGGCAAGAAACCATAAACAAGGGGTCGTCTGAAACTTTTCAGACGACCCTTTTACCTAAATTCATACGTCCTTAGCGTTTGAATTCAGTTAGGATTTTTTAACGTTTGCATCAATCCGCAAGCAGGCAGGCATCGAATTTTCTGCTATGATTTTTCTATCTTGCCCTAAGGTCGTCTGAAAGAAAGCGCACGATGAAACCTAAACTAATTATCTTCGACTGGGACGGAACGCTGGCAGACACGACGCGCCCGATTATCCGCACCTTCCAACAAAGTTTTGCCGACTGCGGTATGCCCGTTCCCGATGACGATGCCGTCCGCGCCCTCATCGGTTACAGCCTACCGGAAATTATCCGCCGCCTCGCCCCGCATGCCGGCGAACACATGCGCGAAGAATTGACGGAAACCTACGCCGCACACTATCTCAACCCCAACAACCAAAACATGACGCTCTTCCCCGAAGCCCTGCCCTGCCTGCACACCCTGCAAAACCAAGGCTACTGGCTCGCCGTCGCCACAGGCAAAGGCAGGATAGGACTCGACCGCTCTATCGCGCAAACCGGTACAGCCGATTTTTGGATGGCGACGACCTGCGCCAGCGAACAAGCCTCCAAACCCGCACCCGACATGGTTTTCAAACTATGCGACGAACTGGGGCTGACGCCGCAGGAAACTTTGGTTGTCGGCGATACGACCCACGACTTGGAAATGGCCGCCAACGCCAAAGCCCCCGCCGTCGCCCTCACCACAGGCGCACACTCCGCCGCCATGTTGAACACCGCCCCGCATCTTGCCATACTCGACAGCCTGTCAGAACTGCCTGATTTTTTGGAAACGTTTGATTGGGCCGGAAAAGTTTAACGCACTATAAAACAGATCGACCGCCAATCCGTAGCGTGGGCTTTGCCCACGGAATCTGTCAATCAAACTACAAATCGAGTCATAATCCGAGCCGTTTTTTCGTGGGCAAAGCCCACGCTGCGTTTCGCTATTTTCAGACGACCTTTTTGAGCAAAACGGCAGAGTATGTGCCGAATAAGCGAGAGGCAACACCGTATGTTTGAATTCAACCCAAGACCCACTGCCAATCCGTAGCGTGGGCTTCGCCCACGGAATCTATCAATCAAACCCCAAACCAAACTATGACCCAACCGTTTTTTTTCGTGGGCAAAGCCCACGCTACAACTCGCTGCAAGCATTACAGCTTGCTGCCTCCTGATACCGTCCTTCCTGCCTGCTCGACCATGCCAAAATGAATGATTCAATCGCCAACAAAAACGTCGTCTGAAAACCTATTTCCAAGTTTTCAGACGACGTTTTTTTATTTCACAAAGACAAGTCCGGCTGCCTACTCTATCTCAACAATTCATCCGTTATCCGTTGCAAAAATTCGATGCGTTCGGGCTTGGCTTCGCCTGCTTCGGCGGCGGCTTTGACGGCGCAGCCGGGTTCGGCGCGGTGGGTGCAGTTGTGGAAGCGGCATTGCCCGACGAGATGGCTCAGGTCGGGGAAATATTGCAACAGATCGGCGGCTTGGAGGTGGTGCAGGCCGAATTCTTGCAAACCGGGGGAGTCGATTAATTGGGTTTCTTCGTTTAAATCGTAAAGCTGGGCGTGGGTAGTGGTGTGTTTGCCGGAGTCGAGCGCGGTGGAGATGTCGCCGGTACGGGCGGTTTGGTTGCCTAGGAGGGCGTTGGTCAGGGTGGATTTGCCCATGCCGCTTTGTCCGAGCAGGATGTTGGTATGCCCTTGCAGGATGGGGCGCAGGATGTCGGCATTTTCCAGCGCGCGGGTTTCGATGACGGGATAACCGAGCGTTTCGTAGAATTTGAGTTTTTCGCGCCAGAGGGCGGTTTCGGGCAGGTCGGCTTTATTCAGGACGATGACGGCTTGGATGCCCGCGGCTTCGGCGGCTAGAAGGGCGCGTTGCAGCAGGGCTTCGCTGGGCGAGGGAACGGCGGCGGTAACGATAAGGAGCTGGCTGACATTGGCGGCGATGAGCTTGGTTTTCCAAGCGTCTTGGCGGTAAAGCAGGCTTTCGCGCGGCAGGTAGTCTTCGATGACGGCCTGTTCGGCGTTGACGGTTTGGATATGCACGCGGTCGCCGCAGGCGAAATCCACCCGCTTTTTGCGCGTGCTGGCTTCGTAGGTTTTGCCGTCGGGCGTGCGCACGATGTAGCGGCGGCCGTAGCTGGTGATGATTTGGGCGGTATCGGTCATAAATGGTTGGGTTGGGTCGGGTTGGGTCGGGTGGATTGGATAAAGGGAATGTTCGCGGCGGCGTGGCAGCCTTGCGGCGAAAAGGTATTGTACCGAAATAGGCAGGGGTCGTCTGAAACGATTCTATAGTGGATTAAATTTAAACCAGTACGGCGT
>KV796994.1:0-51623 GCA_001809325.1 Neisseria sp. HMSC077D05 | reverse complement strand
GTGGATTAAATTTAAACCAGTACGGCGTTGCCGCCTTGTCTTGATTTCAACTCACCCGCGAGGTTCGGAAGGTTTTCAGACGACCTATCAACCCGTCACAATCCGAGCGACCACGCGTTGACGCCTTCGGAAAAATCTTCCAAACGGTTTTCGTAATGCGCGAAGATTTCTTCGATGATTTCATCTTCGCCGTCAATCAGTCGGATTAAATCCATATCGGCTTCCGCAATCAGCCCGCGCCCGAGCAACTCTTTGCGTATCCAGTCCAACAAGCCCGACCAAAAATCCTTACCCACCAAGATAATCGGGCGGTCGGGTGTTTTGCCCGTCTGCACCAGCGTCAGGCTTTCAAACAATTCGTCCAGCGTGCCGAAGCCGCCGGGCATGACGACATACGCGACCGCGTGTTTCACAAACATCACTTTGCGCGGGAAGAAATGTTGGAACTTGATGGATAAATCCTGATACGGATTCGCTTTTTGTTCGTGTGGCAACACGATATTCAGTCCCACCGCCGGGCTTGCACCCGCAAACGCGCCTTTGTTCGCCGCTTCCATAATCCCCGGCCCGCCGCCCGAAATGACAGAAAAACCGGCATCCGAGAGCTTGCGTGCCAGCCGCAGCGTAAATTCGTAGTCGGGATGGTTTTCCGGCGTGCGCGCGCTGCCGTAAATGCTGACCGCAGGCTGAATCGCCCGCAGCTCCTCGCCCGCCTCGACAAATTCCGAAATAATCTTCAAAACATGATACGACTCCCGCGCCTGAATCTCGCGGCGCGCCTCATCGGTCAGCATAGGCTTGGGCAGTTTTTTGAGCAGGCTCACGGTTTTTCCTTCATCTTGTTGAACCCCCACATTGTAACCGACAGAACCCGAGGTCGTCTGAAAACGCAAACATGAACGGCAGCAAGTGTTCCTTATTTGAACGAATTATGCGTTTCTGCCTCAAGATTGCCGTCGCAGCCGCGACCGCTTGCGTTACAATCCCCCATTTCCGCCCACATCAGACCATGCTCGAAATCCTCTACCGCGACAGTCGCACCATCGCCATTAATAAACCCGCCGGGATGCTCGTCCACCGAAGCTGGCTCGACCGCCACGAAACACAATTCGTCATGCAGACCCTGCGCGACCAAATCGGACAACACGTTTATCCCGCCCACCGCCTCGACCGCCCCACATCCGGCGTCCTCCTGTTTGCTCTCGACCCCGAAGCCGCCCGCCTGCTGACGCAGCAGTTCGAACAAAAAACCACACGCAAAACCTACTGGGCAATCGTGCGCGGCTATTTGCCCGACGACGGACTCATCGACTACCCCCTCAAATATCAGCCCGACAAAATCGCCGAATCCCAAACCGAAGCCACCCTCCAAGAAGCCCAAACCCAATACCGCTGCCTTGCGCGCACCGAATTGCCCTTCCAATCCGCCGCCCGCTACCCGACCTCGCGCTACTCATGGGCGGAACTCATCCCGCACACAGGTCGCAAACACCAACTGCGCCGCCACATGAAACACATCTTCCACCCCATCGTCGGCGACACCAACTACGGCGACCTGCGCCAAAACCACGCCACCGCCGCCCACCTTGGCACCACCCGCCTCATGCTCCACGCCCGCAGCCTGTCGTTCCAAAGCATCGACAACGGCGAAACCCTGACCGTCTGCGCCGATACCGACGAGAGCTGGCGGATTTGGCTGGATAAGTTTGAAGTCTAAGCAAAAGGTCGCGCGACATGCAGGCTGGTTATGCTGCGAAGCCGAACACGGGTTTCAGACGACCCCATCCCTTGCCGCATTATTCCGTTCAACCAATATTTCTGCCGAATAATCCTGTTTGAAGGTAAAGGTCGTCTGAAAACGCTACACTCTTTCAGACGACGTCTGTCATATCACCATAAGGACATTCCATGAGCGACATCGAAAAGCAACTCGCCGCCATCCGCTACACCGTCGACCGCACCAAACGCTACAACGAACATGGCTTTACCCTGTTGAAACTGGGCATACGCGGCGTAGTCTATTTCAATACCCGCGATGATGTCGCCGATGCCTTAACCGGTTTGATGGATTTCTATTACGAATGGGCGAAAGACAAGCTGACAATAGCTTGGCACGAAAAAGGTCATAGGGATATTAAGGAAGTCAAACTGACCGAAAAATCATATCTGAAAGAACGCGATAAAATCTACCGTTGGCTGGATAGTCGGGAGAAAAATCCGCCCAACATCGAGTGGGGAATGCAAAGCGAGCATGCAAATACCAGTGCATCCTATTATTTCAATATCACCTCTATTGCTGCAGGTTTGGCAAATGAGCCGTATATGCCGTTAGGCACCCTGCTTTTTAATCTGCCACTGGAAATTTTGTCTTCTCCCCAAGATTTGGCAAAACTGGATGAGTTTGTCGGTAAGATTTCAGAGAAGCTGGATGTTTTCCACGGTTATATCGGACTGGCAGCAATTCCACCGCATAATTATTACGACGGTGCGCCGTATGAATACGGGGTTTGCCGCGAAAATTTGGGGCTGATTCCGGTCACGACCGATTATCTGTCAACGTTTTATAGATACAACATACGCAGTATCAGTTGGTACACACTGGTCGGTAGGGAACTTTACCGACAGCTTCCGGCAGGCAGGATAGAGTCTGTTTTGGCAAATCATCCCGATATTACTCTGCGCGACTTTGCCGGTATCAAGGTTTTTAAAATCGGCAGCCTGCCCGAAACAGGGGATATCCGCGAAGATTTACCCTTGGACTACATTGCGCTAAACCGAGCTTTAGAACCGATACGCGAAAAATATCCGCGCGAAAATATGGGCGGTATTACCCGCGAACAGATGTATTATTGGTCGAGAAGATGGGACGGCTGGGAAGTGGAAGAAAAAGACGGGAAGAAGATCTACACCCAAGCGCCGCAGGAAATCATCGGCGTCGAGGAAGAGCCAGTTCCGATTTCGGGTATGTGGAAAATCACCAGCTTTGACGGTGAAACCCGCCATTTCAATAAAGGCGAGATCTTCCCCGAATGAGAAGGAGTTCGGACGCAAGATGTACTTCTCGGACCCCAAATGGGGCTGACCATTTGGGAGCTGGTCAAAGGCGACCACAACGAACCTTTGCGCAGAAAAGCAATGTGGTAGGCAACCGCCCTGCCTTTCCGAACGTCAGCCGATACGTTAAAATAGGCCTCGTCTGAAACCCCGTTTTTAAGGAAAACCGCCATGACCCGTATGGTTCACTGCGTCAAACTCGGCAAAGAAGCCGAAGGTATGAAATTCCCACCGCTGCCCAACGAATTGGGCAAGCGTATTTTTGAAAATGTATCCCAAGAAGCTTGGAATGCGTGGACACGCCACCAAACCATGCTGATTAACGAAAACCGTTTAAGCCTCGCCGACCCGCGCGCACGCGAATATCTGGCACAACAAATGGAGCAGTATTTCTTCGGCGACGGCGCAGATGCCGTTCAAGGTTATGTGCCGCAAGAGCCAAAATAACGCCATCATTTACTGAAAAGGTCGTCTGAAAACGAAAATCGGATTTCAGACGACCTTTTTGTATCAATAAACTTGCTGCAAAGCCGTTTCATGTTATAGTGGATTAACTTTAAATCAGGACAAGGCGACGAAGCTGCAGACAGTACAGATAGTACGGCAAGGCGAGGCAACGCCGTACTGGTTTAAAGTTAATCCACTATATTTCCGTATTTTCCCTATTCCTCTCCCCCGCAAAAGAGGATGAAAAATACCAGAATCGCAACCGTTTATCAGCTTATCAAACTTACCACCAGCTTATTGCATCCTTTGGACAAGAGTTGGCCGAATCGCAATAACCCATCAAAATTTGCCATTCTTCAAGACTGGTTTTCGCAAAAGCTCAAATGAATTTCACCAACCATCTGTTTTCAGACGACCTCAACATGGTTTCTTTGACCTGCTGCACCTATGCTTTCAGACGACCTTTGTCCTGAATAAAGGGAGAAAACGTCGCGTAGGCTTTACCCACGGAAAGAGACCTTTGCAATAACATAGGTTACTAAAATTTTATGCTCAATCTCATTTTCAAAATGCAAAACTTTTCTGATTTTTCCTACTTTTTGCTCAATATTAGGAAGGTTTTAGGCAATTGAAAATTTTTTGGCGCATTTTTATGCGTCAAATTTCGTTAACAGACTATTTTTGCAAAGGTCTCGGAAAGTGTTCAAAGAATTATTTATCTAACACCGGAACACCGGCTCCCCATACAAATATAAACCGATTTCCAATGATGCACATATCGATCTTTAACAGTAAGCAAGACCTAATAAAATTCAAAAACTCAATTCCACCCATGAAGTCTCGATTGTGCAAAATACCAATCAACAGAATGCCCTATTTCTATTTAAATCCACCATAAATGCTTCAATAGGTTAAAAAATAAAAAGCCGAACGGATAAACCATTCGGCTTTCTATCAAAAGCAACGATTATTGAACTTTAATTTCTACATCAACACCGGCTGGCAAGTCCAGTTTCATCAGTGCATCGGTAGTTTTGTCAGTCCAGTCCACGATGTCCATCAGGCGCAAGTGGGTGCGGATTTCCAATTGTTCACGAGAAGTTTTGTTCACGTGTGGAGAACGCAGAATGTTGAAACGCTCAATTTTAGTCGGCAACGGAATCGGACCTTTTACAACGGCACCGGTACGTTTTGCAGTTTCAACGATTTCTTGAGCAGAACGGTCGATCAGGCTGTAATCATAAGCTTTCAGGCGGATACGGATTTTTTGGTTTGCCATTTATCGATATCCTTCAATTAAGCGATGATAGAAGAAACCACACCTGCACCTACGGTACGACCACCTTCGCGAATCGCAAAGCGCAGACCTTCTTCCATAGCGATAGGCGCAATCAGTTCTACAGTGATGGCTACGTTCTCACCAGGCATAACCATTTCTACACCTTCTTCCAAAGTAACCGCGCCGGTTACGTCAGTAGTACGGAAGTAGAATTGAGGACGATAGTTAGCGAAGAACGGAGTATGACGACCACCCTCTTCTTTGCTCAATACGTACACTTCCGCTTTGAATTTGGTGTGCGGAGTGATGGTACCCGGTTTAGCCAATACTTGACCGCGTTCCACTTCTTCGCGTTTGGTACCGCGCAGCAATACGCCTACGTTGTCACCGGCTTGACCTTCGTCCAGCAGTTTGCGGAACATCTCAACACCGGTACAAGTGGTTTTTTGGGTTTCTTTCAGACCTACGATTTCGATCTCGTCACCAACGTGGATGACACCACGCTCTACACGGCCGGTTACTACTGTACCACGGCCGGAGATAGAGAATACGTCTTCGATAGGCAACAGGAACGGTTTGTCCACGGCACGCTCAGGAGTCGGGATGTAGCTGTCCAATGCAGCAGCCAGTTCGAAGATTTTTTCTTCGTAAGCAGCGTCGCCTTCCAAGGCTTTCAGTGCAGAACCTTGTACGATCGGGCAGTCGTCGCCTGGGAAGTCGTAGCTTGACAGCAAGTCACGGATTTCCATTTCGACCAGTTCCAACAGCTCGGCATCATCAACCATGTCGCATTTGTTCATGAACACGATGATGTAAGGTACGCCCACTTGACGGGCCAACAGGATGTGTTCGCGGGTTTGCGGCATAGGACCGTCGGCAGCGGAACATACCAAGATTGCGCCGTCCATTTGTGCGGCACCGGTAATCATGTTTTTAACGTAGTCAGCGTGACCCGGGCAGTCTACGTGTGCGTAGTGGCGGGTTTCGGTTTCGTATTCTACGTGTGAGGTATTGATGGTAATACCGCGGGCTTTTTCTTCAGGAGCGTTGTCGATTTGGTCGTAAGCTTTTGCAGCACCGCCGAATTTTTTAGCCAAAATAGTAGTCAAAGCAGCAGTCAGAGTGGTTTTACCATGGTCAACGTGACCGATAGTGCCAACGTTTACGTGCGGTTTGCTACGTTCAAATTTTTCCTTTGCCATGGCAAATTTCCTATCTTTAAAATACTGAGAAAATGGTATTTGGTGCCCATGGGCAGATTTGAACTGCCGGCCTCTCCCTTACCAAGGGAGTGCTCTACCCCTGAGCTACATGGGCCAATAGACTATTGGAGCGGGTGAAGGGAATCGAACCCTCACCGTAAGCTTGGAAGGCTTCTGCTCTACCATTGAGCTACACCCGCAGACTTACTGCATCAATGCTCCAACACATTGGAATTTGGTGGTGGGAGAAGGATTCGAACCTTCGAAGCTCTCGCAACAGATTTACAGTCTGCCCCCTTTGACCGCTCGGGAATCCCACCAAAAGAGAACGTAAGTTTATTCGTGACTCAGATTTTCGTCAAGCTCTTTTTTAATTTTGTTTTTTAAAAATCACTCAATTTATTGCTTTAAAAAAGAATTTATTTGAACTGAATGATTTTTTCGTATTTCGCCATCAGCTCTTCGTGCGTTTCCGGATGTTCTTCATCAATCAGGATACAGTCTACAGGACATACCTGCTGACATTGCGGCTCATCGTAGTGACCTACGCACTGCGTACACAAATTAGGGTTGATTTCGTAAATTTCCTCGCCTTGCGAGATAGCGTCATTGGGGCACTCCGGCTCGCAAACGTCACAGTTAATGCACTCATCTGTAATAAAGAGCGACATTTCTTTTCCTTTTTCATTTAAATTATCAAAACCGATTGGGCGCGGATTATAGCACAAACGCGTCAAAAACAATCCGTTTAGGCGAATGTTTACACCCTGGTAATGATTCTCAAATCTCTTACTATTCAGCTACTTGGACAAACTGCAAGAGCACAAAACCGCTCTTACCCGCCCGCCCTTCACGATAAGGCTCCAGCCACTCGGGGAAATCGGGCAGCCCCCCTGCTTCAATATAGACCATTGCCCCGTTTTTCAAGCTGTTTTTCAAAGAAGCAAACAAATTTTCCCAATCCTGCCACGCAAACGGCGGATCCAAAAAGACCACATCAAACTTTTCAGACGACCTCTGCAGATACGCAAGGCCATCGGTATTGAGGATTTCTAGCTTATCCAAACCCAATACTCTGGCGTTTTGCCACAGCATATCGGCAGTTTTACGGTTATTGTCTGCCAGCACTACCCTTTTCGCGTTACGGGACGCGGCTTCAAATCCTAGCGCACCGCTTCCTGCAAACAGGTCTAACACGTTCATACCGGTCAAATCCTGACCGAGCCAATTGAAAAGTTTTTCGCGGACACTATCAGGTGTCGGACGCAGACCGTCCGCATCTGCAAAAACCAGTTTCCTTCCCCTGCATTGCCCGCCGATGATGCGGACTTGATTTGAATGTTTGCTGTGTTTGTTCATGATTGGGAAAACGAATCGTCTTACAGTTTCAGACGACCTTTAAAGAATGACAAAGCAGCCATTATACCGCAGCGTTTTTTCATTTAAGGCAGCATGAAAACAAATCGACCATCGCAAAAATTTATTTTTTATGATGGTAAACTTACAAAATTTTATAAATTATAAAATATTTTCTCAAATAAAAAGGTCGCTTACGTTTGCCATTAGAACTTTCCCACCGCTTTTTCAGTCTATTTGCCATAATACTTAATGAAAATATGGATGGCTGACAATGCCGCTTTGGAAAATTATTTTGGGTGTTTATATCAGTGGTGTGATTGCCTTCACCGCCCACGCTCATTTTTTTGATGAATATTACCGCCACTTAGGATTGATACCGAACTTGGGGCGCGGTCTAATTTGGTTCGTCTTTTGTCTGCCTTTGATTGGCAAAACCGTTGCTTTGATTGTCAGTTTGTTCTTTCTTGCTACATTGGTTTTTGCGAGACGTTGAGTCCTTTCTTAATAAGACTGAAAAGGTCGTCTGAAAATTTTTCAGACGACCTTTTTTCTTCTAAACCAACCTACCTTCATCACTCTTTCGGTGCAGGCGGTTCAATCTGTTCTTTCCAGCCGCATTCTTTTTGCGGGCAGACTTTTTCGACGCCCCAGCGTTTGGTGGTTTTGATGGTCAAAACCGGCCATGCGCATTTTGGACAGGTTTCGGCTACGGGCGGATTCCAAGTGGCGTAGTTGCAGTCGGGATAGGTGCTGCAACTGTAAAACAGTTTGCCGTAGCGGGATTTGCGCTCGACGAGGTTGCCTTTTTTGCATTGCGGGCATTGGACGCCGGTATCTTTCGGTTTTTCCAACGGCTCGACGTGTTTGCATTTGGGGTAGTTGGCGCAGCCGATAAATTTGCTGCCGGTGCGGCTGTATTTGTACACCAGCCGTCCGCCGCATTTGGGGCACTCGCGCCCGTCGAGTTCGGCTTGCTCGGCTTCGGCTTTGGCGATGCGCTCGGCGGCTTCTTCGGCGGTTTCATTGACGTTGCGCGTGTAACTGCACTCGGGATAGCCGGCGCAGGCGACGAAGCGGCCCATTTTGCCGAACTTGATTTGCAGTTTGTGTTCGCCGCATTTGGGGCAGGTTTCGTCGAGTTCCTGCGTGGTGAATTTGGCGCGTTCGATGCCTTCTTTTTCTTCCACTTGTTTGATGAACGGTTTCCAGAATTTGTCCATCACGGGAATCCAGCGGCGTTTGCCGTCGGCGATTTCGTCGAGCTGATCTTCGAGTTTGGCGGTGAAGTGGTAGTCGACGTATTGGGCGAAGTGTTCGGTCAGGAATTTGTTGACGATGTCGCCTGTGTCGGTGGGCATGAAGCGTTTTTGCTCAAGGGTAACGTATTCGCGGTCTTTGAGCGTGGAGATGATGCTGGCGTAGGTCGAGGGGCGGCCGATGCCGTATTCTTCAAGGGCTTTAACCAGCGTCGCTTCGTTGTAGCGCGGCGGCGGGGTGGTGAAGTGTTGTTCGCCGTAGAGTTTGTCCACGGGTAGTTTGTCGCCTTCGCTCATTTCGGGCAGTTTTTTGCTGTCTTCGCCTTCTTCATCGTCGCTGCTTTCTTCGTAAACGCTGAGGAAGCCTGCGAAGGTTTGCACTTGTCCGGTTACGCGGAAGACGCCTTTGCCGACGGTAATATCGACGGTAGTTTGGTCGAATTTGGCGGGCGTCATCTGACAAGCGACAGTGCGTTGCCAAATCATTTGATAGAGTTTGAACTGGTCTGCGCTCAGGAAGGGTTTGACGCTTTCGGGCGTGCGGTACACGGAAGTCGGACGGATGGCTTCGTGCGCTTCTTGGGCGTTTTTGGATTTGGTTTTGTATTGTTTGGCGGCACTCGGCAGATATTCTTTGCCGATTTTGTTTTCGATGTAATGGCGGATTTCGGTTAACGCTTCATCTGCCAAATTCACGCTGTCGGTACGCATATAGGTAATCAGACCGATGGCGCCCTGCCCTACGTCTATACCTTCGTAAAGCTGCTGGGCGGTACGCATGGTGCGGTCGGTGGTGAAACCGAGTTTGCGCACGGCATCCTGCTGCATGGTGGATGTGGTGAACGGCGCGGCGGGATTGCGGCTGCGCTTTTTCTTTTCGATGGCGGTAACGACTGCCTCTTTGCCTTCGAGTTCTTTCAACACGTCGGCTTGCGCGGCTTCGTTCGGCAGGTCGAATTGTTCGAGTTTCGCGCCGTTGTATTGGGCGAGTTTGGCGGTGAACTTGCTGCGGCCTTTGTGGCTGTCGAGATGCACTGTCCAATATTCCTGCGCTTCAAACGCGCGGATTTCGTTTTCGCGTTCGCAAATCAGACGCAGGGCGGGACTTTGCACACGACCCGCGCTCAAACCGCGGCGGATTTTTTTCCACAACAATGGCGAGAGGTTGAAACCGACCAAATAGTCCAAAGCTCGGCGGGCTTGTTGCGCATCAACCAAGTCCATTTCGATTTCGCGCGGGTTGGCGACGGCGTCGAGGACGGCGTTTTTGGTGATTTCGTGGAACACGACACGCTGCGGCTTGATGTTTTTCAGGCCGCGTTTGGATTTGAGGATTTCAAAAAGATGCCAGGAAATCGCTTCGCCTTCCCTATCCGGGTCGGTTGCGAGGTAGATGTTTTCGGCTTCTTTGGCTCCGGCAACAATCGCATCGACGTGTTTGGCGTTGCGTTTGATCAGCTCGTATTTCATGGCGAAGTCGTGTTCGGGATCGACGGCACCGTTTTTGGGGATGAGGTCGCGGACGTGGCCGTAGGAAGCCAGAATTTCGAAATCGCCGCCAAGGTATTTTTTCAGGGTTTTGGCTTTGGACGGTGATTCGACGATTAAGAGGTTTTTCGCCATTGTTTGTTCTCTTTTAATGTATTGGATGATGCGTTTCAGACGACCTTTCTGAACAAGCTGCGTCAAAAGGTCGTCTGAAAAGGTTTAATGCATGGTCGCTTTGCCGTTGAGCGCGCCCATCAGGTCGTCGCCGATTAAGACGGGCAATTCGCTTTTGTGCGCCCACAATAAGAGCAACACCAGCACTTTCGCCGTATCGAGTGTGATTTCTTCGGGCGGGATGTGCATCAGGGCGTGGATGACGATTTCGCGCTGCTCGTAAGTGATGGCGCGTTCGGCAACCAGATACTGCATCAGCCCGATGACTTCCTGCGGCAGGTTTTCCACTTCCTCGTTGCAATACACGCGCAGGGCATGGCTGTCGAACGGCGCGGCGGCGAATTCAGACGTGTTGAACAACACTTCCATCATCATCAGCGTATTGCCGATTTCCGTGACGTCAAAACCCGCATCTTCCAACAGGCGGCCCAAATCCTCCGGCGGCGGGCAGTTGTCAAAATCTTGGAAGTGTTCGATGAGATAGGCGATGACTTCTGTCATGCTGGTTCCTTAATGAATGAATCAATTATGCTTTTATGCGCTGGTAGCGACCGCCCGGCAAGGCGGCGACGATGCCGTCGAGTTCGTATTCCAGCAGTCGAGCGTAAACGTCTGCCGCCGCCCATGTGGTTTGCTGCGCCAATATATCGGGATGCACGGGGTCGTAACCCATGGCGTTCAGCAGTTCGTCTTCTGATGTCGGCGCGGCAACCGTATTGGCTTGCGCCGAATGTTTTCGGACATCAAGGTCGTCTGAAAACGGCAAAACAGGTTCAGACGACGTCTCTCTGACGGCAGTGCGTTTTTCCGTTTTTTTGTTTTTCTTATTTATAGAATATGATGGAACTGCCGCATTTTGCAATAGCCCCGGACATTCGTGAAGGATGTCGTCCAAACATTCCACCAATTTCGCGCCGTCTTTGATCAGCTTATGACAGCCTTTGCTGTGCGGATTGTCTATCGAACCGGGCACCGCCATCACCTCACGCCCCATCTCCGCCGCCAGTTTGGCGGTAATCAGCGAACCGGATTCCAATGCTGCCTCAACCACCAGCGTAACCTGCGACAACGCGGCAATCAGGCGGTTGCGGCGCGGGAAGTTGCCCGCAAACGGGCGCGTATCCAAAGGGAACTCGCTGACAATCAACCCTTTTTCGGCAATTTCATAGGCAAGGTTTTTATTGGAGGGTGGATAAATGCGGTCTATGCCCGTTCCCCATACTGCGATGGTACTGCCGCCCGCCTGCAACGCGCCTTGGTGGGCGGCAGTATCGATACCCGAAGCCATGCCCGACACGACGGGAATATCCTTTTCGCTCAACGCTCTACCGAAATCTTTGGCAATCCGCATCGCCTGCGGCGTGGCATGGCGGCTGCCGACGATGGCGGCGGAAGGTTTGTGCAGCAGTTGCACGTTGCCGCGCAAAAACAAAACCGGCGGCGCGGTAATGCCCTGCGTCAACATTTCAGGAAAATCCTCATCTTGCAGCAGCAACAAACGGCAGCCGTCCTGCGTTTCCCATTGCAACGCGGCTTCCGCCGCCTTTTGTGCCAACGCCCGTTTTTCCGCGTTGCGCCAAGATTCGACTGCCTGCTTGTGGCGTACTATCGAAGCAATTTGCTCCGCCGGAGCGTCCAGCGCGGCTTTCGCGCTGCCGAAACGTTGTAGCAGGAGCAAGAAGCCCTCTGCGCCGACATAAGGCGTAAACGCCAGTTGCAGCCAGGCAAGGCGGTCGTTTTCCGTCATTGAATGTGTCCCCTTGTTGTTTTCAGACGACCTTTGTTCGGGAGGTCGTCTGAAAACAGATAAATGTCAATATTTAAAGATAAAGCCGGCAAGCTTTAAATCGATACGGCGTTCCCGCACCTGATTCCGGTTTCGTACCTGTTCACCGTCATGCGGATGCTGCCAAACAGCCGGCAGCTCGTTAGTAACTTTTGTAATATTTTTATATTCTACACGATACGATAGAAATATCTGTTATTCAAATGATTGTCGCACGCAGCCGTGATTCCTTCTCACCCTGCACGGAAATGGCGCATTCAATAAATGAACCGGATTCGCATCAGTGGGTTGGATACGGCAAAAGCGAACAGATTAATGGCAAACAAGGTCGTCTGAAAACATACCGCAGCGTGCCGTATGCTTTCAGACGACCTTTTGTCCTACTGCCGCCCTACTCTTCTGCTTTTTCCGCTGCGCTACGGCGGGAAACGCTGATGCCTAATTGTTTGAGTTTGCGGTAGAGGTGGGTGCGCTCCAGGCCGACTTTTTGGGCGACGCGGCTCATGTTTTGTCCTTCTTGGGCGATGTGGTATTCGAAATAGCGGCGTTCCAGCTCTTCACGCAGTTCGCGCAAAGGCATATTGAAGTTGAAACCGCCGACGATTTCGGTGGCGACTGTCGCGCGTTTTTGTCCCAATGCGGCAACGACTGCCTGCTCGTGGACTTCTTGTCCGTCCGCTTCCAGCATCAGGTTTTTCACGACGCTGCGGAGCTGGTCGAAATTGCCCGGCCAGTTGTATTGGCAGAGGACGGTCAACGAGCCGTTGCTGAATTTGACGGGCTGGATTTTTTCGCTGTCCGCCAATTCGGTCATGACTTGGTTGACCAAGAAGGCGATGTCTTCAGATTGGCTGCGCAACGGCGGAATGCTGATGACGTTACCGGAGAGCAGTTCGGACAACTTGGCATCGGCGATGGCGTCAGCCGGGCTTTCATCAGCGGCATGGCTGCCGGCGACAATGACACGCACGTTGTAACGGTCTGCCTTACCGAGGATGAAGCTGATGCCGTTTTGGATGTTTTTGCTGTACTGCGCGGCATCACCGAGATAAAGCGTGCCGCCCGATGCTTTTTGCAGCAACTCTAAAGGCGCATCGGCAATGAGTTCGACGCGGCTGAGTCCGACCCAAGGCGTGCCGCTTTTGTGGAAATAGCGGGCAACGATTTCAAACGGCGAACCGGTTTCGCCGCTGAGCAGCACGGGACCGCTTTTTTTCACGGCAGGCTCAAGCTGTTGTTTGAATTCCTGAATGACGGGGCTGTTGCCGAGTTTGTCGAAGGACAAGCCCGCCGCCATCTGCATTTCGCCGTGTTTGAGGGCGCGGTCGACGGTAGAGAGCAGCTTTTGCAGGGCAATCGGTTTTTCCAGAAAATCGAGCGCGCCGATTTTGGTGGCTTCGACGGCGGTGTCGATGCTGGCATGTCCGCTCATCATCACCACGGGCATGTTGAGCTGTCCGTTTTTCGCCCACTCTTTGAGCAGGGTAATCCCGTCGCAGTCGGGCATCCAGATGTCCAACAACACCATAGCGGGACGGGTCTGGTGGCGCAGTTGGCGCGCCTCTTCGGCGTTCTCCGCCAAAGCCACGGAATAACCTTCGTCTTGGAGGATTTCCGAGAGCAAGTCGCGGATACCTACTTCGTCATCTACAATTAAAATATCACTGCTACGCATAAGTTTCTACCAATCGGGGTAAGGCTATTTTCACACACGCGCCGCCTTCGTTCTGATTGCTCAGGCTGATGCGGCCGCCGTGCTCTTCGATGATTTTCTTCACAACGGGCAATCCCAGTCCCGTACCTGTCGGTTTGTCGGTTACATACGGCTCGAAGGCATTATGCAGCATTTCCTTGCTGAAACCTTTACCGTTGTTACACACGGTCAGTAAAACCTGTCCGTCGTTATCTTCGCCGACGCTGACATTCACTTGAGGGGCTTCCGCCTCTTCCGCCGCTTCCGCCGCGTTTTTAAAGATATTGTGTAATACCTGCCGCATGGCGGTGGTATCGGCGGAAATCGGCTGCGGCTTATCGGACAAGTCCGAAACGAAGCGGCACGCCCCGCCTTCGTACAGCAGCAACACTTCTTCAACCAAGCGGTTCAAATCGTGTTTTTCAAAATTCAGCGACGGGGCGCGGGCGTAATTGCGGAAGGCTTCGACCATTTCTTTCAATGCCGCCACCTGCTTGACGATGGTGTCGGTCGAACGGCTGAGTATTTGGGCGTGTTGTTCGTCCAATTTGTCATGCAATTTCCATGCCAATCTCTCGGCGGAAAGTTGGATAGGCGTGAGCGGATTGCGGATTTCGTGTGCCAACCGCTTCGCCACTTCGCCCCATGCGGCTTCTTTCTGCGCGCGGATAAGGACGGTAATATCGTCAATCACCATCACCACGCCGTTGTCGTTGTCGTCGGGCAGGATGGTGGCTTTACCCAAGAGAATGCGTGCATCGTCGGGGGCGGCGTATTCGACTTGGACGGGTTTGGCGGCATTGGCGGTTTCTTCAATCGCGGTAAACACTTCGGCAAGCAGGGTCTGCTGCGGCGATTGTCCGCGCCAGTCATGCCAGTTGCTGCCCCACAGCGGCACCAATTCAATGCCCAAAATCCGTTCGGCGGCTTTGTTGAAAGTTTTCAGACGACCTTCGGCATCCAAAGTAATCACGCCCGTGGTCAAACTTTCCAACACGCATTCGAGATAGTGGCGCGCCGCTTCTTCGCGCAGGCGGTTGTGTTCGTCGGCTTCTTTGGCGATGGCAAGCTGTTCGGTCATGTGGTTGAACAACTGGGTCAACCTGCCGAATTCGTCGTTGCGGAACACGGGGCGTTTCTGGCTGAAATCGCCCTGTGCCACCGCCCTTGCACCTTCTGCCAACGACAACACCGGCTCGACGAAGCGGCGGGCGAAATACAGAGCCATCACCAAGGCAAGAAAAATCGCCAACAGCGCGGCAACCAGCAAAGTCGCCAAGAAGAAGGTTTGCAGGCCTTGTTTGGTGTAACTCAATTCGGCGTATTTCGCCCGCGCCGCTTCAATCAGCGTAGCGTCCTGCGCCACATCCTGCGGGATGGGCTGGCGGAAAAACAAGGCGTAATCGCGTCCGTTGTGCGCGCCGATGAGCATCCAGCCTTGCGCGTACAAGACATTTTCTATGTTTTCCAAACTGCGTATCGAGCCGGTCTGCTCCAGCGTATCCCATCCTTCTTTGTCGAGTTCGGGCTGGTTTAGTTTCAGCGGATTGACACTTTTCTCGGTTTTATGGGTTTTGACGTCGTACAGCGAAAGCTGGGTAAAGCCGCCCGATTTAGCCGCATTTGTCAGGGCTTTGCCCAAGTCGCCGTCCACAGACGCGGTGCTGATCAGGTCAATTTGCACCGGCGTGGCGTTGCTGACGGCGTTGTCCACTGCCAGATTCAGCGCGGATTTGCTCAAGTTCAGACTGCGTTCGAGGGCTTCGTGGGTATCATTGCCGAACCACGAATTAATCGTGCCGTTGATGAATTGCGCGGAAATGCCAAAGAGAAAAACGCCCGGCAATACCGCCACCAGCGTAAACATCCCCGACAGCCGCCGCGCAATCTGCGAACCGAACACGCCCTTGCTTTTGTCGCGCATGAGGAGCAGGACATAGCGCGTCAAAACCGATGCCAACACCAGCATCAATAATGCACACAAGGCGATAATCCACCAGAAATATTCCGCCAGCGGACTTGTACTGCCCGTTGCAATGGTCAGTCCGTAAAGCAGTCCCACCGCCGCCAACACGGCAATCAGGAGAAAGCGGCGCATGGTTTACTCCTGAGAGATGGTCAGAGACTTCCAGCCGGAATCCAAGTGCCAGTTTTTAGAAGTCAATGCGTTGATTTGGAAGGGTTTGGGCAGCTTCGCCGTCGAGAGCAGCAGGCGGATTTCGGCTTGCGTGTCTTTCGCTGAGACGCCGCTTAACGCGCCTTTGGACAGCACTTTCCAGTTGGCGACCGCCCCTACGCCGCGCAAGGCGGTATCGAGCGTGTCGTATTCGGTGGAAAACGTGCCGACGGTTATGCGGTAGCGGTTGGTCAGCGGATGGAAGGAAAGTTTGTAGTGGATGGTGTTGTCGCTATTGAGCAGCTGGTCAAACTTGAAGCGGTAAGACGGCATGGAAGGCGCAGAAAGCTGCCAGCTCAAAGTGAAATTCAACGGCACACCCTGCCGGAGCGCCTGTTTGAGCTGGTCGGGCAAATCGGTGCGGAAACGGCTGCTGACGGAAAGCTGTCCGGTTTCGGTCAGCTTCGCCTCGGAGCGGGTTACGCTGATACCCTCCGCCGCCGCATTCAGCGACAGGGCGAGCAACAGCGTTCCAAACAGCCGTTTACTGCTTTTTGATAAGCGCGTAATAAAAGCCATCTTGATGTTTGTTCGGTAAAAGCACACGCGATTCGATCAGCTCGGCATCGGCGTGGCGGTTGAGGAATTTTTGCAACTGAACGTCGTTTTCTTCGACGAACACCGAGCAGGTGGCAAGCAGCATTCTGCCGTTTTTCGTCAGGGTTTGCCAAAGCGCGTCCAGCAATGCCTCCTGCTGACGCGCGGTTTTGGCGGCATCGGTCGGACGGCGCAGCCATTTTACGTCGGGATTGCGCCGCGCCACACCCGAAGCGGTACACGGCACGTCGGCAAGGATGGCGTCGTAAGGCTTTCCATCATACCACGCCGCCAAGTCCTGCGCATCGGCGCAAGTCAGAGCGGTCGTCTGAAACCCCAAACGGTCGAGATTGTCCTTCACCCTTTTCAGACGACCTTCATCTATATCCAAAGCGGTCACATGACAATCCGCCAATTCCAACATATGCCCCGTCTTCCCGCCCGGTGCGGCGCACGCATCTAAAATCCGTTCACCGTTTTGAGGGTTTAACAAATACGCCGCCTGCTGCGCGCCGAAATCCTGCACCGACACCAGCCCTTCGGCAAAACCGGGCAGCCGGCTGACGGGAACCGCCTCGTCCAGCGTTACCGCATATTCGTCCAACGTCTTAGCCGCAATACCTTCTGCCGCCAGCTTTTCCAGATACGATTCGGCATTGCCGTGGCGGCGGTTGACCCGCAGCGTCATCGGCGGATGCGATTGCAGCGCGGTGGTGATGTTGTGCCAGTGTTTCGGATAATGGTTTTTCAGGTATGCCACCCACCACAGCGGCAGGTTGTGTTTCGCCACATCGTCTTTTTTGCACAAAGCCTCCAGCTTCTGACGCTCGCGCAAAAAACGCCGCAAAATCGCGTTGGCAAACGAACGGTACTGCCCGCGCCCGATTTTCGCGATACTCTCGACCGCTTCATTGACCACCGCATGGGGCGCGTTGCGCGTGTAATGCAGTTGGTACATCGCCGCCAAAAGCAGGCTTTCGAGCTGCGGATTGTCAATCGGCTTTTTCAGCATCTGCGCGAGCATATGTTTCAAGCTGCCCAGATAACGCTGGCAGCCGTAGGCAATATCCTGCAACGCGCCGTTTTCCTGCGCCGTCAGCTCGGGATGCGTCGCGCGGATTTGCGCCAACACATCCTGAAGGTTGCGCCCTTCGGCGACCGCCGCAATGCTGTCGGCAGCGAGTTTTTGGGCGAGGGACATACTCATAAATTCAATTCCTTAAATGACTGCTGTGGTTCGATTTGTTCATTAAAAATGTAAACGCCTTACAAGCGGTTCGGGCGGTGTTCGGAGCAAGATTCAAATTGTGTTAATCCGATTGCCCGCTCATGACAATATCCATATAGTCAGTTCTTTTCAACACACATAAGGATTCATCATGACTTTGCGCGCCCTTTCCCTGCTTGCCGTTTCTGCCGCACTCGTTTCCGGCAGCCTGACCGCCGCGGCGGCACCGCACAAACATTCCCGCGCCATCTCCCAAGCGCAAGCCGTCAAAATTGCCAAGAAACGCGTCGGCGGCGGCCGCGTTACCGACATCGACCACAGCGATGGGCGCTGGGAAATCGAAATCCGCAGAGGCTGTACCGAATACGATGTGGACGTTTCTTCACAAAGCGGCCGCGTCATCAGAGTCGACACCGACAACCACTGCGACGATTAATGAGTTCTTAAGGAAGCCGGACTACTGCATGTCCGGCTTTTCTGTTTTCAGACGACCTCAAACTTGCCTAAGGTCGTCTGAAAACATTTTATCTGCCGTTTTGCCCGATTTGGGACTTTCAGACGACCGCCCCGTCCCGTTCCAACAGTGCCCGATAACGTTCGGCATCCTGCGGCGAATAGCAACAGAAAATGATTTTTTCGACAGACGGACACTGCGGCAAGGTTTTTTTCAAAATCGCCAAAGCAGTCTCGGCAGCCAAATCGGCGGGGAAACGGTACACGCCCGTGCTGATACAGGGGAAGGCGATGCTGCGGATGCCGTGTTCTTGCGCCAACAGCAGGGAATTTTGATACGCCTCCGCCAGCTTGACCGCTTCGCTGCGGTGTCCGCCGAACCAAACCGGCCCGACGGTGTGAATCACAAATTTCGCCGGCAGATGATAGCCTTTGGTAATTTTCGCTTCACCCGTGCGGCAGCCGTTCAACTGTCTGCACGCTTCCAGCAACTCCCGTCCCGCCGCGCGGTGAATCGCGCCGTCCACGCCGCCGCCGCCCAACAACGAGGGATTGGCGGCGTTCACGATGGCATCAACTTCAAGTTTCGTAATATCGCCTTCGACTACTTCAAACACTGCCATGATCTGCTCCTAAACGTGGGGAATCTTGTCGTCAGTTCAACAAAACCAAACGTTTTCCTGCCGATTTTCAGACGACCTCTGAATCATTCAAAGAAAGGTCGTCTGAAAATTGATAACCGACCCGCTGTTTTTTGATGTAGCACCTACCGCCAACCGTCATTCCCGCGCAGGCGGGAATCCATCTTTGAACTTCAACAACGTTTTTCGAGCACCCGTTTCTTGGAATTTTCAATGGATTCCCGCCATAGCTCATCCTCGCGTAGGCGTGGAAGGCATGGCAGCCAAGAAATGGGGGGGGTGGGCTGGCTCTAAATTAGTTGACGAAACGGCTTCTACAAAACCGTCCCAACCTCAATCTTATGCCCTGCCGCAAATGCCGCAATCGGCATCCGTTTGCTGCCCGAAGGCTGCAATTCGGTAATCTTCAGCGCGTTCTCGCTGCAGGCAACGACCAAGCCGTCAGCCGAGCAAGACAACACTTCGCCTGCCCTGCCTTGTTGCTCGACTACTTCCGCCCGCCAGATTTTCATCGGCTTGCCTTGATATTCCACCCACGCAGCGGGAACGGGGTTGAAGGCGCGGATTTTGCGTTCAATCGCTGCCGCGCTTTCGTTCCAATTGATACGTGCTTCTTCTTTGCTTAATTTTTGAGCGTAAGTCACGCCTTCTTCGGGCTGTTTGACGCTTTTCAGACGACCCTCTGCCTTTAATTGTTGCAAATCGGCAACAATCGCCGCCGCACCGAGATTCATCAGCGCGTCGTGTACTTCATTCGCCGTATCGGTCGGTTGAATGGCGTAACTGTGTTCGCTGACCACATCGCCGGTGTCCAAACCGATGTCCATCTGCATGATGCACACGCCCGTCTCGGCATCGCCCGCTTCAATCGCGCGCTGAATCGGCGCCGCGCCGCGCCAACGGGGCAGCAGCGAGGCGTGGATGTTGAGGCAGCCGTGTTTCGGCGTATCCAACACGTCTTGCGGCAGAATCAGTCCGTAGGCGGCAACGACCATTACGTCGGCTTCGACCTCTTTGAGCATTTGCAGGGCTTCGGCGTTGTTGCGCAGTTTTTCAGGCTGCGCCACGCGCAAACCCAATTCCAACGCGGCCTGCTTCACGGGAGACGGGGCAAGCTGCATCCCGCGCCCTTTGGGGCGGTCGGGCTGGGTCAACACCAGCGGGATTTCAAAACCGGCGGCGGCAATGGCTTTTAAGGCGGCAGCGGCAAAATCGGGCGTGCCGGCAAAGATGACTTTCATGGGAAACTCCTTGGAAATGGGTTTCAGACGACCTATATAGCGCAACGGCAAACATTGCGACAGGTCGTCTGAAAGTTTGAAAAACAACGGCTTGCTGCCGCTTTCCTCTTTCAGACGACCTGTTCGACCGTATCATTCGGCTTTTAGATGGTGTGTTTCTGACGTTTTTTCAGTTTGGTCTTAATCCGACCCTGTTTGAGCTGCGACAGGCGTTCGACAAAAACGATGCCCATCAGGTGATCCAACTCGTGCTGCACGCAAATTGCCAACAGCCCGTCCGCCTCCAGCGTGAATTTCTCGCCTTTTTCGTTCAAAGCCTCGACCTTGACGCGCTCGGCGCGGGTAACGGTGTCGTAAATGCCCGGCACGGACAGGCAGCCTTCCTCGTAAGTGGTTTCGCCGTCTTTTTCAACAATGACGGGGTTGATGAACACGCGCGGCTCGCTGCGGTCTTCGGTCAAATCCATCACAACCACACGCTCGTGCACATCGACCTGCGTCGCCGCCAGCCCGATACCGCGCGCTTCGTACATGGTTTCAAACATATCGGCAACCAGCTTTTGGATGCGCTCATCGACTTTTTCGACAGGCTTTGCCACAGTGTGCAGTCGTTCGTCGGGGTATTGCAGGATATTCAGTAAAGCCATAATTTTCTCTTCGTTTTTCAATACTTGGGACGCGCATTCAAACGCATCCGGCAGCAGATTGTGTGTGTTTTCATACAAATTTTGCGTCTGTCTTCACAATTCCCGTGATGACACTAACATTCAATGATAAAATATGTACCAATGAATTTCCGTTCAATGCGCACGAAACGCCCATTGACGTTTTTTAAAGGGGGACGGCGGTTTTTGCAAACTCCCGGCCATTTCATTTTCTCCGTTTATCATTTAAAGACAAACCGAATCAATTTCAAGGGGAACGGTTATGCAACAACGTATTATAACCCTGCTTTGTGTTGCGGGCATGGCAATTTCCGCCCACACTCAAGCAGCTTCATTAAAAGTGCGCCCCGATGCGCCGCAACGCTACGTCGTGAAAAACGGCGACACACTCTGGAGCATCTCCGGCAAATATCTGTACAGCCCGTGGCAGTGGAACCGCCTTTGGGGCGCAAATCGCGGCGAAATCCGCAATCCGCATCTGATCTATCCGGGTCAAGTGTTGGTTTTGCGCTACGTCAACGGCCGCCCGCAACTGGGCTTCGAAAACGGCTCCACCGGCAATGACGGCATCCCCGTCATCAAGCTCAGCCCGCGCGTTCGTGAAACCTCTTCAGGCTACGGTATCCAAACCGTCAACGTGAACTTCTACCGCATGTTCATGCAACACCCGCAGTTCATCGACCAAATGAAGACCCAAGACGCACCGCGCCTGATCGACGGCCCTGACAACCGCATCATGTACAGCAAAGGCGAACGCGTGTACGCCTACGGCGTTACCGAACCCGGCCGCTATCTGGTTTACCGCGCCGTCAAAGACCTGACCGATCCCGATACCCGCAAATACCTCGGACAAGAAGTCGTCTTCAGCGGCATCGTCAGCACCCTGCCCTACACCAACAGCGCGCTGGACTCCGCCTCCGACGAAGACCGCAAATACCTGAAAGACGGCGAATACTACACCCGCCTGCATCCGCTGGCGAAAGTACCGACCCAAACCGCGCAGCCTATGATTGTGGAAGAAGCCGTTTCCGAAATCCGCAAAGGCGACTTCCTGCTGAAAATGGACGGCGAAACCGAGCCCTTCCAAATCATGCCACACGCGCCGACGCAACACATCGACGGTAAAGTCATCTCCATCCTCGACGGTGTACACGAAGCCGGACAATTCCAAACCGTTACTCTGAACAAAGGTTCCGCCGACGGCTTGGACAAAGGCACGGTCTTGAGCATTTACAAACGCGACCGCCAAGTGAAAGTTGATTTGGAAGACGGCAAAAAAGGCCGTAAGAACATCGTTAAATATGTTTCCATCCCTGCCGAAGAAACCGCATTGGCTATGGTATACCGCACCGGCGAACATCTGTCGTCCGCCATCATTTTGGAAAACCTGACCAGCATCAACATCGGCGACACCGTATCCGAACCAGGCCGCGACCTGGACAACATGTCTGACGACAAACCGCACGTCCGCAACGAGCCGCAAGATTCCCACGATACGGAGCACAACCAATACAATATCCACAGCAACATCAATAAATATTGATAAATTGCCGGCAACACAACGTCGTCTGAAAATTTCAGACGACGTTTTTTTATATTGGTCAAAAAGGTCGTCTGAAAACGACGCCGTTCATGATGAAACGCTTCTCATCGACGGGAACTGCGTTTAGTTTTCACAAGAGCAAAATCCGATGATGCACCTTCAACAAGTTAACTCAATACAGCATTACGCTGTACAAGTTTGAAGCAAACATTTTTTCAAACATCGAAGCTCTAGCCAAACCTTTAACTTCCCAAATGCAGCCCATCAAGTTTGCTTCTCAGCAATGTTTAATACCCCACCAAGCACCAAGCCAATCAGCTTTCTACCTCCTGACGAACCGCCGCATGATTGCCCATCTGATTCAAAACGAATCCACACATCCTAAACCTACGCATATAAAAAAGGTCGTCTGAAACCTTTTCAGATTTCAGACGACCTCGATATCAGAACCTAAGCAATTAATCGTCGCTGGTGAATGCCAACAAGATGCGCAACAGGCTGCTGAAAATATTGTAAATCGAGATGAAAATGGTCAGGGCCGCGCTGATATGGCTGTCTTCGCCACCGTCAATCACGGTACGCACCTGCCACATAATAACCAGCGAACTGAACACAACGAACGCGCCGGAAATCGCCAGGCTCAGAGCCGGAATTTGCAGAATGAAGTTAGCAACCACTGCAATCATCAGAACCACACCGCCGATTGCCAAGAAGCGTCCGAGCGAGTTCATGTTCATCGTTGTGCGGCGCGCCATCGCTGCCATCGTAAAGAATACGCCGGCGGTCATGGCTGCGGCGACACCTACGATTTGAGTACCATTACGGATAGCAAGCGCATATTGCAGCAACGGGCTGATCAACACACCCATACCGAAGGTGAAAATCATCAACAAGACAACGCCCGTATTGCTGTAACGGTTTTTCTCGATAAGGAAAATCATACCGTAGAAGAATGCCAATACAGCTACAAAACCCATCCAGCGTGCGCCGAACATAGCGTACAGGTTTAGGTTCAAAGCGCTGCTGGCAAATGCGCCGGCAATAGCGGGAATGAAAGACAAACCCAGCAGGCGGTAAGTTTTTTGCAAGACAATGTTTTGGGAAACTTGTCCTGCAAGAGGATAGTCGTAAACGTCGTTTCGCATGGCGTTTGCTCCTGAAAAAAGTGTGTGAAAACAAAAAGAGTCCTGATTCTATCAGCAAATTATTGGCTTGGGCATAAAAATATGCCTACGTCGCCGTTTGAGGATAAGTGGTAGCGTTCAAAGCATTTTAAAGTGCCGCAATCATAAATTTACATAAAAGACTGCTTCTGAAACCGATACCGAATCTTTGCCCACCCCTTTTTACCGTTTGATTTGATTCCCACTACTTCAAAACCGGATAAAACCAACTTCTGCAAGATAATGAATTTTGGAATTTAATGATTTGCCATAGCAAATTTGAACAGAGCTGGTTTCAGGCTGAGTAAACAACATAAGAAATAAAATAACTTCATTGATTATTTATCAACTTTCAACCTATTGTCTGCCGAACGGGTGAATGATACGATTGCGCCGGTAAGAGTAGTGTAATCGCTCAAAATCCGAATAAGCGGCTGATTTCAGACGACATCAATGATGCGCAGAAAGCCACTGTCTTCGATTTTGGCGATTCGTTATGTTTAACTGCATATCAATGATTATATAAGGAAATACAGTATGAACCGTCGTCAATTCTTGGGTGGTACAGCCGTTTCTTTGGCAGCCGCCGCCTCATTCGCCCGTGCTCACGGAAATCATAGCCATAAAAGCCATTCCCACGCTGCCCCTGCTGCTGCATCCAAAACCTATGAAGCTGCCAGAAAAGCGGCTGCCCACTGTGTTGAAGCAGGTCAAATCTGTTTGGCACACTGCATCCGACTGCTGAGCCAAGGCGATACTTCTATGAAAGACTGCGCAACAGGCGTCAACCAAATGCTGGCATTGTGCGGCGCGCTGCAAAACCTTGCCGCCCAAAACTCTCCGCTGACCACTCCTTTGGCAAAAGTCTGCGTTGAAGCGTGCAAACAATGTGCCGCCGCGTGCAAACAACACGCAGGCCACCACGCAGAATGCAAACAATGTTATGAATCCTGCCTTGCCTGCATCAAAGAGTGCGAAAAAATCGCTGCTTAATTGACGCAGTCAATCACCGGTCTGCCTGTGAAACAAGCTTTGTTTTGCAGACAGGCCGGTTTGTTTTGGATGGGATGGATTTCACAAATTTATTTGGAATGTAAGTTTTGTTTGTAGAATGTTGTGTCTTTGCCTACAAAATCTTGCCATAAATTTAAAATTTCACGCACCGGCGAAAAACGGTATGTTTAGGATTATTAAGTTCTGTAACGCGCCCCGTTCTGGAATGAAGACAACAGGTTGCAAGATTCACGCTTTAACCATTCCAATGGTCTTAAAATTCCTGCCAAACACATGATTTTCACGCTTCTTTACAGACGTTTTCTTGATAAGGTCGTCTGAAAATTGCCCGACACCTTGATAAGCTTTACAATGCAAGTAATTAAAATACATCCCGCCCTATCTTCCCCTTCATGAGTTCCGTACCCTTCATCGAAATGAAAGACGTTGCCTTCGCGTATGGCGACCGTCCGATTCTGAACAATATCAATTTCAGCATTCCCCAAGGAAACTTCGCCGCCGTGATGGGCGGTTCGGGCAGCGGCAAAACCACGCTGATGCGGCTGATTACGGGTCAGATTCATCCGCAGTCGGGTAAGGTTTTGATTGAAGGACGGGATTTGGCGGGCTTTTCGGCTGACGAACTGTATGAACACCGCCGTCGTATGGGCGTGTTGTTCCAACATGGCGCGCTGTTTACCGATTTGTCTGTGTTCGACAATATCGCTTTTCCGATGCGCGAACTGACGCGCCTGCCGGAAGCGGTTATCCGCGATTTGGTTTTGTTGAAATTGAACGCGGTCGGTCTGCGCGGCGTGGAAAACCTGATGCCGTCCGAACTCTCCGGCGGGATGTCGCGCCGCGTCGCGCTTGCCCGCACGATCGCGCTCGACCCTGAAATCATGTTGTACGACGAGCCGTTTACCGGCCTCGATCCGATTTCCTTGGGCGTGATTGCCCACTTGATCAGCCGCGTCAACAAGGCTTTGCGTTCGACCAGTATTATGGTGACGCACGACATTGAAAAATCTTTGGAAATCGTCGATCAAGTGATTTTCTTGGCGCACGGCGAAATTATGTTCTCCGGCTCGCCGCAGGAAATGCGCGAACTGGATTCGCCTTGGGTGCGCCAGTTTGTCGGCGGGCTGGCAGACGGCCCTGTTGCATACCGCTATCCGGCGCAAACGTCGTTGCAGCAAGATTTGCTTGGGTAGTTTTCAGACGACCTCAGTTTGCAGACGTCGTCTGAAACGTTTGAACCGTTGTTGCCTGAAGCCAAAATTATTTTTCAGACGACCCATCATCATCCTAAAAGGTCGTCTGAAACCCGTTAATCCGTAATGGAAACCTATGAATTTTATCCGTTCCGTCGGGGCGAAAACCCTCGGCTTTATTCAATCTCTCGGCAGTATTACGCTGTTTCTGCTGAACATTCTGGCGAAATCCGGTACGGCTTTCGTCCGTCCGCGCCTGAGCGTGCGCCAAGTGTATTTTGCCGGCGTGCTGTCGGTATTGATTGTTGCCGTTTCAGGGCTGTTTGTCGGCATGGTTTTGGGTTTGCAGGGCTATACGCAGTTGTCGAAATTCAAATCCGCCGATATTTTGGGCTATATGGTCGCGGCTTCGCTGTTGCGCGAACTGGGTCCGGTGTTGGCGGCGATTCTGTTTGCCAGCAGCGCGGGCGGTGCGATGACCAGCGAAATCGGTTTGATGAAAACGACCGAACAGCTCGAAGCGATGAACGTGATGGCGGTCAACCCTGTCGCCCGCGTGGTTGCGCCACGCTTTTGGGCGGGCGTGTTTTCCATGCCGCTTTTGGCTTCGATTTTCAACGTAGCGGGGATTTACGGCGCGTATTTGGTCGGCGTAACCTGGCTGGGCTTGGACAGCGGCATTTTCTGGTCGCAAATGCAGAACAACATCACGATCCATTACGATGTAATCAACGGTCTGATCAAATCTGCCGCGTTCGGCGTGGCGGTAACGCTGATTGCCGTGCATCAGGGCTTCCACTGCGTACCGACCTCGGAAGGCATTTTGCGCGCCAGCACGCGCACGGTGGTTTCGTCCGCCCTGACGATTTTGGCGATTGACTTTGTGTTGACCGCATTGATGTTTACGGAATGACAGGTCGTCTGAAAACGAAACAAAGCACATTGGATATTCAAGGCACTTTAATGAAAAAGAATGTATTGGAATTTTGGGTCGGACTGTTTGTCCTGCTCGGCGTGGCAGCGGTCGGTTTTCTCGCTTTCCGCGTGGCGGGCGGCGCGGCGTTCGGCAATTCCGGCAAGACTTATACCGTATATGCCGATTTCAGCGACATCGGCGGCCTGAAGGCAAACGCGCCGATCAAATCTGCGGGCGTATTGGTCGGACGCGTCGGCTCCATCGAGCTTGACCCGAAATCCTATCAAGCGAAAGTCCGTCTCGATTTGGACAGCAAATATCAGTTCAGCAGCGACGTTTCCGCGCAAATCCTGACCTCCGGCCTGTTGGGCGAACAATATATCGGTCTGCAACAAGGCGGCGACACAGAGCCCCTCGCCGCGGGCGATACCATTTCCGTTACCAGCTCCGCCATGGTTCTGGAAAACCTGATCGGTAAATTCATGACCAGCTTCGCCGAGAAAAACGCGGCAGGCGGCGACGATGCGGCAAAAACAACCGAATAAACGTACACCATCATATTCAAACTAGGACACTTAATCATGAAAAAAACTTCTTTCATCAGCGCACTGAGCATCGGCATCTTGAGCATCAGCATGGCGGTTGCCGCCCCTGCCGACGCAGTGAACCAAATCCGTCAAAACGCCACTCAAGTATTGAGCATCTTAAAAAGCGGCGATGCCAACACCGCCCGCCACAAAGCCGAAGCCTACGCGATTCCCTATTTCGATTTCCAACGCATGACCGCGCTGGCAGTCGGCAACCCTTGGCGTACCGCGTCTGACGCGCAAAAACAAGCGTTGACCAAAGAATTTCAAACCCTGCTGATCCGCACCTACTCCGGCACTATGTTGAAATTCAAAAACGCCAGCGTCAACGTCAAAGACAACCCCGTTGTCAATAAAGGTGGCAAAGAAATCATCGTCCGCGCCGAAGTCAGCGTACCCGGTCAAAAACCCGTCAACATGGACTTCACCACCTACCAAAGCGGCAACAAATACCGTGCCTACAACGTCGCCATCGAAGGCGCGAGCCTGGTAACCGTGTACCGCAACCAATTCGGCGAAACCATCAAAGCCAAAGGCATAGACGGACTGATTGCCGAGCTGAAAGCCAAAAACGGCAGCAAATAATGCAAAGACAAGCCATGCCGTCCGTTTTCAGACGACATGGCTTTCGCACACCATGACCTTCAGGTTTTATCATCCAAGATTAAGTTGACAAGACAGCCATGCAAACCGAACTTCGCGACGGCACGCTGCACATCAGCGGCGACATTACCGTCAAAACCTTGACCGCCACCGCCTTTACCCGCTTCAGACAGCAATGTCGTCTGAAAGACACCCGCGCGGTCGATTTGAGCGGCGTCGGGCGCGCCGATTCCGCCTGCGTGTCCCTGCTGCTTGACGCACTGCGCCACCCGGACGGAAAAATCAGCCTGCAAGGCATACCCGAATCCGTGCGCACCCTGTCCGAGCTTTACGAAATCAAAGACTGGTTGAACCCATGAAAAAAACCACCGCTTCACTCCTATTCCTCATCGGCCTGACCTCAACCCCCGCATTTGCCGAGAACAACCCCGCCGACCCCTACGAAGGCTACAACCGCGCCGTCTTCAAATTCAACGACAAGGCCGACCAATACGTCCTCGCCCCCGTCGCACGCGGCTACCGCAAAATAACGCCCAAGCCCGTCCGCACCGGCGTGAGCAACTTCTTCAACAACCTGCGCGATGTCGTCAGCTTCGGCAGCAATGTTCTGCGCCTTGACGTCAAACGCGCCAGCGAAGACCTCGTCCGCGTCGGCATCAACACCACCTTCGGCCTTGGCGGTTTAATCGACGTAGCCGGTGCAGGCGGCGTACCCAGCAATAAAAACACCCTCGGCGACACCTTCGCCTCATGGGGCTGGAAAAACAGCAACTACTTCGTTGTCCCCCTGTTCGGCCCATCTACCGTACGCGATACCATTGGCAACGCCGTTACCACCGTCTACCCAGTTAAAAACGCCGTCTTCCACACCAGAGCAGGACGCTGGGGCACAATCGGCCTGCAGGCCATCAACACCCGTAAAGAACTGCTCGACCTGACCGACAGCCTCGAAGGCGCAGCCATCGACAAATACAGCTACACCCGCGACCTCTACATGAAAGTGCGCAGCCGCCAAACCGGCGGAACATTACCGCAAGGCGAGGACGACAATATCGACATCGACGAATTGGTGGACAGCGATCTGCCTGTTGAAACCGGGGCAGATGCCCCCAATACCTCTGCCGGCGAAACTGCTGACCTTTATTTATACACCCCTATCCAAACCGGTAACACCAGCCGATGATGCGGCAAACGATTAATCCGGTTCACATGCAAAAGGTCGTCTGAAACCTCTTTTCAGGGTTTCAGACGACCTTTTTCTATGCTGTTTTAGAGAATCATAAGTCTATTTGCGCGACTCACTACCAAGCCTGCGCCACATCATATAGTGGATTAACTTTAAATCAGGACAAGGCGACGAAGCCGCAGACAGTACAGATAGTACGGAACCGATTCACTTGGTGCTTCAGCACCTTAGAGAATCGTCTCTTTGAGCTAAGGCGAGGCAACGCCGTACTGGTTTAAAGTTAATCCACTATAAAATCAGAATGACCGTTACAAAAAGGTCGTCTGAAATATCGACTTCAACGGAAATTTCTATTTCCCATCCGTTGAATACCCGTTTTCAGACAACTTCTCAGGGTGGTTCAATCATTCAAAGTCAAACAACTATGCAGACTCTGCACACCCGCCGTCCGCGTATTTTCAGTTTCATACGGCTGACAAACTTATCCGCCTTGAGGCAGATTCCAATCAATCCAAAATATTAATGTGATACGGCTTTTAATTTTCTGAAGAAATTTCTTGATCTTCAAATTTCATACTTTCCGGATTTAGCTTCCAAACCGTCTTATCCTTAGAAGATATGGATTTTTTACCCTGATGAAATTCATAGCAGACCCTATCTGTTTTCAATACAAACTCCTTGCTGAGTTCAAATTCCATCACACACTTTCCCTGTGGCTTCAAGGACAAGGTATCTGCTACATGGTAACTCAGTATTCCATCTATTTTTTTAAAATTGAAGGGCGGGCGCAACAATTTTTTATTGTCATAGAATGATTCATATACCAAGTCTATCGAGCCTAACGGTGGAAGACCGGTATAGTCTTGACCTATGCTTCCATCCTTTCTATTGACCAGATAGATAACATATTCTTGTTCAACAATGCTATTTCCTTCAGATTCTTCCGACTCTCCATTAATGGCAACAACAAGCCATGCAAATGAATCATTATAGGGAATCACACCCAAAACTTTCGCATACTCAGGGACACTTGTTGGAACAGCATGTATATATTCTTTAACATTCTTTGGCGACTTAATCTTATCCAAATCCAGAAAACCATTTGACAGTCTCGGGTAGGATTGAAACCAGGTTTTAGATGAAATAGGCAAGGTTAAACATTCCGCCTCCGCCAAATGCTTCTGTTCCTTAGGATAATTGATGTAGCACTTATCCTTGTCGGTTTTTTGGGACGATACGGCAGGCTCTTTTTTGCTGTTTTGATCAGCAAGTGTTTCTTGGGAAGCTGCCGGTCCGACGCCGCAAGCCGCCAAAGCCGTGAGTGAAAACACGAATAAGATTGCGCGGTTGAGTTGAGAAAAAATCATATCTTTCCTTAAATATCCATTCATTTTGGCTCAAGCCCTTTAAGATATGAAGAATGATAACATTCAATATGAATTTTTACCTACTCATCCTCAAAAGTTTCTTCCCTTACCGACATAAGCCTATTTTGCGGCAAAACCCGCTATTCTAAAGTATAGTGGATTAACTTTAAACCAGTACGGCGTTGTCTCGCCTTGGCTCAAAGAGAACGATTCTCTAAGGTGCTGAAGCACCAAGTGAATCGGTTCCGTACTATCTGTACTGTCTGTGGCTTCGTCGCCTTGTCCTGATTTAAATTTAATCGACTATAACCGCATTTCCCGCCGCCGCTTCCCACAATTCCCGCTTCTTCCCTACCGTCAGTTTTTTAATGGCGATTTCCCGTTTCAGCGCCTCGCTTTTGGAGAGGCCGTCTGAAACGATACGCATCGCCGCGGGTTTGTTCAGCCGCGTGTATTTCGCACCTTTGCCTGCAAGGTGGGCGGCAAACCGTTCTTGCGGGCGGTTGCTGATGCCGCAGTAGAGTGCGCCGTTTTCGCACAAAATCAGGTAAACGCGCCAATTTTCCGCGTTCATGCCTCTACCTCCTTGGCGAAACTTTCCGTGAAGATACGGACGGCGGCTTCGGTTTTGGCCGACTGGACGCGATAAGGCGTAACCAAATAGAGGCTGACCGGCGGCAGCGTCCATTCGGGCAAAACGGTTTTCAGACGGCCTTGGGCGATTTTTTCCCGAACTTCGCCGCCTACTTGCAAAGACAAACCAAAACCGCTTTCGGTCAGGCTGCACACGGCGGCAAGATGCGTACAGGCAATGCTGTCGGCGATGTCGAGGAAATAGCTTTCGCCACCGTGTTGCAAGGTCGTGCGGACGGGCAGGAAGTGTAGCCAGCGGTGGGCGTGAAGCTGCAAGGGATGGGTAATGGGCGGATGACGGTCGAGATAATCGGGCGCGGCGCAAATGGTGTACGGCCAGGTAACGAGATGACGCGCAACCAGATTGGGATCGTCCAAAGCGCGGTCGCCGCCGCGTATGGCGATGTCGGTTTGGCTGTGTTGCAGGTTGTCCAAGGTATCGCTGAAATTGAGAACGGGGCGGATTTTGGGAAACTCGGTTTGCAATCGTGAAAACGCCGTCTGAAAAGCGCGGGAACCGATGACGCTGGAAGTCAGGGAAATACGCAATTCGCCGACGGGTTCGGTTTTCAGATTGTCGATAACGGTACGCGTATCGGCGAGGGTGGCGGCGAGGCGGCGGCAGTATTCGCCCAAGGCGCGTCCGGCATCGGTCGGCGAAAGGCTGCGCGTGCTGCGGTTTAACAGCTTGATGCCGTGCAAGGTTTCGAGGCGGTTGATGTGCTGGCTGACGGCAGACGGGGTCATGCCGAGCGCGGCAGCGGCGGCGTTCATACTGCCGTGTTCGAGGACGGCGGCGAAAACGAGCAGGGGTTTGATGTCTTGCATAGTGTTTACTAGGTTGGAATCGGCGTTTTCAGACGACCTGTTGGCAATATTGCGGATTATAGTGGATTAACTTTAAACCAGACGGCGTTACCTCGCCTTGGCTCAAAGAGAACGATTCTCTAAGGTGCTGAAGCACCAAGTGAATCGGTTCCGTACTATTTGTACTGTCTGCAGCTTCGTCGCCTTGTCCTGATTTAAAGTTAATCCACTATATATAGCGCGGATGAAAAATCGGCGCGGAACTGATTGGGCGGTTGAGCCATATTCGTTTATCGCCATTTGCATATCTACCTTTTTTCAGGTATACCGCCAATTGATATTCACATTTTAAAAGGATTTTATGATGACTTCTTTCGACGAACCGGGCCGCGTCAAACGCGAAGGCATACTGACGCGCCTGCTGCGTTTTTTGGGTATCGGTCCTTCTGCCGAAGATGAACAAGAGCGCGCGCGTTTGGCGGCTTTGAATTTGAATACGGCGGTTTATGCAGACTTATTCGCCAACGAACCGGAAGAAATACTGGTTTTGACTTCCGATTTCGACCCTGAAATAGGAACATTCAGGATTAACGCAGCCATAGGCAGCGACAAAAAACAATTCCAAGGCAAAAGCTGCCCAATTTTGGGCTATGTTCATGTTAAAAGCGGTACGTTCATGGATCAGCCCGTATACAAGCTGACTTGGGCGGAAGACGATGCAAACAACCCCTTTAAAAACTGTTCATTTCAGACGCTCAAGCCACTGACTGTGTACCGTATCCGAAGTAAGTTAGCCATGGATTGGGAGCCATTCGGAGACGAATGGTTAAGCAACATCCTTTTAGTTGAAGCGATCGAAAGCGATACACACAATCAAGAATTGGAAAACCTACGCCGCGAATATCTGAATCCCGTTTTGTTTACCCATCCGCTGGCAACATTCAGATTAAACACATTTATGGAAAATTTCGAAGCCAAGGCAGAATGGGCGGGGCTGCCTGTGAAATTGTCTTTGAACGTAGAGGGCGACAAACCGGCGGACGGTACGCTCAAACGCTTGCCGGAAGTATTTGCCCAACAGACGCAACTCTATTCCACCCTAAACACATACCTGCTCGAACATATCCGCAAACACAACGGCATCCGCACCAAAGACGGATTTTTTCCCAATCTGCATCCGACGGCGGAAAGCTTCCTCCAAGACTTAAAGCTGCAAAAATTGGATTTTTTCGATCAGGATTTCGATATCGTGTTTCACAATGATGACGATGCATTGATACCCGACGGCGAATACTATTTCTATGTTTCATTTGATCCAAAGGGGAACATTACCGGCATCGAATCCATCCACTGACAACAGGTCGTCTGAAACTTTAAACTCCGTTTCAGACGACCTTTTTTCATCCTATTATTTAGTTCAACTTTATAATAACAACAGTAAAACAGGGATTATCAAGCGTTTCAGACGACCTTACAATGCGTTCATCTAATCAATCACACCTCAACAAGGAGTCAAACATGAAAGTCGCAGTCATCGGCGCAACAGGTTACGTCGGCAACGCAGTGGTTCAAGAATTGGCAGGTCGTGGACATGAAGTAACCGCTTTCGCGCGCAACACGGACAAAGTGTTCCAAGCGCAAAATGTTGCCGCCGTCTCCGCAGATGTCAACGCTGCGGATTTCGCCGACAAGCTGGCAGGCTTTGACGCCGTGGTCAGCGCGTTCAATCCGGGCTGGAACAATCCCAATATCGGCGCGGATTTCACACGTGGCGCAAACAATATTGTCGAAGCGGCAGAAGCGGCTCAAGTTCCGTATCTCTTAATCGTCGGCGGCGCAGGCAGCCTGTATGCCGCGCCTGATTTGCAAGTTGTCGATACACCCGATTTCCCGAAAGAAATTTACGACGGTGCCAATGCCGAACGCCATCTCTTGACGGCACTCCTGCCGCGCCGTGATGTGAACTGGTCTTTCGTTTCCCCACCGGCACGATTGGGCGCGGACGGCGGGTTCGGCGAAGACAAAACCGGCAAATACCGCTTGGGCAAAGACGATTTGCTGATGGACGGTGAAATTCCGGCAGGCATCAGCGTGGCGGATTTGGCGGTCGCCATCGCCGACGATGCGGAAAACAAAGCGCATTTGTTTGAACGCTTTACCGTTGCCGCCGTTTAACCGCCGTCTAAGTCAAAGGTCGTCTGAAAACCTTGGAAATCGGGTTTTAAGACGACCCTTACAAACCAAAAGGAAATCGAAAAATGAAAAAAATCGTCGCCGTCTTACTGACCGCAGCAGCCCTCTCATCAACCGCCGCATACGCCGCCCCCAAAGCCAAACCCACCCGCATCAAAGCCGCGCAAACCCAAGAGGTACGCAACAAAGCCAACGCCCTTGCCTTCTACGACCTCGCGTTCAACCAGCACAAACTGCAAGAAGCCGTCAGCAAATATGTCGGCAAAACCTACATCCAACACAATTCGACCGTTGCCGACGGCGGACAAGCCTTCATCGACGCCTTCGCTCCGTTCTTAAAAGAAAATCCCGGCTCGCGCGCCGAAGTGAAACGCATCGCAGCGGAAGGCGATTTGGTGTTCATGCACGTCTTCAGCCGAATCTCCGCCCAAGACCGGGGCGAAGCGGTCGTCGATATTTTCCGCTTCGACCGCAACGGTAAAATCGTCGAACATTGGGACGTGATTCAATCCGTACCGGAAAAAACAGTGAGCGGGCATTCTATGTTCTAAAACATCTGGAAACGATCTAGACAAAATGCGCAAAGGTCGTCTGAAAACCTTAAAAATCAGGTTTTCAGACGACCTTTTTCTATTCGCAGCCCATTATTCATCTGACACCAGCCTCCCTCTTTTTATCAGAAGCGTTTTGAAAAAAAGATGCGGATTAGGGTTTCAGACGACCCTCGTGTCGGTTTACCTGAAGGAAAATCGGTGTTATCGTTTGGCAGTCTGTTGAAAATAAAATGATTTATGGAAAGAGACTCTTTAAACAGCCAACATTTCGTCCGACTGGTGCAACAAGGCGGCGGCAGCGATTATCTGAGCGGCAATTACCGTTTCGATACGCTGCACAGCGGCATTTCCCTGCATGGCGGCTGCGTGACCGCGCAAAAGGATTTCCAAAGCACGCAGCTTGCCGAGCCTTATATTTCGTTCATCCTGCTGCTGGAGGGGCGTTTGGATTTCGCCATCAATCAAAACCGCTATCAGATTGAGGCTGACGGCGGACAGGTGGTGTTGATTGCTGCGGAGGAGGAGATTTTGTTCAGCCGTTATCTCTACCAAGGGGAGAAAACGGCGAAAATCACGTTGAAAGGCATAGAGCAATGGCTGTCGCAACCGCAATACGCGGCGATGCTGCCGGCGGTTTACCGCGAGACGGTGCGGCATTGGCATTTGAGCGATGAATTGCGCGCTTTGGCGGAAAACAGTTTGATGCTGTCGGCGCAAGGCGACGGTCTGGGCGATGTTTTGCAGCGCGAAGCCGATGCTTTGCAGTTGCTCGCGGGATTGTGGCGCGATTTTTGCAGCCGTTATCCGTTGTCGCCATCGTCTGAAAAATCAGGCGGGACGGTTCGCCCGTCGGATGGGGACGGGTTTGTGCATGGTCTGAATCAGGCATTTGACCAAGGCGCGCACCAAGTGGCGGAACTCGCCGCCGCACTGCACGTCAGCGAACGGACGCTGCAACGCCGCCTGCGGGATTATTTCGGGATTACCGTCAGCGACTGGCTGCGGCACAAACATATGCAATATGCGCTGTATGCGTTGACGACGGGCAAAGAGAGCATCAGCGAAATCGCCTACCGCTGCGGCTACGGACACACATCCAGCTTCACGCAGGCATTCAAGCAATATTTCGACTGCACGCCTGCGGAAGTGCGCAAGCGGGAGGATTGATGTCGGATGGGGTGTTTAGAGGTTTAAAGGTCGTCTGAAAGGGTTTCAGACGACCTTTGTGTATGCCAAGCATTAGAGATGGAACCTCTCAAACCGCCCCCTTCACTTTTTCCGTTTCGCCCGCGGATGCCCCTCGTCGTAAACCTTGGCCAGATGGTCGAAATCCAGCTTGGTGTAAATCTGCGTGGTCGAGAGGTTGCTGTGTCCCAGCAGCTCTTGCACAGCGCGGATGTCGCGCGAGGATTGCAAAAGGTGGCTGGCGTAGCTGTGGCGCATCATGTGCGGGGAAATGTGTTGCCCGCTGCCCTGCCGTACCGCCCATGCCTGAAGGCGTTTTTGGATTTGCCGCTGTCCGAGCCGCGTGCCGTTTTTGCCGGTAAAGAGCGCGGTTTCGCCGTCTGCCGCCACGCGTTCGGACAGGTAGGCGCGCAAGGATTCGACGCTTTTGCCCGACAGCGGGACTTGCCGCTCTTTCCTGCCTTTGCCGGTTACGCTCACCCAGCCTTCGTCCAGCAACACATCACCCAAATCCAAGCCGTGTATCTCGCTCAGGCGCAGGCCGCTGCCGTACATCAGTTCAAACAAGGCATGGTCGCGCACCGCCAAACTGTCGTCGGCAGGCGCGCTGTCGAGCATATGGTTCAACTCTTCCTGCGGCAGGGCTTTGGGCAGGCGTTCGGGCAGGCGCGGGGCTTTCAGGTTGAAGGTCGGATCGTTGTCCATCATGCCCGACTGCACGAGCCAGCCGCAATATTGCCGCCACGCCGACAATTTGCGCGCCAGCGTCCGTTCGCTCAAACCTTGTTGCGACAGCCGTTTCAACGCTGCCACAAAATCGCGCCGCGTCAAATCCTGCGCCGTTTCAGACGACCCTTCCGTCAAAAGCCGCACGAGTTCGGTCAAATCGCGCCCGTAGGCAGACAGCGTGTGCGCCGACTTGCCCTGTTGCCCCAACATTTTCAAATAGCCGTCCAAAGACAGTCCGAAATCGCGCGCCAACATTTTCAGACGACCTCCAACACGGTTTTCAAAGCCTCAGGCAACCGGCAAACCTTTTGGCGCGCATAATCGAAACACACCATGCCCGTGCGCGCCCGCGCCAGCACCTTGCCGTCCGCGATGCGCGTCAGGCGGAACAGCAGCGCGAACCCGCCCTTGCCGATGTCCTCGACGCCCATTTCCGCCGACAATTCATCGCCGTAAAAACCTTGTGCCAAATATTGCACCGCCGCGTCCGCCATAATCAGCCCCGCGCCGCCCGCGTCCGTTTCACTCCAGCCCAAACCCGCCAGCCAACGCATCCGCACCTCGTGGCACAAGCGCAAAACGGCATCGTTCGCCAAATGGCCGCCGTAATTCACATCGCCCACCTGCACGCGCAAGGTCGTCTGAAACAACACCGCATCCACATCCGCCACTGCAAACTTAGCCATCACACACCTCCCGCCGCCGTTTCAGACGACCCCGAAAACAAACCGTTATTATAAACCATGTCAGAAAAATACCGACCGCACCGTTTGCCCGCCGCAGCCGCCCAAAATCTCATTAATATATAAAACTGATGTAGCCCTGTGTAGTTTTTTAATAAGAAAAACATTATAATTTCCCACATCACCATCCCGCTACCTCACCAAGGAGATTTAAATGGCACTCGTATCCATGCGCCAACTGCTCGACCATGCCGCCGAAAACAGCTACGGCCTGCCCGCATTCAACGTCAACAACCTCGAACAAATGCGCGCCATCATGGAAGCCGCAGACCAAGTCAACGCCCCCGTTATCGTTCAAGCATCCGCCGGCGCGCGCAAATATGCAGGTGCGCCGTTTTTACGCCACCTGATTTTGGCGGCCGTTGAAGAATTCCCGCACATCCCCGTCGTCATGCACCAAGACCACGGCGCATCGCCCGACGTATGCCAACGCTCCATCCAACTGGGCTTCTCCTCCGTCATGATGGACGGCTCGCTGCTCGAAGACGGCAAAACCCCGTCCACCTACGAATACAACGTTAATGCCACCCGTACCGTCGTTAACTTCTCCCACGCCTGCGGCGTGTCCGTCGAAGGCGAAATCGGCGTATTGGGCAACCTCGAAACCGGCGAAGCCGGCGAAGAAGACGGCGTAGGCGCGGCAGGCAAACTCTCCCACGACCAAATGCTCACCAGCGTCGAAGACGCCGTGCGCTTCGTCAAAGACACCGGCGTGGATGCACTCGCCATCGCCGTCGGCACCAGCCACGGCGCATACAAATTCACCCGTCCGCCCACCGGCGACGTATTGCGCATCGACCGCATCAAAGAAATCCACCAAGCCCTGCCCAACACCCACATCGTCATGCACGGCTCCAGCTCCGTTCCCCAAGAATGGCTGAAAGTCATCAACGAATACGGCGGCAAAATCGGCGAAACCTACGGCGTACCCGTAGAAGAAATCGTCGAAGGCATCAAACACGGCGTGCGCAAAGTCAACATCGACACCGACCTACGCCTCGCCTCCACAGGCGCCATCCGCCGCTTCATGGCAGAAAACCCGTCCGAATTCGACCCGCGCAAATACCTGAGCAAAACCGTCGAAGCCATGAAACAAATCTGTCTCGACCGCTACCTCGCATTCGGTTGCGAAGGTCAGGCAGGCAAAATCAAACCCGTTTCCCTTGAGAAAATGGCAAACCGCTACGCCAAAGGCGAGCTAAACCAAATCATCAAATAAACAACGGGACAATCAAACGGGCGGCCATCCAAGCCGCCCGTTTTGTTTTGAAGGGTATGGGTTAAGTTCAACTCTGTAAACGTTGCCCTGTCCGCTCTGATTTAAATTTAATACGCCGGCTTTCCAAACCAGACAAAAGGTCGTCTGAAAACGGCTTCTGGTTGAACACAACCTGCGGCGTTTGTTTTCAGACGACCTTGTTTACCGAAGAGGCGAACTTTTCCTATTCCCTGACTAGCGTGGGATTCGATGACGGGCGGCGATTATTTGTCGCTGCATTGCTTCAAATTAAATTGTGCGGCAGCGGCTTCTCGTTTGTATGCTTCTTCGTAGAGGTAGCTCGGCTGGTAACCCTCCAGCCATTTGTCCATCGGGGCAAGCGCCTTGCGGCATGCTGCTTTGTCTCCGGCATTTTTATAGCTGACGGACAAGTCGTTCAGCGTCCGCATCCATTCGGTCAGATCGAGGAACTTGTCGCATTCGTTGAGATAACGTTGTTTGATAGCAACAGCATCGCGGTAGCGTTTTCCCTGATAGGCGGCCTGAAAACGTTTTTCCATTGCTGCCGCGCCTTTTGCGGAACAGGCGGCAGGCAATTTTTCATAGGTCGCCTCGAAAGATGCATTATGTCCGCAGTATTCTTGGCAGGCTTCGCGGGCTGAATCCGGAATGTTCAGCTTCACGCTGTTGTTGGTAAAGGAGAAATGTACGACGCAGCCATTACGGTTTTTGCTGGTACGGTTTTTGATTGTGCCTTCATAATTACAGACATGGCCGTTTGGATTGACTGTATCGACAGAAACCTGTTTGCCGTTGAGTGTCAATGAGCCGCTGCTGAGACGGTCTTCCGTCAGAACATAATCTTGTGCGGCAGCGTGCAGGGAAAAGCTTGTCAGCAGGAGGAATGCGAGGGTTTTCATCAATGTGCTTTCTTATGGTTTACGGAGAAAATGAAGGAGAATGCGATTAACTCGGTGCTTCATCTGATGCTGTTATAGTGGATTAAATTTAAATCAGGACAAGGCGACGAAGCCGCAGACAGTACAGATAGTACGGAACCGATTCACTTGGTGCTTCAGCACCTTAGAGAATCGTCTCTTTGAGCTAAGGCGAGGCAACGCCGTACTGGTTTAAAGTTAATCCACTATATTATGCAACGAGCAATGTGGATTGTACCGCAATACAAAGGTCGTCTGAAATGCCAAACAGCATTTCAGACGACCTTTTTAATAACGGACAGAAGGCTTATCAACACCCGCCTGCCGTCGGCTTTGCAGCGTCAGTTGATCGAATAGCCGCGCAGATATTGGGTACGCTCGCGCGTCATGCGGGTATCGCATTGGAGCTTGAGGTATTCGTTTTGCGCCGGACTGTCCGCCCTAGCCGCTGCCTGTTGGCAGTTTTGGTTTTTGGTTTGAATCCAAGCGCGTTGTTCTGCCAGCATTTCTTGTTGGACAGTACGCTCCATGCCGTCCCATACGCCTTTGATTTCTGACTCAGCCTGATGGTTTTGCGAGCGGGCATTGTCTAAGTCGCTTTGAGAGAACGACGGCTGCTCCTGCTTCTCTTCGTTGTCAGGACGCAGGATTTCGGTTTCAAGGCCTGCGGCAGGCGGTACGCCCGAAGCTTGGCTCGCCGCGTTGTTTTCCAAAATATCTTCTGCTTTGGCGACAGGCGGCTCTTCAGCGGCTTTGCTTTGCAGGATTTTGATCGCCTCTTCTTTGCTGACTGCCTTACCGTCTATCATCACGATGCTTTTGACGCCGTAAGGCAACAGTAAGGAAGACAGGGTTTGCGCGGTCATGTTGACGGTATTGTCTTCCAAAGAAACCGTACCGACTTTCGGATCGGGCGTATAGCGGACGCTGGTTGAGAACGTGTTGTTCTCAAAGCTCAGGTTGCTGCCCATGATTTTCTGCTGAAGCATTTCGGTCAAGCCGGTATTGCTGTAAATCAGCGGACTGTTGGCATCGGCGGTACGCAATACTTCGGCAGGGATTTGGATTTTCAAATCGGCGCTGCACAAGGATTTGTTGTCTTCCGTAATTTCTTGCGGATTGTCCAAGACAATATTCAACTCGGAGCCGGCGGCAATGATTTTATCGGCATCGACAAATTGGCGGCTGTCGGCACGGACAAAGGAACGCGCCTCGCGCTTGATGGTTTCTTGGATTTGGTTGCGGATACTTTGAATCGCGGCAGGATTGCCACACTCCAAAGCCTGCTTGGGTTCTTCTTTGCCACACGCCGCCAACATCAGGGCGATAAGCGGTAAAGCCAGCAGCTTTTTGTGCATAAATAATACTCCTTGATACGGCTCGGAAACCGAATCGTTTTCTCGTTCAGACGACCATCATAACAAAAGCACTTGCAACAAGTAAATGTTGCAAGTGCTTTTTCAACGAAACGTTATAAATGCTTACTTATTTGGTAATGACATTTACAAAACCGGAAAGGATTGCCGCGTTAATCAAGTCCACGAAGAACGCGCCGACCATAGGCACAATCAAGAAGGCTTTGTGTGAAGGACCGAAGGTCTGAGTGATGGACTGCATATTGGCAACGGCGGTCGGCGTTGCGCCCAAGCCGAAGCCGCAGTGTCCTGCCGCCAAAACCGCCGCATCGTAGTCGCGTCCCATAAAAACGTAGGTGGCGAATGTCGCGTACAGAATCATCACGACGGTTTGTACGGCGAGAATGATGGTTACAGGACCCGCTAGACCGGTCAGTTCCCACAATTTCAGGTTCAAAAGCGCCATTGCAAGGAAAAGCGACAGGGAGGCATTGCCGAATACGTCGATGGCGCGGTCGAACATATTGACTTTAAACGCAGAAGTCAGAATGTTGCGGATGACGACACCGGCAAACAGACACCATACGAATTTCGGCAAGTCATACAGATATTCTTTGTCGAAGCCGTCCACAATTTCGGCAAATGCCAAACACGCTGCAAACATGGCAAGCGTTTCGACGGCGGATTCGGCGGTAATCAGGCGGGTGCGCTTCGCTTGTTCGAACACGTCGTCGGCATGTTCGTCTGAATTTGCCTTTTGTCCGCTTTGCTCGATGGGCTTGCGTCCCATTTTGTTGATCAGACGGCGCGCAACCGGACCGCCGATCAGGCCGCCGAATACCAAACCGAACGTGGCGGAAGCCATACCTAACCCGGTAGCACCGACCAAGCCGAATTTGTTTTCAAAGTCAGGTCCCCATGCACCTGCCGTACCGTGTCCGCCGGTCAGGGTAATCGAGCCGGTAATCAGACCGATAAGCGGATCCAGTCCTAAAACCTTCGCCAAGCCGACGCCGACAAAGTTCTGCACGATGATAAATGCCCCTACGACGGCGGTGAAAATCACCAACGGCAGACCGCCCGCTTTCAGGCGGGAAAAGTCCGCGCTCAAACCGATAGAAGTGAAGAAAATCAGCATGAATGCATCTTGCAGCGGTTTTTCAAATTTGAAGCTCACGCCGTAGGCTTGATGCAGTGCAAACAGGACAATCGCAGCAATCAAGCCGCCTGCCACAGGCTCGGGAATGTTGAAATCGCGCAGGAATTTGACTTTGTTTACCAAAACCTTACCAATCAACAAAACCAATGTGGCGGCAATCAACGTGTAGTAACTGTTAAATTCCCATTCCATAATTGTTTTACCTCTCAAAATCTCAAAAATGTTTTTCTTAAATCCGCTTTGCGGAATCAAACTGTTGGATATTAGGGGATGGGTTAAAGATTGTCAAAGAATAGCCTTTTGTTTTTTGAATTTTTTACATATAGCATTTTTAAAATCATCAAAATGTTTATAAGCATCATGACATTACATAAAGCTACTTTTTGTTTATTAATTAAATATTTTTAATCCGAATGATATTATTGTTGACAATTCTTTTCGCCAGAATATGGGCTTAATAATGGAAAAAGGTCGTCTGAAAACTTGGAAATCAAGTTTTCAGACGACCTTTTTATCTTCCAGACTCAATCAACCTTTAGTCCGCTCCAACAGTTCTTCCGCCAAGGCGAGGTAGGCTTTGGTGCCTTTGGCGTTGGCATCGTAGGCGAGCGCGGGCATGCCGTGGCTGGGGGCTTCGGCGAGGCGGACGTTGCGGGGGATGACGGTTTGGAACATCAGGTTGCCGAAATGTTGGAAAAGCTGTTCGCTGACTTCGACGACGAGGCGGCTGCGGCTGTCGTAGAGGGTGCGGACAATGCCGGTGATGTCGAGGCGCGGGTTGATTGCCTGACGGATTTTGCGCACGGTGGCGATGAGGTCGGAGATACCTTCGAGGGCATAGTATTCGCACAACATGGGGACGATAACACCGTTGGCGGCGACGAGTCCGTTGAGCGTGAGCAGTGTCAATGAAGGGGGGCAGTCGATGAGGACGAAGTCGTAGTCGTTTTCGACAGTTTGCAGGGCGTTTTTGAGGCGGATTTCGCGGGCGATTTCTTGCACCAGCTCGATTTCGGCACCGGCAAGCGCGCGGTTGGCGCCGAGTACGTCGTAGCTGCCGTCCCCGCTGCGGACGACGGCGGTTTTGATGTCGGTATCGCCCAATACGACTTGGTACACGCCTTCTTCGAGGCGGGCTTTGTCTATGCCGCTGCCTGTGGTGGCGTTGCCTTGCGGGTCGAGGTCGATGACGAGGACGCGTTTGCCTTTGGAGGCGAGCGATGCCGCGAGGTTGACGGTGGTGGTGGTTTTGCCGACGCCGCCTTTTTGGTTGGCGACGGCGAGGATTTGTGCGCTCATGTTTTTGCTGCTGTCGGATAGGTGAATGGCGGAATTTTAACGTTTTTTGCTTGAAATGGGTATAAGGTCGTCTGAAAAGGAGCTTCGGTGGGGAGAGGCATCTTTGTCGCATTTCTGTCTGCGTTTCGGTAAATTCTCTTTAAATCCAGACAAGGCGGGGTAATGCCTGCTGATTCAATATGGGTTTTCTATATAATATGCCGTTTTTTTAACTGTCGTAGAGATATACCATGAAAAAATCTTTCTTTGCCCTGATGCTTGCCGCTGTTTTGCCTGCTGCTAATGCGGCTTCGGTTACCGAATTGGAAGCACAGATTGCGGATTTAACAGCAGAACAAACAGTAGAACATGCTTGGGTAGAAGTGAATCTGGCACGGTTAGAGGCGGGGCAGATGCATTTAATTGACGAACAGAATCGGAAGATCGAGGCTTTGGAAGCCCGTATCAGTAAATTGGAAAAACGCCTTGCCAAGTCAAAATAGTACAACCCGAATCGGGTTTATGTGTGCAGCGTCAAGCCGTTCCAGAAGTTGTTTGAGGCTTCGGGGAAAAACGAATGGGAAGCGCGCCGCGCCGTCCGCACTGTCTGCAATGCGGAAACTTCGGCGATGTTCTGCGAAGACTCTGCCATCCGTTGCGAAAAATACGAATAACGGGGTTTGAACACAAAGGTCGTCTGAAACGGAATCGGGTTTCAGACGACCTTTTTAACGGTATAGTTGATTAACTAAATCAGGACAAGGCGACGAAGCCGCAGACAGTACAGATAGTACGGAACCGATTCACTTGGTGCTTCAGCACCTTAGAGAATCGTCTCTTTGAGCTAAGGCGAGGCAACGCCGTACTGATTTAAAGTTAATCCACTATATTTTGAAGGCAAGTGGCGTTGTGTTCTGCCGATATCGGTATCGTTTCCTTTGAATTTGAACCAAGCCAGGCTGTATACTTTATGACTTGCCGCTGCTCATACCACAACAAGGAAATCTATGGATTGCTGGGAAATTCTGCACATTGCGCCTACCGGTGACGAACGTGCCATCAGGCGCGCTTATGCGAAGCTGTTGAAATCGACACGTCCGGACGATGACGCGGAGGGATATCAGCGGCTGCGCGAGGCATTTGATGAGGCTTTGTCGCGTGCGCCCTACATCGATGAGGAAGAGGACGCGGACGATTGGTCTTGGGATCATGCCGATAACGATGAGGCGGATGTTTCAGACGACCCTGATGAACATACCGAATATGTTAACGGGGTGGCAGAATATGAATCGTCCCAAGCCTATCCGTACGATACATGGAAAGACGCAGAAACAGACCGTATTGAAGAAACTGATGTTTCAGACGACCCCTACGGATATAGCGGCGCAACTGCCGAGGCGTATTCATACCATGGATACGATGGCGTAGATGCGGACTATATTTTGGCGGAAATCGGACGCATTCACGATGAAGGGAAAAGTGAAGCGTTGGAACGCTCCTGGCCCGACATCCGCGCTTTATTGGACCGGCTGCCTTTGGGCGAATCGGAATATATTGCTTGGGAATTTTTGGATTTTCTGCGCGATCGGTATATTTCGAATATCATCGTATGGGCGCAATGGGCGTCTTATTTCCGCTGGCACGAGAGCCGCGAAGTTCTCCACCGTATGAACACGGACGAGCTGGAGTGGGTTTATGACTGCATCAATGCGGCAGAAGTTTTATCTGACAACGCCAATGGCAAATTCCCGCTCTTGCACAGCTTGAACCGTCTGACCGAGCAAGGGCGCGATATGCGGGCAACGGTGAATGCGTTTTTCCTGAATACGGCTTTACAGGAAGAAATATCGCCATCCGTACGCACGGCGCTGATGAGGCGCAAGACGAAACTGACGTCTGTTTTACAGAAAGCGCAATCATGGCGGCAGATGCGGATTGTGCTGCCGATTGTGGCGATATTTGTCGCCATGTTTACAGCGGCAGCCGATGACGCTTTATCCGCCTATATCGAGGCGTATTATTCGTTGGCCCTCGTCTCCACCCTCACGCTGGCGCTCTTGTGTTTCTTGGTCAATGTCTGCCGAAGCATATTTTTCACATGGCTGCCGTCTCTATACAAATTCTTCACGGCGACTTTTGTGTTTAAAAAAGCGGCGATTGTACGCGCTTTCGTATTGCCTGTCGTGATGACCGCCGTGTGCCTGACCCCGACCGGTTCGGTAATGTTCTTCCTGCTGACCGTACTCGCATGGATATATTCATGGTGTACCTTTTTCTCCTACATCAAAAGCGAACGGAGTATTGTCGGCGGCCTGACGGTCAATCTGTCATTGATTGCCATGTTTCCGATAATCAATGTGCTAAACAAACATTTGGAGCAAACGGCGGGCAACTCGGTATTGCTTATCCTGACGGCTTTGATGATATTGTTATGGTTCAACACCAATCTGTATCTACGGTCGTTCCATCCCCACCTGTCGAAAAAACAGGCGCAATTCCTGCTGGCACCTTGTTCGCCCAACGCATCCTTTCCTATCAGAGCAGCCGCTTCATTCGCCTCCGCACTGGTTTGGATGCTGACGTTGCCGCAGCGATGCGCCGACTATACCGAACGGGATGATATTTGGACACCTTTGGGTTTCGGCGTATTGGCATGTATGCTGACACTTATCCTACCGCTTGGCGGAAATCGGATGTTGTGGTTTTACCCGATTGCCTTTGTCCTCGGCTGGCTGGTGCTCGTTTTGAAACAAAACGCCTACCGCAGCCTGATGCGGGCATAAACAAAAGGTCGTCTGAAAAGTTTTCAGACGACCTCAACCATACCGTACAACGCTGTTTTCATTTCTCTGCAACCGACTTATCCAATAAGGAATCCGCATGACTTTACCTGTTTTAGCCGTCACTTCGGGCGAACCCGCCGGCATCGGCCCCGATATCTGCTTGGATTTGGCGTTTGCCGATTTGCCATGCCGTTGTGTCGTATTGGGCGACAAATATCTGCTGCAAAGCCGTGCCGAGCAATTAGGCAAAACCATCACCCTGCAAGATTTCGACCCGCAGGGCGGCAAACCCGAACGCGGCATATTGGAAGTGTTGCACATTCCTTTAGCCGCGCCCTGCCAAGCGGGCAAACTCAATCCCGCCAATGCCGCCTACGTCCTCAAACTGCTAGACACTGCCTATCAAGGCATTTCAGACGACCTCTTCGACGGCATGGTAACTGCGCCGCTGCACAAAGGCGTCATCAACGACGGACACGCCAGCGATCATTTCTTCAGCGGCCACACCGAATACCTCGCCGAAAAAAGCCAAACCAAACAAGTCGTCATGATGCTCGCGGGCGGCGGATTGCGGGTTGCGCTCGTGACCACCCACCTTCCGCTCAAAGACATCGCCGCCGCCATTACCCGCCCGCTGGTCGAATCCGTAACCCGCATCCTTCACGCCGACCTGCGCGACAAATTCGGCATCGCCCGCCCCCGTATTCTGGTTACCGGACTGAATCCGCACGCAGGCGAAAACGGTCATCTCGGCCATGAAGAAATCGACATCATCATCCCCGCGCTCAAGCAGTTGCAAAGCGAAGGCATAGACGCACGCGGCCCCTATCCCGCCGACACGGTGTTCCAGCCCTTCTTGCTCAAAGATGCCGATGCCGTTTTAGCGATGTATCACGACCAAGGACTGCCCACGCTCAAATACGCAGGCTTCGGACAAGGCGTCAACGTCACGCTCGGTCTGCCCTTTATCCGCACTTCGGTCGATCACGGCACCGCGCTTGACCTTGCTGGAATGGGCAAAGCAGATTCAGGCAGCCTCATGACCGCCGTTGCCACTGCGTTGGAAATGGCGCGCCATATCCATCCGCGTTCCTGAAGTCAGATGGCTTTTCTCAAACAAACCCTTCAAGCCAAAGGTCGTCTGAAAACAAGAAATACCATCCGAAACGATATGCGACTTACCTGACAAACGAATCCACAAACTCGGCACAATCCTTGTTGCGACACCTTGTTTTTAAAGTCTTCAGATGTGCAAACAACTGCTGTTTCTCGCTGTCGCTCAGTTTATGTCCTTTATCATCACGGACTTGGTTGTACTCAGGCGTATTTTTGACATCAAAACCACGGTTGATAAAGTAAACCGTTTCCTTACCGGCTGCATTGCGCACAGTCAGCATCATGCTGCCGCCGTGCAAAAAGATGGCGCATTTGTCTTCAACGATGGCAGTGTAGTCGGTGTACATTGCTGGTCTCGGTTTGGTTTGGCTGTACACCGTTTGGCTCAATAAAACGGCGACAGCAATCGCAATGAAATGTTTCAACATGATTTGCTCCGTTTGCGTTTTCAGACGACCTCTTCCGATTTGCGGTTTCTATGCCGCATCCGACGATTCTTCCTTTACCGCGTCCAGCAGCGGTATCAGCAGCTCTTCCACCAATCTTTGGAACAACGCTCCTTCCACCGGCTCGGTATCTTCGTTGCCGAACACTAAGGAGACTTCGGTATAGTCTTTTTGACCTTTGCTGACTTTGTTGCCGTGATAGCTTTCCTTGGCTTTGTTCAGGGCATCTTCCCAGCTCTGTTTTTTGCCGTAGGCTTCGGCGGCGGCGAGGCTGGTTTTCGCGAAGAAAGGCAGCGGGCGCGTTTGTCCGAGGTTGAAGAACGTCAGCCATTTTTGCAACATTTGTTGCGCTTGGCTGCCTGGGATTGCGGGATAAAGCGTTGTTTCTTCGGGCTGAACGATATAGGTTTGGTAGGTTTCGGTTTCAGACGGCCCTACCGCCGACCCTACCACGCAAAAGATTAAATGTTCGAGCAGGAGGGCGATGCGTTGTGGGGCGTTGGGTTTTCGGTCGAGATAGAACACTTGGCCGCATTGGTACAGGTTGCCGAGGCTGCCTTGCAGGGTTTGCCCGTCGAACTGGATTTCATAGGCAAAGGGCGGCAGTTTGGAGCTTTGCAGCAATTCGCTGTCGATGCGTTTGGCGGCGGCTTGGAAATTCTGCTGCCACAATTTACCCAATTCACCGGCGGGCAACAGGCTTTCGGCGTCGAGGCGGACGGCGATTTCTTGAAAGTCTTGGTTGTGGCGGCGGGCGTCGAGGTAGGCGGCGGCAATTTTGTCGGCGCGTTGCGGCTCGAAGGGTTCGGCGGATTCCCATGCTTCATCGCGGTAGGTTTCGCTCCAGCCTAGGGTTTGTTGCAGCCATGCTTTGACGGGATTTTTCCAGAAGCGAATAAAGTCGTCCTGCCAAACGGTCGGTTCGGGGCTGTTTTCTTCTAGGGCTTCGCTGAAAAACGGACGCGCCTGTTCGCGCGGGCGGTTGAGGGCTTCGGCGTAGTCTTGCCGCGTGCTGAAGAGGTCGTCTGAAATTTTGTCTGCGATGAAATAGCGGTGTGAGAACGGTTGCAGGGGATGTTGCTCGACCCAGTGTGCCGCCAGCTCTTTGCTGCGCCGTCCGGTCATGGCGGCAATGGTGTCGATGAGTTCGCTGACGAGGGCGGACGGGGCGAGTTCGTCGTCGTTGCGGATGCTGCGGCCGACGTAGGAGAGATAAAGGATGTCGCGCGCGCTGATGATGGCTTCGAGGAAGAGGTAGCGGTCGTCGTCGCGGCGGGCGCGGTCGCCTTTTTGCGGATGTTTTGCAATCAGGTCGAACACGGCGGCTTTGGTGTTACGCGGGAAATCGCCGTCGTTCAGACCCAAGAGGCAGATGACTTTAAACGGCAGGCTCCTCATCGGCACCATGCTGCAAAAGGTGATGCCGCCGCGCAGGAATCCCGCTTGGCTTTCGCTGCCCAAAAAGTGGCGGATGTGGCGGATGACGGTGTGTTGCGGCAAAGTGCCGTTAAAGCCTGCCAACGCGGTTTCTTCCTGCCATTTTGCCAACGCCTGCTCAAACTGCTGCAAGGCGTATTGGTCGTCGGCGTCGGGCAGGAACAATGACTGCACCAAATCGCGGCAGCGTTCCGTCCACTCCTCCGCCGCTGCGGGTTTGCGCCACTCGGCGGCAAGGCGGGACAGCGTGCGGATGAAGGCGGCAAAGCGGCCGAACACATCAAGACGGTTGACATCGCCGTGCCACGCGCTGACGTTTTGCCAGAGCGGGCTGCCGTCGTCGGGCAGCATCCAACCCAACACGATGCGTTCCAACGCCTGCTGCCAAGTAAACAGATTGTCCGCCGCGCCGCGCATCGTTCCGTCCAAACCCCAATGCACGTTCAATTCGGCAACGGTGTCATGCAGCAGCGGCAAATCGTCCGCCGTCAGCCCGAAACGGCGCAGCACCAAACCGCTTTCCAACAGCGGCAGCACTTTATCGACCTCAAACCGGCTTTCCAGCAAATCCAGCGTCTGCTCCAGCGCGTAAAGCAGCGGCTGGCGGCGGCTGAGTTTCACGTCCGACACCGAATACGGCAAAGCCTGCGCCCCGCCCTGTGCCTGCCCGAACACCGCTTCGATAAACGGGCTGTACGGCTCGATGTTCGGCGTCAAAACGGCAATATCGTGCGGCTGCCAGTCGGGATGTTCGTGCAGAATCCGCAACAGCTTGTCTTTCAGAATCTGCAATTCGCGCAGGGGGCTGTGTGCCGAAACGATGCGGACGGAGCCGTCATCCAGCAAATCCGCGCGGCTGTGTTCAGACGGCATCCGCAGGTTTTGAATGTCGTTTTGCAGGCAGTGCAGCAGCGTGTCGTCTGAAACTTCTTCAAACACAGGCTGTTCCTCCAAGCCGATTTCCGTCAGAAAATCAAAAAAATCACGCCCCTGCTTGCCCAGCGACGCCAAGAGCGGATGCCCCGTCTGCGACAAATCCGCATCGTCGCCGCCCTTCAAAAGCTGCGCCGCCTCAATCACATTGCCCCAATACTGGCCGCTCGGATTGAGCGCGAACACAAACACATCGCAATGTTCCGAAATTTTCTGCAAAAGCTGCAAATACATCGGCGCCATCGTCGAAATGCCGAACACGAAAAACCGCTCGGGCAGGTACGCCTTATCCAAAGACGACAGCAGCTTTTCCCACAGTGCCACACGGTGCGGCGCAGATTGGTTGCCGTCGTCCAAATACCGCCAAAGCTGCGCCTGCCAGACCTCGTCCTCGCCCAGCCCCAGAAGTTTGCCCTCCTGCCAGATATCAATCCACTGCGGCCGGTACACCAGATACTGGTCGAAAATATCCGCCAACTGCCCCGCCAACTGATAATCCGCCGACTCGCCACTGCCCAGATAGCTTTGCAAGACAGAACGGACGTTTTCAAATTCAGAGGTCGTCTGAAAACGCTCGCTGCGGAACAAATCCAAAAGCCGCCAGCGCATTACCTCCGGCGAAAACGGACTGAGCGCGGGAATATCGGGAATCAGCTTCTGCATCAACTGCCACGTCAAACCCGCCGGCAGGCTGAATTGCAAATTCGCCGCCACCCCCAGTTCGCGCGCCAGATACACGCTCAAATAACGCCGCATCCCCTGACTCTGCACCACAATCTGTTCCGCCGCCAAAGCAGACTCAAGCGGTCTGACCCTTTGGATTTCGGCAAACAGGGCGGCAAGTGATTCGAGGCGGTTGGATTGGTAGAGATAGAACATGGCGATTAAAAGCAAAATGTTAAGAAGGCAGGACAGATTATAAAGTCCCTTGATTTCTCTGCAAGCGCAACCATATAGCCGTCAACCCATCATTCAGAAAAACAGAGGAATTTATGCCGCAAACCGACATCAACCACGCCGATATCCGCACACGTTTTATCTTTGACGATATGCCTGTACGCGGCCTGCACGTCCGCCTTGAAAACGTGTGGGAACACATCGTCGGACAAAAACACTACCCTGCCGCCATCCGCCGAGCTTTAGGCGAACTTCTCGCTGCAGGCGCGCTTCTCTCCAGCAACCTTAAAAACGAAGGTACGCTCATTGTCCAAGTACAGGGACAGGGTCGTCTGAAAATGCTTGTGGTCGAAGCCACGTCCGACAACACCGTTCGCGCTACCGCCCGCTGGGATGAAACCGCCGACATCCGTGACGACGAAAGCCTGACCGACCTTTTGGGCAGCAACAGCGTTTTCGTACTCACGCATCAACCCAAAGATGCCGAACCATGGCAAGGCGTTGTCCCGCTTGAGGGTGACAACATCGCCCAAATGCTCATGAACTATATAAAACGTTCCGAGCAACTTGATACCTATATAACCCTCGCTGCCTCCGATCATGTCAGCGGAGGACTGCTGGTACAACGTCTGCCCGAAGAAGAACTTGACGCAGCATCATGGGAGCTTATCAGCACACTGACCCAAACGTTGACACCAGAAGAACTAACCACCCTAGACGCACAACACGTTCTTTATCGTCTCTATCATGAAACCCCGCCGCGGGTTTTCGAACCCGAAAGCATCGAATTTGCCTGTACCTGCTCGCACGGCAAAGTCAGCGATATGCTGCTTATGTTAGGCAGAGAAGAAGTTGGCGGTATTGTTGCAGAACAAGGCAGTATCCAAATCGATTGCGACTTTTGCCACACCAAATACGTATTTGACGAAACGGACGTGAACGCGCTATTTGGTGGGGACGTAGTCGG
>KV796993.1 GCA_001809325.1 Neisseria sp. HMSC077D05 | reverse complement strand
GTCGGGGGAAAAGGAATTTTGCAAAGGTCTCAATTTGAACAAATAGAAAAAGGTCGTCTAAAACGGCAATTCCCTTTTCAGACGACCTTTTCGTTATCCCCTATCTTACAAATGCGGGTTCATCAGGTTTTCGGGCGACAGAATGCGGTCGAGTTCCGCTTCGCTCAACAGGCCGCGTTCGAGTACGACTTCGCGCACGCCTTTGCCGGTTTGGGCGCAGATTTTGCCGACCAAATCGCCGTTGCCGTGTCCGATATACGGGTTCAGATAAGTAACCAAGCCGATGGAGTTGAACACATAGCGTTCGCAGATTTCGCGGTTAACAGTAATGCCTTTGACGCATTTTTCGGCGAGGTTTACGGCGGCGTTGCCCAACAAGGAAATGGTCTCGAACATACATTGCGCGATGACCGGCTCCATCACGTTTAATTGCAACTGCCCCGCTTCGGCGGCGAAGGTGATGGTGGTGTCGTTGCCGATGACTTTGAAGCAGACTTGGTTGACCACTTCGGGAATCACGGGATTGACTTTGGCGGGCATAATCGACGAGCCTGCCTGCATTTCCGGCAGGTTAATCTCTTTCAAACCGGCGCGCGGACCGGACGATAAAAGGCGCAAGTCGTTACAGATTTTCGATAATTTCACCGCCGTGCGCTTCAATGCGCCGTGTACCATCACATACGCGCCGCAATCGGAAGTCGCTTCAATCAGGTTTTCGGTCAGTTTGCAATCCAAGCCGCTGACTTCGGACAATTTTTTCACCGCCAAAGCCGCGTAGCCTTTGGGCGTGTTCACGCCCGTGCCGATGGCGGTCGCGCCCAAGTTGACTTCCAACAACAGGGCACGCGTGCGGTTCAGATTCAAAATCTCTTCTTCCAGCAACACTTGGAAAGATTGAAACTCCTGCCCCGCCGTCATCGGTACGGCATCTTGAAGCTGGGTGCGCCCCATTTTCAAAACATCTTTAAATTCATCGGCTTTGGCGGCAAACGCATCTTTCAGCAACGCCAGTTTTTCCAGCAGCCCGCCAACACTGTAATACACCGCCAGCCTGAAGCCGGTCGGATAGGCGTCGTTGGTGGACTGGCTGGCGTTTACATGGTCCATCGGGTTAACGATGTCGTAGCGGCCTTTTTCGTAGCCCAACACTTCCAAAGCAAGGTTGGCAATCACTTCATTAGTATTCATGTTGACCGAAGTCCCCGCGCCGCCCTGATACACGTCGGACGGGAATTGGTCGAGACAGCGGCCTTTAAGCAACACTTCGTCGCAAGCCTTTTCGATGGCAGCGGCGATTTCGGGCTTCACTGCACCCAGTTCGCCGTTTGCCTGCGCGGTCGCTTTTTTCACCATCACCATGCTGCGGACAAACTGCGGCACGTCGGAAATTTTTTGATTGGAAATTTTAAAGTTTTCCACCGCGCGCAAAGTATGGATGCCCCAATACGCTTCGGCGGGGATTTCACGGTCGCCCAGCAAATCGTGTTCGATACGGACAGTCATTTCTCTTACCTTCTCATTCGTTTGTTTATAAAGTAATGTGCATATGCAGGCGGAACATTAGACCGTTTTGCATGGGTTGTCTAGCTGCAAACGCGCCGTTGTTATCAAAGTATAGTGGATTAACTTTAAACCAGTACGGCGTTGCCTCGCCTTGGCTCAAAGAGAACGATTCTCTAAGGTGCTGAAGCACCAAGTGAATCGGTTCCGTACTATCTGTACTGTCTGCGGCTTCGTCGCCTTGTCCTGATTTTTGTTAATCCACTATAGAAAAAACATTCTGCAAGACAAAAGGTCGTCTGAAACCTTTTTCAGACGACCTTTTACATACTTACATCCCGACCAGTCCCCGTATCTGCGGCCAGTAAAACAAACAGGCGATGGCGCAGACGGCGACACTGATGCCTGCGGCGTTGATGCTGCTGATTTTCTCTTTAAACGCCATTGCGCCAACCAGCGTTCCCAAGACGATGACGCCGATGTTCATGCCTGCAAAGACCAGCGTCGGATTGTCTTTCATCATTTGGTGGGCGGTAATGTAGGTAACGATGTTGGCGAAATTCAAGCCACCTAAGATAATGCCTCCGATTACGCCTTCTTTCGTCCATTTGGTCGATTGGGAGAAAAGGTAGCCGAACATCAAAATACCGGCAAGGCTGAAGGCGACCAAGAGGTTGCCGGAAAACGCCGTACCACTTTTGGCAAGCTGTTTGAAGAGGATGTCGATGATGCCGTAGCCCGCCCAAACGCCCGCAAGCAGCGTGATTTGCGTACCCAATCCGCCCGATTTCTTGCCGCCGTCGGCTTTCCACAACAGGCAGAACAGAGCCACAAACGCTAAAGCGATGCCTATCAGCCGCCCTTCGGTCAACGCTTCGCCAAAAATGACGAACGCGGAAATAATCGGCAAAATCAAAGACAAACGTTGCGCTGCATCAGACTTGACGATACCTGCCGCATCAACCGCCTTGCCCATAATCACAAACACCGAAGGCAGCAACACGCCCAGCGCGCCAAACAGCCACCATGTTGGCAAAAAGGCTTTCGGGTTGCTCAAATCGGGTTTCAAAACCCAAGCCGTCAACGCCACTGCGACGATGTAGTTCACCGCCACCGCCTGCGCGACGTCGATTTTGTTCTTACGCGCCAATTTGAGCAAAACCGACACAGACACGCTGCACAGTATGCTTGCCAATAAATAAATCATGTTTTTCCTTTGATTGAATGTGTCGGATGCGTGGACAAATTTTCAGACGACCTTATTAGTGTCCTGTTTTGATATTTAGTTTCCCACAAACGACCCATACAAAAATTTCAGACGACCCCGGGATGCGAAGGTCGTCTGAAAACAAAGCGGGCGGTTGCGCTTAGAACCAAGTATCCAAAGACATACGCTTGTTGTCCGTCAACTTGATGAATCCGGTTGTCAGACGGTAAACAAACCAAACCGATACCAAAAACAATACCACGACGCCGAGACCGATAAACGCAGTGAGTTTACTCAATATAAACCCTGCCAGACCGCCCCAAAACGTTTTAATCAGATAATCTGCATGGTTATTATAAACCGAGTCACCCATATCACCACGTTTTACATACGCCAAAACGATGCCGGCAACCGGCATCACGAAGGTCGCAAATGCCAAGGCAAACAAGGCATACATCGTCATCACATAAGTCCGGTCGCCGTCTTGGCGCGGCGCTTCCGCCGTATGCTCGCTACCGGTCTGCTGGCTGGCGGTCTGCCCGCCTTTACCGCTGAATTCACGGAGCGACTCGTCGTACCATGCACGACGTTCAGGATCGACCAGCGTATCGTAAGCCTGACGGATTTCCTTGAAACGCTCTTCCGCGTCAGGATTGCCGGGATTACGATCAGGATGATATTTCATTGCCGAATCGCGATAGGCTTTTCTGATTTCTGCAATGTCCGCATCCGCCGAAATGCCGAGAATTTCATAAAAATTACGGTTTTCCATATTAGGGTGTGCCTCTTTGGTTTGTGTTTGCCAAAGCCCGATACCGTGAAATCACGCCAACAGGCTGTTTGACAGAATGAAAACAGATATAAAATCAGGCATTGTGTTCTTTTTATAAAACCTTCAAATTTGCCCGAATCTGCGTTTCCCGACTTAAAACCGTTTTGCATCCCTTTAGACGGCGACCTGTACATCCTGCGGATTCAAAGCCCGCAAAGCCTGCGGACTGACACCGATGATAAATCCGCGCTTGCCGCCGTTGATATAAACTTTCTCCAAATCCCAAATACTTTTTTCAACATACACAGGCAACCGGGTTTTCATACCGAAAGGCGTCGTCCCGCCCACCAGATAGCCCGTCCATTTGTTTGCCTGTTTCGGATCGGCAGGCTCGATGTGTTTCATGCCCAAATCGCGTACCAGATTTCGGGTGGAAATCTGCTTGTCGCCGTGCATCACGACAACCAGCCCTTTCTTCGCTTCGTTTTGCAGCACGATGGTTTTGACCACCTGATGCTCGTCCACGCCGAACAACTGTGCAAACTGCCCTGTCCCGCCGTGTTCCTCATAAACATAAATATAAGGCTCAAAATCAATTTGATGTGTACGCAAGAAACGGACGGCAGAAGTAACCGGATAATCGGTATTTTTGCTCATGATGCAGTTCCAATATTATTCAGACGACCTAAAACCAATATGACAATGACGCGTAAAAATAGTTTCCGCATCTTTTCAAAAACAACAAAACAGTCCGCCTGCTGTGGCAGACAATCAAGCTGAATGTTACCATAAGCCCTTGCCCAATATCCGACATCCTGTTCCGACAAAATCGGCAAACCGAAATCCGATGACAGGACAAAATGCCCCGCATGCCCCAACCTCAAGGAATATCAAATGAATATCCGATACCTCGGTACCACCGAACGCTACTCCGAAGCTGTCTGCGCCGGAGGATTCGTCTTCCTCTCAGGCATGGTTCCCGAAAATCCCGAAGCCGATGCCAAAGCTCAGACCGAAAACGTCTTGGCGCAAATTGACCGCTGGCTTGAAGAATGCGGCTCCGACAAAGCACACATCCTCGAAGCCACCATCTTCCTGACCGATATGAACGACTACGCCGCCATGAACGAAGCCTGGGATGCCTGGACAGCCCCCGGCCGCACCCCTGCCCGCGCCTGTATCGAAGCCAAACTCGCCAAACCGGAATGGGCGGTCGAAATCAAAGTATCCGCCGTGTGCAAGTGATTGGATTGGGCAAGGGGTCGTCTGAAAACCACAGTCAATTTTTCAGACGACCTCTGCGACAAATAAAATCTGCAACAACGATACGCTCAAAAACCAGAAAACATTTAATTTTATTAGAAACAAATAGTTATTTAAAATCTTCCGAGTAAGCCCGCCTACACTCCAAAATAAAATCGAAATAAACTATACTTTTTCTTAATTTATGAGATAATAGCTAAACAAATTCTTAGCTAAATTCATCAACATCAAACGAGAACAACACTATGTCAGACGAAAAAAGCAAAGCCCTAGCCGCCGCCCTTGCCCAAATTGAAAAAAACTTCGGCAAAGGTTCCATCATGAAAATGGACGGCAGCCAGCAAGAAGAAAACCTTGACGTCATCTCCACCGGCTCGCTCGGTGTGGACTTGGCGCTCGGCGTCGGCGGTCTGCCGCGCGGCCGCGTCGTCGAAATCTTCGGCCCCGAATCCTCCGGTAAAACCACGCTTTGTCTCGAAGCCATCGCCCAATGCCAAAAAAACGGCGGTATCTGCGCCTTTATCGACGCCGAACACGCCTTCGACCCCGTTTACGCCCGCAAACTCGGCGTTAAAGTAGAAGAACTCTACCTCTCCCAACCCGACACCGGAGAGCAGGCTCTGGAAATCTGCGACACGCTGGTGCGCTCCGGCGGCGTGGACATGGTCGTTGTCGACTCCGTAGCCGCCCTCGTACCCAAAGCCGAAATCGAAGGCGAAATGGGCGACAGCCACGTCGGCCTGCAAGCCCGTCTGATGAGCCAAGCCCTGCGCAAACTGACCGGCCACATCAAACGCACCAACACACTGGTCGTCTTCATCAACCAAATCCGCATGAAAATCGGCGTGATGTTCGGCAGCCCCGAAACCACCACCGGCGGTAACGCCCTCAAATTCTACGCCTCCGTCCGCCTCGACATCCGCCGCACCGGACAAATCAAAAAAGGCGACGATGTCATCGGCAACGAAACCAAAGTCAAAGTCATCAAAAACAAAGTCGCCCCTCCGTTCCGCCAAGCCGAATTCGATATCCTGTACGGCGAAGGCGTAAGCTGGGAAGGCGAACTGATCGACCTCGGCGTCAAATACGACATCGTTGAAAAATCAGGCGCATGGTACAGCTACAACGGCGCCAAAATCGGACAAGGCAAAGACAACGTCCGCGTCTGGCTGAAAGAAAATCCCGAAATCGCCAACGAAATCGATGCCAAAATCCGTGCCGCCGTGGGCATCAACATCGATATCACCGAAGGCAAACTGGACGACACCGACGGCGAACGTCCCGAGGAATAAACCCCTCTTGAGTCTTGGTTAAAATGAAAAGAGGTCGTCTGAAATATTTCAGACGACCTCTTCATGATTCCGTATCAGACAAATCAAGCTTTCAGCAATTCTTGCAGCTCACCTGCTTCGTACATTTCCATCAAAATATCGGAACCGCCGACAAACTCTCCGTTTACGTAGAGTTGCGGGATAGTCGGCCAATCGCTGTATTCTTTGATACCTTGGCGGACGGCATCGTTTTCCAAAACATTCACGGTAACGTAATCAGTGCAGCCTGCGGCGCTGAGGATTTGTACGGCGCGTGAAGAGAAGCCGCATTGCGGAAACTGCTTCGTACCCTTCATAAACAAAACAACGCGGTGGGTGGTAACAACTTCTTTGATTTGGTCGTGGATAGATGTCATGGTTTAATCCTTATTTACATGAATCGGTTAATCGGAATTTGCGCCATTATACGCAAATTGACGTGTTTGGGTACGCCTGTTTGTATGGATATTTGAACAAATTAATATCGGTTTACCCAAAATCCCCCAATCGCAAACCTGCCGATCATCCTCAGCCCATCCTATTCAATACGCAGCCGCCCCAACCGACAGAACCTGAAAATTGTCAACAATCCAAGCCATCTTATTTTAAAGCGGTGCTATAATTCCCGAACCAGATTTTTCAGATGCCCCCTACAAGGACCCTGACTTATGAACAATTCAGTCATCACCGTCATCGGCAAAGACCGCGTCGGCATCGTGTACGACGTTTCCAGAATTTTGGCGGAAAACCAAATCAACATCCTCAATATCAGCCAGCAGCTGATGGACGATTTCTTCACCATGATTATCTTGGTGGATACCTCGAAATGCCCCAAATCGCGGCAGGAAATGCTGGATTTGTTTGCGGAAGAGAGCAAAAAACTCGCGCTCGACATCCGCATGCAAAATGAAGAAATCTTCCAAGCCATGCACCGCATTTGAGTCGGAGGAATGTAATGAGTATCCAATCCGGCGAAATTTTAGAAACCGTCAAAATGGTTGCCGACCAGCATTTCGACGTCCGCACCATTACCATAGGCATTGATTTGCACGACTGTATCAGCACCGACATCGACGTGTTGAACCAAAACATTTACAACAAAATCACCACTGTCGGCAAAGATTTGGTCGCTACGGCGAAACACCTCTCCGCCAAATACGGCGTACCGATTGTAAATCAGCGTATTTCCGTCACGCCGATTGCCCAAATCGCGGCGGCAACCAAAGCCGATTCTTACGTCAGCGTGGCACAGACTTTGGACAAGGCAGCCAAAGCCATCGGCGTGTCTTTTATCGGCGGCTTTTCCGCTCTGGTGCAAAAAGGCATGTCGCCTTCAGACGAGGTGCTAATCCGCTCCATTCCTGAGGCAATGAAGACTACCGACATCGTGTGCAGCTCCATCAATATCGGCAGCACGCGCGCCGGTATCAATATGGATGCGGTCAGACTGGCGGGCGAAACCATCAAACGCACGGCGGAAATCACGCCAGAAGGTTTCGGCTGCGCCAAAATCGTCGTGTTCTGCAACGCGGTGGAAGACAATCCGTTTATGGCGGGCGCGTTTCACGGTGCGGGCGAAGCGGACGCCGTTATCAATGTCGGCGTATCGGGGCCGGGCGTGGTCAAAGCCGCGCTGGAAAATTCGGATGCGGTCAGCCTGACCGAGGTCGCCGAAGTTGTGAAGAAAACCGCCTTCAAAATCACCCGCGTGGGCGAACTCATCGGCCGCGAAGCCTCGAAAATACTGGGCATCCCGTTCGGCATTCTCGATTTGTCGCTCGCACCAACCCCTGCCGTCGGCGACTCGGTGGCGCGTATCCTTGAAGAAATGGGCTTGAGCGTCTGCGGTACGCACGGCACGACGGCTGCCTTGGCATTGCTGAATGATGCCGTGAAAAAAGGCGGCATGATGGCTTCCAGCGCGGTCGGCGGTTTGAGCGGCGCGTTTATCCCTGTTTCCGAAGACGAAGGCATGATTGCCGCTGCCGAAGCAGGCGTGCTGACGTTGGACAAACTCGAAGCGATGACCGCCGTTTGTTCTGTCGGTTTGGATATGATTGCCGTTCCCGGCGACACGCCCGCGCACACGATTTCCGGCATCATCGCCGACGAAGCCGCCATCGGCATGATCAACAGTAAAACCACCGCCGTACGCATCATTCCGGTAACGGGCAAAACCGTCGGCGACAGCGTCGAGTTCGGCGGCCTGTTGGGCTACGCGCCTGTGATGCCGGTTAAAGAAGGTTCGTGCGAAGTGTTCGTCAACCGAGGCGGCAGGATTCCCGCGCCAGTTCAATCGATGAAAAACTGATGGCTTGACCATGAAAAAGGTCGTCTGAAAACTGAACTGCACCCCAA
>KV796992.1:29142-47209 GCA_001809325.1 Neisseria sp. HMSC077D05 | reverse complement strand
GGGGGCCAGTTCAGTTTTCAGACGACCTTTCGCTTAACTGATGTTTAAGCGTTAACCGGCTTTAGAAGCAATCTGAGGTTTTCGTTTTTCACTTGCAACAGTAAATCGATATTGGGATGTTTGCCCGGATTGGCTTGCGCGTCGGCAACGTGTTCGGCAAACCAATCCAAGCCCTGCGCAGCGGCGGCGGCATCGAGTTTGCCGCCGAAATTCAATGCCAAAGCGTTGTAGAGTTTCAGCGAGCCTTGTTTGCCGGGCGCGTTGGGGATGTGATGGACGGCTTTGCCTTGTGCGTCGAGGATGTCGAGTCCGCTCAAATGACCGATGTCGGGCATGGCGGCGAGGTTGTCTTGGAAGCTCATGGTTGTCCTTTCTAACATGGGATTTTCAACGAAAAATACCTTGTATAGTGGATTAACTTTAAACCAGACGGCGTTACCTCGCCTTGGCTCAAAGAGAACGATTCTCTAAGGTGCTGAAGCACCAAGTGAATCGGTGCCGTACTATCTGTACTGTCTGCGGCTTCGTCGCCTTGTCCTGATTTTTGTTAATCCACTATAAAAAGGTCGTCTGAAACCCATACATTCAGTTTCAGACGACCTCAAATCACGAATCAGCGCGTACCGAAAATCTTATCGCCCGCATCGCCCAAGCCGGGGATGATGTAGCCGTTTTCGTTCAGATGGCTGTCGAGGGCGGCGGTATAGATGGTAACGTCGGGATGCGCTTCATTGACGGCTTTGACGCCTTCAGGCGCGGCAACGAGTACCAACGCTTTGATATTTTTGCAACCTTTTGCCTTCAACAAATCAATGGTGGCAACCATAGAGCCGCCGGTCGCGAGCATGGGGTCGATAATCAGCGCAGGACGTTCGTCCATGCTGTCCACGAATTTTTCAAAATAGGAAACGGGTTTGAGCGTTTCTTCGTCGCGCTGCAATCCGACCACGCTGATTTTGGCGGTCGGAATCAGGTCGAGCACGCCGTCGAGCATACCCAAACCGGCACGCAAAATCGGTACGACGGTCAAGGTTTTGCCCTTGATGCGGTCGCCTTCAATTTGACCGCACCAGCCGTCAATAATGTATTTTTCAATTTCAAAATCACGGCTGGCTTCATAAGCCATCAGGCGCGCCAGCTCGGTAGTGAGGGTGCGGAATTTGTAAGTGCTGCAATCGGCCTCGCGCATGAGCGTGAGTTTGTGGCGGACAAGGGGGTGATTGATAACGGTTACGTTCATTTGGCAGGCCTCGGATTGTTTTTGAATGGGTGTGATTATACTTTTTTTTATAACGAAACAAAATAAAGGATACGCAACAGCGGCTTATTTTCTGCGATCTTCAGGCTTACGTTTCCCCAATGGTTTTGCCCCGCCCTGCTCTTCGGCGGTTTAAACCGCTCCCTATACCTTCACCCGACACCCCGATTTCGCGCTTTCATATACTTTCTCCAGCAGCCCCAGCACTTGAGCCACTTGGCGCGGTTGTACCGCTGTGGGAGATTTGCCTTGCAGCGCGTCATAAAGGTTTTCATAAAACGCCGCATAATTTCCGCTGACGCTTTCGATTTTTTTGCGGACGACCACCCCATCGATTTCGGTATGCAGGATGCCCCATTCGTCTTCCGGCTCACGGTTCCACGCCCCGACGGGTTGCGCGCCGCCGAGCAGCAGGGCTTCTTGGTTGTCGGCGTTTTGTTTGACGTATGAACCGCGTTTGCCATGCAAGGTCATGAATGGCAAAGGTTCGCGGGCATATTTGCTTGCGGTCAAGGCGACTTTTTTGCCGTCGGCGTAATAAAGCGCGATATAGAAATTGTCGTCGCTGACCGCTCCTTCATGCTGATAGCGCACATCGGCATAAAGTTCGTCGGGCATTCCGAAAATATCGACTGCCATATCCATGAGGTGCGAACCCAAATCGTACACCAGCCCTACGCCCGCCTCGCCCGTTTCCTTCCAGCGTTTTTTGTTCAAGGCAGCCGCATAACGCTCGAAACGAAACTCTGCATCCACAATTTCGCCCAAAAGGTCGTCTGAAAGCAGTTTTTTGGCGGTCAGCGGCGCGCTGTCCCAGCGTCGGTTTTGGTAAACAGTCAGCAATACGCCCTGCCGCTCGGCAAGTTCCTCCAGTTCCAAGGCTTGCGCCGCCGTGGTGCACAACGGTTTTTCCACCACCACATTTTTACCCGCACGCAAAGCCTGAGCGGCAAAATCGAAATGCGTCTGGTTCGGCGTGGTTACGACCACCAAATCCACATCGTCGGTAAGCAACTCCTCAAACGAACGCACGGTCTGCGCCTGCGGCAGGACTTCCTGCGCCCTATTGCCGCTGCGTTCAAACACACGCACGACTTCAAACCGCGCATCCGCACGCCAAAACGGCAGATGGAACACCTGCGCCGACATGCCGAACCCCGCCAATCCGATTTTGATTTTCCGCATAGCCAAACCCCTTTTCAGACGGCCTCAAATTGCCGTATATCCGTTATAATACCGCACTTATTTCACACAGGCCGTCTGAAAACGAAGTTGAAACGGCCGCCGCCGTTTAAGGAAAACCATGAGAAAACCGCAACGCGGCTATGCCCGCCAAGACCGTGTCAAAGAACAAATCATGCGCGAACTGGCCGAGCTGGTCCGCACCGGCCTGAAAGACCCGCGCGCAGGCTTCATCACCATCAACGAAGTCGAAGTCACCCGCGATTACAGCCACGCCACCGTGTTCTACACCGTCCTCGACGACAGCACCCGCGACATCACCGAAGAAGCCTTGGAACACGCCAAAGGCCATTTGCGCAGCGAGCTAGCGAAACGCATCAAACTCTTCAAAACGCCCGAACTGCACTTCAAATACGACGAATCGCTCGAACGCGGCATGAGCATTTCCAGCCTCATCGACCAAGTAGCGGCGGAAAAGCCGGTGGAAGATTAAAGCTAAAGGTCGTCTGAAAACGCCGCAATCAAAGCGCGAATCTGTTTTCAGACGACCTTTTGCCATCATTTCCCACCCAAACACCCGCCACTTACCCTTCACCACCATCATGACCGTCAAACCCGCCAAACGCCCCGTCAACGGCGTCCTTCTGCTCGACAAGCCAGAAGGACTTTCCAGCAACACTGCCCTGCAAAAAGCCCGCCGCCTCTACAACGCCGAGAAAGCGGGGCATACCGGCGTGCTCGACCCTTTGGCAACCGGACTTTTGCCCGTCTGCTTCGGCGAAGCGACCAAGTTCGCCCAATACCTGCTGGATGCCGACAAAGCCTACACCGCCACGCTGAAACTCGGCGAAGCCAGCAGCACCGGCGATGCCGAAGGCGAAATCATCGCCACCGCCCGTGCCGATATTTCCTTAACCGAATTTCAGACGGCATGCCAAGCCCTGACGGGCGACATCCGCCAAGTGCCGCCGATGTTTTCCGCCCTCAAACACGAAGGCAAACCGCTGTACGAATACGCCCGAAAAGGCATCGTCATCGAACGCAAACCGCGCGACATCACCATTTACGCCATCGATATTACCGAGTTTGACGCGCCCAAAGCCGTCATCGAAGTACGTTGCAGCAAAGGCACCTACATCCGCACCCTCAGCGAAGACATCGCCAAACACATCGGCACATTCGCCCACCTGACCGCACTGCGCCGCACCGAAACCGCCGGATTTACCATTGCCCAAAGCCACTCGCTCGAAGCCTTGACAGAATTGGACGAAGCCGAACGCGACGCCCTGCTCCTGCCTTGCGACGTTTTAGTGCGGCACTTCCCCAAAATTGAACTGAACGACCGCGCCGTAACCATGCTCAAATGCGGCCAGCGCCCGCAGTTTACCGAAGACATCCCCGCCGACCAGCCCATCCGCGTTTACGACAGAAGCGGAACATTTATCGGCTTGGTTGAATACCAAAAGGAAATCGGCCGCCTCAAAGCCCTGCGGCTGATGAACACGGCGAAAGACTGAACGCTTTGATTCTGAATGGAAAATATAGAAATAGGTCGTCTGAAAAAAACGGGAAACCGGTTTTCAGACGACCTTTTTTTTTGCAAACTATGTTTTGATTGCCAGCCGTTTCAGGAGAGATCATTCGATGTAGCGTGGGCTTCGCCCACGAAGATGATAAGTAAAAAACTGCTGAAATTTTCCCTATTATTCGCGGGCAAAGCCTACGCTACGGGTTTTAAGTAAACATAGTGTGATGAACACAAAACAGGTCATCTGAAAATGTACGATGACTATTTCAGACGACCTGCGGCATATAAAAAACCGCAGGGATAAAACCTTCAAATTGCTGTTTTACAGTTGTAGCGTGGGCTTTGCCCACGAGGATTTATGAGCAAAAAAACTGCTGAAATTTTCTCTATTATCCTACAGGTTTTAAACAACCATAGTGCAATGAATGCAAAACAGGTCGTCTGAAAACGTACAACTTCTGTTTCAGACGACCTCTTACCCATAAAAAACCGCAGGGATAAACCTGCGGTTTGCTGTTTTACAGTTTGCTGTCTTCGCTGTCGAGGAAGCTTCTGAGGCGGTCGCTGCGGGTTGGATGACGCAGTTTGCGCAGGGCTTTGGCTTCAATTTGACGGATACGTTCGCGGGTTACGTCAAACTGTTTGCCGACTTCTTCGAGCGTGTGGTCGGTATTCATGTCGATACCGAAGCGCATACGCAGGACTTTGGCTTCGCGCGGGGTCAGGCTTTCGAGGATTTCTTTGGTGACTTCGTGCAGGCTGGTGTACATCGCGGCGTCTGCAGGGGCAACGTTGTTGGCGTCCTCGATGAAGTCGCCCAAGTGCGAATCGTCGTCGTCGCCGATCGGGGTTTCCATCGAAATCGGCTCTTTGGCGATTTTCATGATTTTGCGGATTTTGTCTTCCGGCATTTCCATCAACTCGGCAAGTTTGGCGGAATCGGGCTCTTCGCCGGTTTCTTGCAGATACTGGCGGGAGATGCGGTTCATCTTGTTGATGGTTTCAATCATGTGCACCGGAATACGGATGGTGCGCGCTTGGTCGGCAATCGAGCGGGTAATCGCCTGGCGGATCCACCATGTTGCGTAGGTGGAGAATTTGTAGCCGCGGCGGTATTCGAACTTGTCGACCGCCTTCATCAAGCCGATATTGCCTTCCTGAATTAAATCAAGGAACTGCAAACCGCGGTTGGTGTATTTTTTGGCGATGGAAATCACCAGACGTAAGTTTGCCTGAATCATTTCCTGCTTGGCGGCTGCGGTTTCTTTTTCGCTCGACACCATGTTTTTGTTGATGTCTTTCAGCTCTTCGATGGAAATGCGGGTTTCTTTTTCCATGTTTGCCAACTCGGTTTGTTTTTCGAGGATGGCGTGGCGGAAGCGGTCGAGCGCGTCGCTCCAGACTCTGCCTTTGGCAACTTCTTCTTCCACCCATTTCAGGTTGGTGATTTCGGGCAGGAAGTTTTGGATGAAGTAGTCGCGTTCCATATGGGCGCGGTCAAGACAGATGTCGCGGATTTCGCGTTCGAGCTTGCGGATGTTTTCGACACGGCTGCGCAGGTTGCCGCTGAGGCTTTCGATTTGACGGGTGGCGAAACGGACTTCCAAGAGCTTGTTGGCGATGGCGTCGCGGTGTGCCAAATAATCCGGGTGGCGGCTGTCGTGTTTTTCCAGTTTTTTGATCATCTTGCCGTATTCGCTTTCGATGAAGGCGAAATGATCCAGCACTTTTTGCTTCAATTCGGCAAGATGGGCAGCGGACATGGCTTCGGAGTCGCTGCCGGAATCGTCGTCATCTTCGTCTTCATCCGCTTCATCTTCATCGCTGCTGCCGGAATCGTCGTCGTTTGACGCGCTTTCCAAGTGTCCCAAGCCCAATTCATTGAGCAACACTTCGTTCGGATCGATGATGGCTTCGACCACTTCGTCCACGCGGATTTCATCCTTGCGGATTTGCTCGATCAGCGCGAGGATTTCAGCGATAGAACCCGGACAGGCGGAAATCGCCTGCACCATGTTTTTCAGGGCGTTTTCGATTTTTTTGGCGATGATGATTTCGTCTTCGCGGGTCAGCAGGTCAACCTGCCCCATTTCGCGCATATACATACGCACGGGATCGGTGGTCCTGCCGAACTCGGAGTCCGCGCTGGACAAGGCGGCTTCGGCTTCGGCAACGGCATCGTCGTCGGTTACGGCGGCGGCGTTGTCACTCAACAAAATGTCTTCCGCATCAGGCGCCTGCTCGGTCACTTGGATGCCCAAGCCGGAAATCATGCTGACGATGTTGTCGATTTGATCCGCATCGGACATATCGTCGGGCAAGGCGTCGTTGATTTCGGAATAAGTGATGTAGCCGCGTTCCTTACCCATGATGATGAGCTGGCGCAGGCGGGCGCGCTGCTCTTCGAGGGTCAGCGGACGGTTGTCGTCCTGTTCTTGATAGTCTTCGTGATTTTGGTCTTTAGACATGGATTACTTTCTTGATCTGATGGTGTGCCGACGGTTTGCATGATGCACCTGAAGGCGGAACAGAGTGATAACCGATTTAAAGTCAATCTGTTAAGTTATCACTCTGAGGTCGTCTGAAAGCTCTTTGGAACGGGTGTTCTGCGGGATCATGTTCGCAGCTTGGGACAATGCTTTTCTGACGGCCTGAAGGTTGCTGGATTCGGCTGGGATTGCCGTTCGTTCAATTTTGCTTTGCCGTCAAAAGCGACAGCAAGAGTTTTTTTTCATTTTCATTCAAACCCGATTGCAGGCTTTTCTGCTTGAGGGTTTCGATTTGTTGGTATTTTAACTCGTTAAGGAGTTTCTTCATGCCGATTTGGAAGTTTTCGCGGTCTTCTTCGCCTCCGCCTTCCATTTCTTCAGAATAGAGTGTCGATTGGAAGATTTGGTTCACGGTTTCTTCATAAGGAGAACCGCGCATATACTCTAAAACCTGCGCGGTAGCAGGCACGGAGGCATGGCTTTTAATGGTTTCGGCGAGATTGGCAAGACAGGCGAAATCGCCGTCCAATGCCACATAATCGGGCAGGTCTATATATGCAGCCCAATCCGGATTTATCAAGAGGCTGCGGATTTGCCGTTGCACCAGCGTCAGCATGACGGGTTGCTTGACGGAAATCGGAGGCAGTTTGTAGCTTTTTTGTTTGACGTGCCGCTTCGGTGCTTCCTGCCCCAGCAGTTGGGCGAGATTGTCGGGATCGATGCCGACCAGCTCGCTAAGCCGTTGTTTCAACAGATAAGCCAATGCCGGCGCGGTGATTTGCGCCAAAAGCGGCGAACTGGTTTTCACCAATTCCGCCTTACCTTCCTGCGTATTGAGATTGAGGTCGTCTGAAAGATGTTCCCAGAAATATTCCGACAAAGGCTTGCTTTGATTCAACAGCGCATCTTCAAATTGCGCTTTTCCGTAAGCACGGATGTAGCTGTCGGGGTCGTGTTCTTCGGGTAAGAACAAAAAATGCAGCGATTTGTCGTCTTTCAACTGCGGCAACGCATTTTCCAACGCGCGCCAAGCCGCTTTCCGTCCCGCGCTGTCGCCGTCGAAACAGAAATAAATACTGTCCGCCTGACGCATCAGGATTTTGACGTGTTCCGCCGTCGTCGCCGTACCTAAAGCCGCCACGCCGTAGCCCACGCCGAACTGCGCCAGCGCGACCACATCCATATAGCCTTCGACCACCAAAATCCGCCCTGCTTCCTTGACAGCAGCACGACCTTCATACAATCCGTAAAGGTTTTTCCCCTTATCAAACAGAGGAGTATCGGGCGAATTCAAATATTTCGGCTTCGAGTCGTCCAACACCCTGCCGCCGAAACCGATTACCTGCCCGCGCGGATTGCGGATAGGGAACATAATCCGATGACGGAAGCGGTCGTAATGCCGACCCTCGTTGTCAATCACCATCCCCGTATCCACCAACGCGGTATTCGGGTACGGTTGGAACACTTGCGCCAAAGGCTGCCAACCGTCGGGCGCGTAGCCCAACCCATAATGCGCGATGACTTCCGTACTCAAACCGCGCTTGTCCAAATAAGCTTTCGCCGCCGGATTGAATTTCAACTGTTGCGCGTAAAAATCCGCCGCCGCTGCCGTCGTTTCCTCCAACGTCTGTTGTTTTTTCTTACGTTCGGCACGGACTTCAGGATTATCGTTTTGCCCGCGCACTTTAGGCACGACCATGCCCACACGGTCAGCAAGAAACTGCACCGCCTCCGGAAACGACAGCCCCTGATGTTCCATCACAAAACCAATCGCCGAACCATGCGCCCCGCAACTGAAACAATGATAAAACTGCTTGGTCGGACTGACCGAAAACGACGGCGTCTTTTCCTTATGGAACGGGCAACAAGCCATATAGTTCGCCCCGCCCTTCTTCAGCGGAACCTGCTCGTCGATAATATCGACAATATCGACTTTGGCCAGAAGCTCGTCAATGAAATCGGATGGAATCATAGTTCGGCGGATGCGTATGGGCGGGACAAACGTTTTCAGACGACCTTTTATCTTAAAGGTCGTCTGAAAACAGGATCTCGAATCGGTTTGAAAACAAGGTTCGTATTATAACGTGTATTCAGGATAAAAATAGCACTCTTACAAAACCGACTCCTTAGCTGACAGCTTATGCAACAGAAACCCTCGAGGTCGTCTGAAAATTCGTTTTCAGACGACCTCGAGGGCTTAAAACCTGTATTCTGCTTTGACGGTAAATTCGTTGCGTTTGTAGCGGTTCAGCCAGGACGAGCTTTTGTTGTCGGTGTGTTTGATGCTGAAAACGGGCGTAATGCCGCGGAAGGACGGACGGTCAAATTTGATGTCCAACTGATAGGTGCGTTCGAAATCACGGCGGCGGGTTTCCAGCCAGGCATGGTAGTCCTGATAGGCTGTTTTGCGCCAGATTGCCTGAAAGGTGGCGTCGACGCCGGATTCGAAACGCTTGTTGACACCCGCGCGCAGGCCGTGCCTACGGTAGGAATCCACTTTTTCGCGGCTGTTTTTGCGCAGGTAGTCGTAGCCACCGAATACCAGCCAGTCTTTCGGCAGGGCGTAGATGGCGGTGGTGAACAGAAGCGTCTGCGGGCCGTTGAAATGTTTTAATTCACCGCGGTAGCGGTCGTATTTGTGGTCGAGCTGCACGCCCAGCGAGGCTTGGTCGGAAAAGGTGCGGCTGTATGCCGTGCTGATGCCGGCGCTGCTGTCGCGCAGTTTGCCGCCCGACCATTCGTATTGCACCTGCGGGCCGATACTGAAGGAATGGTCTTTGCTCTGAAAACTGTAAGCGGGGCTGACGTTGATATTGTGTTCGCCGTATTCCTTGTTGCCGGGATAGAGCCGGCCCCATGCGTAGCCGCCCAGTTGCAGTCCGTGGTGGCCGTTGAGCGAAATGCGTCTGCTTAAGTTGGCTTCATATACCCACATCCGGTTTTTCAACGCATCGGGCGCGTAGGCGTCAAGCCGTTCGTTGCGGCAGGACAGCATTCCGTCGCCGTCCAGAATCGGCTGCCCGTTCGAATCGAAACCGCAGCTTGTCTGATTGCGGACGACCGTCGCGCCCGACGACTGGTTTAAGTTGGTGTCGTAACCCGCGCCGAACGAAACCGAACCGCTCCACGCATCGCGTTTCTTCAAAGCGTCGGCAAACACTTTGATTTTCTCATTAACGGCGGGCACTTCGGGAATATCGATGCCCTCGAACAATGCCGCCGATTCTTTGTTTTGTTTGTCTATAAACAGCAGCCGCGCCAAATCCAGGCGGCCGCGCAGAAATTCGGGATTCTTGCGGTAAAGCTCGCGGTATTTCGCCAGCGCGGCCTTCAAATCGTCACGGAACACCGCCTGATTGGCCTCGGCAAACAGCACTATATCGGGGTCGTAATCATCCTGACGGCGGTAAATGTCCAACAGCCGCGCCGTTTCTTCCTCGTTTTGCGCGTTGACCGCCTTCATCAGCGACAACGCCAAATCTTCGCCGTCCTGCACTTCTCCCGCGCCGAACTCAATCACCGTATTGTCCGCTTCGTTCCTTTCCTGCTGCGCGCGGCGAAGTTCCGTTCCCTGTTTGAGCTGCATGAAGCGGTCTTCCCTGTCGTCGGCAAACGCGTGAGGCAACAGGCTGATAAAAAAAGGAAGGAGCAAAAGGCGTTTCATAAAATTCTTTCCTGTGTATCGGGCGGCTTTATTTTTCAGACGACCTTTTCAAAGAAAAACTGACATTTCATCTTTACCGGGCAAGAGCATTGTTTATTTGAATGAAATCCCTGTCGGGTCGTCTGAAAATGAGCTTCTCAAGCCCATCGAAACAGCATACCTTCAAACTCACGGGCCGTTCGGAAAATACCGGCTTAAACGCATTGCGAAGCCCGATATTTCCGAACGGCCCTGTACGATGTGCATTGTGTGTCGAATGATTTGTGTTTTATAGGCGGACGGAATGGGAAACGACAAAAACCGTCCGCCTTATCGCATTATGATTCATTATTTGCCGGTTTTCGTACCGCCAAAGGCAGTGTTGAGTTCACTATTTCGACCAAAATCAGCCACGCCCGCAATCGCCGCGCCTTGGTTGCCGAAGAAATGACCACGGGTCGTACCGGCCACTTTGTTTGCCGTAGCTTTACCGGAGAAGGAAGCCTGAGCCGTATTAATCGTGGCATTGTTGATGGCGACATTCAAACCCGTACGTTTCATTTCGCCGTTTAGCGTCCGTTTACCGAAATCAGCTTTCAGCGTACCGTTTAAGAGGGCTGTATTTTGCGTATGATATTGGTTGATACCCTTAACCGTATAAGTGGCAGTACCCGTAGTCGGCAGATTGGTGGTTCGGCCCGTGCCGCTGTAGAAGGCAGTGTAATTCGTACCTTTCGTACCGACAGCCGCACCGGAAGGAACGGCAGACCAGTCGCCGAAGTAAACATCCATATTACCGACTTTGGAATAAGATAAACGGCCTAAATGGGAATGGTCGGGCATTCTTGGAATATTGTCCCAAACAATACCTTTCATACGGTACAGATTCGCAACGGTAACGCCGTTTTTATCTTTACCTAAAGTACCGTGAGCAAACGTTTTGACAAAGAATTTGTTTGCCGTCGTATCAATCTTAGCAAAAGAGACCGGCTGATTGTTGGCAAGACCATTTTTATTTGTGGTTCTTGCATTTGAGTCAACCACATTAATGGCAGCCTTACCGAAATTCACGTCGTTTCGGTTAGTCTCCACTGTCGGGACAATATGTTTAACCCCTTTTACATTGTTATTTGAAGAGAGGCCTGAAGCCGGATTGGCAGCAAATGCAGAAGAAGCGGCAAACGCAACACTCAATACCGCAACGGTTTTTACGAGTTTCATAATTCACTCCAAAATAAAAATTTACAAAATCAACGAACTTTCTCAAGAAGAATCTGAATCAAACTTACAAATCTGCCCTCTTGGAAAAGTAAGGTAAGTATATTCCTATTTTTAGGAAATAGAAACATGAATTATTATCATTTCTGAAAATTTACATTTTGCTAATATCAGAATTTCGATAATTGAATCTAGAAACTATTTTAGAACTTGCCCGTAATCCCTATCCTGATGGTTCTACCCGGTGCGGGCAGATAGGAGCGGCTCATCGGGTCGAGGTAGTAGCGGTTGGTCAGATTGCTGCCTACCAGCTCGGCAGTCAGGTTTTTGCCGATTTTGTAGCGCAGGTAGGCATCCCATACCGCAACAGGCTGCCAGCGCATATCGTTATATTGGGGTTTATGATTAGTTCCCCTATATTGATTGAATATGTTGTAGTTAGGCTGCCACGCATCATTGCGGTTTTCATAGACGCGGCTGTGGTAATGAAGGCGCACGCCTGTTTCCAGTCTGTTGGCAAGAAAGCGGCTGCCCAATTCGGCATCAATCGACCAGCGTGGCTGAAGCGCGCTTGCCAGATAGCCCGAATCGCTCAAACCTCCGTGATTGCAGACGGGGCGACTCATGGTTTTGCCGGTTTCGGCAAAATATGTTGCATCGACATCTCCCGCAGTCACAGTCGACCATTGGAAGGTTTCGTCGCACATTTTGTTTTTCAGGCTGCGGAATACGTTCAGGCTGCCGAAGACGCGTCCGGTATCGAAGCGGGTGGACAGCTCGGCACCACTGCGGATTTGTCTGTCGAATTGTTCGAATTCGAGATTGCTGTCCCTATCGATAACGTTTTTGGTCTTGTTATGGAAGTAGTTGATGCGGAAATCCGCTTTTTTCATTTTCGGTAACAGTCCTGTCAAATCATGAATATAGCCGACTTCCCAGTTTTTGGCGTGTTCGGGCCGCCAGCCATAGCCCATGCGGTTGAATGAGCCGGCGGCAGTAGAAAAGCCGTACGTCCCTTCAAAAATGCTGGGGTAGCGCAGGGTTTCGGTATAGCGCAAATAGGCGCGGCTGTAATCAGTAAAATTGACAGTGGCAGAAAATGCGGGCACCCAACCGCTGCCTTTCTGCTTCATTGCTCTCTGTTTTTCGGCTTCGGTCATTGGAGTCGTATATACGCTTGCATCAACGTTATAATACTTAGGCACAAACTGCGGACTGTCTGGAATAGACGGGTCATATACAGGATTAGGGACTTTGGTGTGCAAATCAGGAATGCTGCCATTGATAAGGGGATGATCCTGCATATTCAGACGGCCTTTATCGTCTTTCAACCAATAGAAATCCACCTTTTCATTAGGATTGACCCATTTTTCGCGATCATCTGTCAAAATCGGAATATTTTGCGAGTTGACTTGTAACGACAGGCTAATTTGTGCATGTTTTTTTCTTTGTTCTGCGTATTCCTCTGTCTCATATAAAACTCCATAATCAAGACTGCCATTCGCCAAGGCATCGTCAATTGCCTTGTAATCCGCGTATTCTTGCGGCGTGGCAACCCTGCCGATCGAATATTTTATCCCCCTGTTCATTTCTAACGGATAGCCGGTCTTATACGTACCGCTTTCCAAACGTTTGCTTTTATCCTGAAGCTGGAAATTGGTATATCGTCCTCCCGCCGTCAACGTCAGCCAGCGGAAGGGTTCGTAGCGGAAATTGAAGCCCAGATTGTATTCGCGCCGTTTGCCGTTGCGCGGTACGCCGAATTCGTTTAATCCGTAATTTGCCCTGATGGTGCTGTTTTCAAGTTCTTCCCGATATTTGTCGTATCCTCCCCGCTCCAGCTCGTCTGAAAAATCATTGCGCGATGTCAGCTTCTCGTTTTGAAAATCGCCCATCAAGGTCAACGACAGTTTGTCGCTCAATTTCATACGGTTGGAGAATTGAAAACCTGTACGGTTGTTACGGGCGTAATAGGCGTTGCCTTCGATGGTGTTGAACCTGCCGTTGGTATTGGGCGTTTCAGGTTTGGGCGGTTTTGGGGTTTCAAAGCCTGCATCCAGCAATTCTCGACGTTCTTCGGGCGTAGCTTTTTGCCATCTGTCGTACTCATCCCATGCCCGTTGAAATACCAAATCTTCATAAACGGTATCGCCGGGTGAACCGCCTGCGGTATTGGTTTTAGAATTGGTGCGCGTTGTCCAAAGCGTGGCATCGAAATCTATCCAACGGCTGCCCTCGGGCTTCCACGAATAGTCGATATTGTAGGAACGCTGTTTTACCCATGCCTGCGGCCATTCGGCAATTTTGTTGAGGACGGACGCATCCCAACTGATGGGGCCGATAATGCGCGAAGGCATGATTTCGCCGAACGTGGAATCGGTATGGCGCAAGCCGAATTTGAGCGTTTGGCGGTTCGGCAGACGGAAGGTGGTTTTACCTACCCATGATTTGGTTTCAAGCGAAGTATTGCTGACTTCTCCGCCCGGATGGTAGAAAAGTCCGATTTTTGAAATATCGGGTGCGCCCAGCATGTTTTCACTGCCGTAAAATTTCTCGCCCTTGGCAGCGGCTTCTTCTTGACGACGTTTTAATTCGTCTAAAGTTTCTTGTGTCCAAGGACCGATATAGCCGTAACGTTCCGCCCCTTTTTTGCCGGAAAAATAATTGCCTTTACTGCGGTAGGCATAGGCGAGCATGGCATCGAAATTGTCCTGCTTGGTGGCAGCGGCAATGCGGTAGGCTTTATCCTCCCCAAATTTATTGCGTCCGTTGAAACGCTGGTCGATTCGGTCGGTATCGTCAAAAAACGAACGCCAAATACCACCCGTCGCTACTGCGGGAACAGGCAAGGTTCGATAATCGACTGAATGTTCATAAGCATTCTCACGCCTCTTGATGGAATTGTTGGAAGCTTCCGCCTTCACTTCAAAACCGTATTTCTGCCCTTCGGGGACAATATCGTCGGCATCGATGGTTTTCAGGGCGACGGAGCCGCCTATGCCGCTTTTCATATCACGGCTGAACGAGGGGCCTTTTTCGATGGAAACGCTGCTGATGATGTTGGGGTCGACGTAGTTGCGATTGTTTGCGCCTGCGTAGCCGCGCCAGACGGTAATCGCCTGCTCCGTGCCGTCGATGGTAACGGGAATCCGTCCCTGCCCCTGTACGCCGCGTATATTGGGATCCAGCGCGCCGCTGTTGCGCGCGTCGCCGCTGTACACGCCGGACATACCGCTCAAAAGGTCGGATACGGTGTTGCCTTTGAAGGTTTCGACTTCGTTTTTGCTCTTGTAAAGATTGACGACTTCACGGGTATAGACGCGGTTTTTACCGATTTCGTCTTTATTGCGTGTGCCTTTGACGGTAACGGTATCGAGAATCACGGTCGGCGTATTATCGGCAGCATAAATGATGGGAGAAAAACCGATGGCGGCGATGCAGGCGGCAAGGGTGTTGACTTTGACTGGCTTCATAACGGATTCCTTGTGTGGCGGAATGTCAGACAGCGTCGTCTGAAAGTTTTCAGACGACCTCGGAAAGGTTTTGCCGCAAATCAATTGAAAGATGGGTTTAATGATTTTGATTATTATTTGTATAATTTTTGATGATTTTAACAAGCTTTTAATAATATGGAAACATTTATCCGATATATTCACATTCAACAGCTAAAATATTTTTAAAACCTATTCTATTGTTCTAACATAGAAATATTTAATTTCTATATAAATAATCCAAATAAAAAAAGTCGCCTGAATATGTCTTATCAGTCAGTTAAAACACTTTCTCACAATTCAAATGGGAAAGTCCTAACCAAGCCTGTAAGGTATTTTCAGACGACCTTTTAGTTGCCTGCTTCCATTCAGTGCCTCGGCTCTTCTTTCTCCTTTTGCACAAACTGCTCAATCAGTTTGCGCTTTTATCCTATGAAGAGAATAATGACCTTCATCCATCATCTATACATACGAGGGCAGGCATGAACTCTTTTGCATCATTGTTAAACCATCCTGATATTTCTTTTTCCCCGATTCCAGACAGTATCAAAGTCGATAATCCGGCAACGGGTGAGACTTTGGCGTTTGTCTGCACAACCCATTCAGACGACCTCAAGTTACTAATTCAAAGAGCGGAGGCCGCACAAAAATTATGGGCGGCAAAAACTGCCTTGGAACGCGCCGATGTGTTGTGGCGTTGGTATTTTCTGATGAAGGAAAACAAAGAAGAACTGGCGCGCATCATGACGATGGAACAGGGCAAAAGCCTGACCGAGGCGCGCGGCGAAATCGATTATGCGGCTTCGTTTGTGCGCTGGTTTGCCGAGGAGGCGCGGCGAATTGACGGCGATGTGCTGACGAGTGTGAAAGCATCGCAAAAACTGGTTGTGTTGAAACAGCCCGTCGGCGTTACCGCCGCGATTACGCCGTGGAACTTTCCGTCCGCGATGATTGCGCGCAAGGCTGCGCCTGCTTTGGCGGTGGGCTGCGCGATGATAATCAAACCTGCGTCGCTCACGCCCCTGAGCGCGTATGCGCTGGCCTTGCTGGCTTACGAAGCGGGCGTGCCGCAGGATTTGCTGCCTGTTGTCAGCGGTCGCGCTTCGGAAATCAGCCATGAATTTGCCACAAACCCGACCGTGCGCAAAATCAGCTTTACCGGTTCTACCGAAGTCGGTGCGAAAATTTTTGCCGACAGCGCGGCGGACATTAAAAAACTCAGTTTGGAACTGGGCGGCAACGCGCCGTTTATCGTGTTTGACGATGCCGATTTGGACAAAGCCGTCGAAGGCGCGCTCGCCAGCAAGTTCCGCAACAGCGGCCAGACCTGCGTCTGCACCAACCGCGTGTACGCTCAATCCGGCATTTACGACGAATTTTGCCGCAAATTAAGTGAAAAAGTGGCGACACTCAAATTGGGCAACGGCTTGGATGAAGGCGTGAACCAAGGGCCGCTGATTGAGGAAAAAGCGGTGGAGAAAATCGAGCAGCACATCGCCGACGCGCTCTCAAAAGGCGCGGTCTGCCTGACCGGCGGCAAACGCAGCGCGTTGGGCGGAACGTTTTTCGAACCGACCGTCTTAAGCGGCGTAACGGCGCAAATGGCGGTGGCGCGCGAAGAAACCTTCGGGCCGTTGTGTCCCGTATTCCGCTTTGCAACTGAAGCCGAAGTCATCGCGGCTGCCAACGATACGGAATACGGTTTGGCGGCCTACCTCTTCACTGCCGACACCGCCCGCCAATGGCGCGTCGGCGAAGCCTTGGAATATGGCATGGTCGGCATCAATACCGGCCTAATCAGCAATGAAGCGGCACCGTTCGGCGGCGTGAAACGCAGCGGACTGGGACGTGAAGGCAGCAAATACGGTGCGGACGAATATTTGGAATTGAAATATTTGTGTATCGATGTAGCGGATTGAGTTTAGTCTCAGGAGGTCGTCTGAAAACGTAACTTCAGCAAGATAATCTCCCCCTATCTTTGCAGCAGCACTCTGAAAAAATTGGCGGAAATCAACAAATACGCGATATAAGACTAACGTATCGTGCAACTGATAAGTTCGCCAAATATTTTGCTGGGGCAACGACACCAAACTTTAAGGTTCACTGGATAGTATGGGAAAGTCTTTTATGTAGCCCGCGAATGGGCAGGATAATTAACCAATACAACAAGTTAAAAGAAATAGTAAATTTAAAATCTGTTTACTTAGAGAAAATAAACGTGAATTGAAAACCTAACTTTCTCATAAGGTCGTCTGAAAAATTTCCCAAAGCCAGCTTTGGAGCAATCGATTTTAGAATTTTTTGAAATATCAGTAAATTATGGAGCTTATTTTAAGTATGATAAGGAAAGTATTTATCTTTTCGGCTGTAATAGCATTATCCGGTTGTTTTGCCGGTAAACATAAAGTTCAGGTATTACCGGACGCAGAATTAAATAAGCCATATTTCACAGAATTAAATGTAACTAAATATGCTGCTTATCCCGATAATTTCAGGGTGAAAATGGATCCTCTAAATTCAGGGTTGACTGTAAAACCCACCGATGAGTGGTATGATACGGTTCATATTTCTGGAACTCCAATAACCAAGCAGAATATTACGATTGAAATATCTTATTATGTAAGAGGTGAAGTAGGATGGTTTGAAAGTAAGGCTCAGAAGAAATTTTATCAGATAAAAGTTAAAGAATAAGTTAAGGTTATCTGAAAGTTTAGTTTAGACAGCTTTCCCCTAAGAAAGGATTGTTCATATTTCAAGAAAGTACTGTGTTGTTTACATAACAGACGTAGATTGAATTGAAAACCTAACTTTCTCAAAGGTCGTCTGAAAAATTTCCCAAAGCCAGCTTTGGAGCAATCGATTTTAGAATTTTTTGAAATATCAGTAAATTATGGAGCTTATTTTAAGTATGATAAGGAAAGTATTTATCTTTTCGGCTGTAATAGCATTATCCGGTTGTTTTGCCGGTAAACATAAAGTTCAGGTATTACCGGATGCAGAATTAAATAAGCCATATTTCATAGAATTTAATGTGGCCAATCAAGCTACTTATCCCAATCATTTCAGGGTAAAAATGGATCCTCCGAATTCGGGGTTAACTGTAAAGCCCATCGATAAGTGGTATGATACGGTTCATATTTCTGGAACTCCAAAGATGAAGCAGGATATCATGATTGAAATATCATATTTAATAAGAGGGCCTGTAGGTTTTTTTGAAGATCCGGAACAGAAGAAATTTTATCAGATAAAAGTTAAAGA
>KV796992.1:0-29042 GCA_001809325.1 Neisseria sp. HMSC077D05 | reverse complement strand
CTAACTTTCTCAAAGGTCGTCTGAAAAATTTCTAAAAGCCAGCTTTGGAGCAATTGATTTTAGAATTTTGTGAAATATCAGTAAATTATGGAGCTTATTTTAAGTATGATAAGGAAAGTATTTATCTTTTCGACTGTAATAGCATTATCCGGTTGTTTTGCCGGCAAACATAAAGTTCAGGTATTACCGGATGCAGAATTAAATAAGCCATATTTCATAGAATTAAGAACTAAATATGCTGCTTATCCCGATTATTTCAGGGTGAAAATGGATCCTCCGAATTCGGGATTGACTGCAAAGCCTACCAATATGTGGTATAACAAATTGAATATTTCTGGAACTCCAAAGACCAAGCAGGATATTAAGATTGAAATATCTTATTATGTAAGAGGAGCAGTAGGTTGGTTTGAAAGTATGGACCAGAAAGAATTTTATCAGATAAAAGTTAAAGAATAAGTTAAGGTTATCTGAAAGTTTAGTTTAGACAGCTTTCCCCTAAGAAAGGATTGTTCATATTTCAAGAAAACACTGCGTTTTTTGCATAACAGGCGTAGGTTAAATTGGACACCTAACTTTCTCAAAGGTTGTCTGAAAGTTTTCAGACGACCTTTTTACTAATGGCAGTCGTCCTGTTCGATTGTTCATGCAACAGAAGAAACGGAAGATGATATATCGAGTATAAACTCTGGAAAAACAATTTCCTGAAGCCGCGACCGGCTTCGTATCACTTGCGCCTTCTTCGGCTGACAAATTGGCATAAAAATGTATTGTTAATCTTTTCGTCATCAATAAAAAAACCGACCTTTCAAAGGTCGGTTTTTTTATTTTTCGCAGAAATACGAAATGGCGATTATGAATGCGCTTCCAAATCTGCCAAAATTTGATTCAGGCTATCCTTGACTTCTTCCGCCTTTGCAGCGGGATGACCGTTTGCATCCAAAGAATCACGGCTGAAGCTGTCGACATAAGGCGCAAATGTATCTTTCAGCTTCAACAGTTTCACCACATCGGAACGGGTGTAACGATCGCCGCCGTAACCGACAACAATACCGTTCTCATGTTGCCACTGGGCAAATTGTGACGGGCTGATTTGCACCAGTTCGCACATTTCGTCCAGCGAAAAATAACGTTTTGCAGGAATAACGGGATTAGCGTTGTTTGTCATAGTAATGCTCCACCATGCCTTTGAGTTTTTGGCTGGCATGGAAAGTTACTACGCGGCGGGCGGTAATCGGTACTTCTTCGCCGGTTTTCGGATTACGGCCGGGACGTTGCGGTTTGTCGCGCAACTGAAAATTACCGAAACCGGAAATTTTGATTTCTTCGCCGCGTGCCAAAGTGCTGCGGATTTCTTCAAAAAAGAGTTCGACGATTTCTTTGGCATCGTTTTTGGTTACATTGCTGACTTTATCTACCAAAATATCGGCCAATTCGGCTTTAGTTAGTGTCATATTATTACCTTCTGTTGTAACAGGTGCAGATTATTACCAATTTCTATTTAAAATTCAAGCGAATATTTATTTTTTAGCTGCGAAGTTGCGCTCCCGCAGCAGTTGCCGCATCAATCAGTTTTCCGATAACCGGCTCGACTGTTTCATCCGTCAGCGTGTTTTCCATATCCTGCAAAATCACTTTAACTGCCATGCTTTTCATCCCTTCAGGCAGGCCCGTACCGCGATACACGTCAAATACGCTGATTTCCTGTACCAACTTATTTGCCGCGCCTTTCAAGGCGGCCAACAAATCATCATGGGTCATGGTTTCAGGCATCACAAACGCCAAATCCCTGCGCACCGGCTGGAATTTCGATACGGCCTGATAGCGCGTTTTTTCTCGTTCCAACACAGCTGCCATATCGATTTCAAATACCAGCGGCGCTTGCGGCAAGTCGTATTTTTGCAGCCATTTCGGATGCAATTCGCCGACAAAGCCGATGACCTGTCTGTCTGAAACGATATTGGCAGCGCGGCCGGGATGCAGGGCGGGATGTTCGGTTTTGACAAACTCAACTGCTTTGTTTTTCAACAAATTTTCCACATCCGCCTTGATGTCGTAAAAATCTGCGTTGCGCGTTTTTTCGCCCCATTGTTCCGGCATAGCCGCGCCGTACCACAGACCGCCGATGCGTTCGTTTTGTACAAACAGGCCGTCTGAACCTTTGCTGAACACGCGGGCGATTTCAAACACGCGCACGCGGTTTTGCTTGCGGTTCAGATTGTTTTGCAGAATTTCCACCAAGCCACCGATGAGCGTGGAACGCATCACGGCATACTGCGCCGCCAGCGGGTTTTGCAGGCGGATGGGGTTCGCGTTGGCGGCAAAATCGAGTTCCCACTGCTCGTCAACGAAGGCATAGCTGACCACTTCGCGGTAGCCGCGCGCCGCCATTTCGTTATAAACGGCAAAACGCGGACGGCGGGTTTCGGGCAGCGCCAGCATTTTCAGACGACCTGACGTGTAATCGTCGGGGATATTTTCATAGCCGTAAACGCGACCGATTTCTTCAATCAAATCGGCTTCGATTTCGATGTCGAAACGGAAGCTCGGCGCGGTAACGCGGAAGCCTTCTGCGGTTTTTTCAGGTTGCAAGCCCAAGTGCTGCAAAATGGTTTCCACCTGTTCGGCAGGAATGTCCACGCCCAATACGGTTTTCAGACGGCCCAAACGCAATTCGACCTGCTTCGCTTTAGGCAATTCGCCCTGCGCTTCCACCATTTCCCCTGCAGCACCGCCGCAGATTTGCAAAACCAATTCGGTAGCGCGTTCGATAGCATCAACCTGCAAACGGTAATCCACGCCGCGCTCAAAGCGGAACGACGAATCCGAGCCAAAACCGTACTGGCGCGATTTTCCGGCGATGATTTCAGGCGCAAACCAAGCCGCTTCCAGCACGATATTTTGCGTGTCGTCTGAAACCGCGCTCGCCGCGCCGCCCATCAGGCCTGCCAAACTCAACGCGCCTTTTTCATCGGCCACTACCAGCGTGTTTTCAGACAGGGAGACGGTTTTCTCGTTCAGGCATTCCAGCGTTTCACCTTCATGCGTACGGCGGATGTGCAGGCTGCCTGAAAGTTTGTCGGCATCAAAAACATGCATTGGCTGACCGATTTCCAGCATCACATAATTGCCAATATCCACCAGCGCGGAAATACTGCGTATACCGCTGCGCTCCAAACGCTGCTTCATCCAATCCGGCGTAGCGGCGCGCGCGTTCACGTTTTCAATCACGCGGCTGATAAAGCGGCCGCAATCGGCAGGCGCATCAATCTGCACGGGCTGTTTGCGGCTGCCCGTGATTGGCGCGGCATGGATTGCAGGCTGCTTGAACGCGCAGCCGGTCAGCGCGGACACTTCGCGCGCAATACCTTTAATGCTCAGGCAATCGGCACGGTTCGGCGTGATTTTCAGCGTGAATACCGTATCGTCCAAATCCAGATATTCACGGATGTTTGCGCCGACGGGAGCGTCTTGCGGCAGAATGTGCAAGCCGTTCACACCGTCGTCGGGCAGACCGAGTTCGTCGGTGGAACACAACATTCCGTTCGACACCACGCCGCGCATCTTGGTCGGTTTGATTTTGAAATTGCCCGGCAACACTGCGCCCGGCAGCGAACACGGCACTTTGATGCCCGCTTTCACATTTGGCGCACCGCACACAATCTGCACCAACTCACCCGTGCCAGCATCAACTTGAGTAACGTTCAAACGATCGGCATCAGGATGTTTTTCAACGGATTTCACTTCGGCAATCACCACGCCCGTAAACGCAGGCGCGGCAGGCTCGCTCTCTTCCACTTCCAGACCGGACATGGTCAGCAAGTGCGAAAGCTCATCGGCAGAAAGATTAGGATTGGCTTGGGTTTTCAGCCAGGAGTAGGAAAATTGCATGGTTTTGCTCTTTCGGATTTAAAATTTGATGGTTGTCCTGTTTTGGATATTTTCTTCTTCAAGCAATGCTGCCAAATCGTTATAGAGACCTGACAAAGGTCTCAGAAAATCTGTACCGTTGATATTCTTTGGCATTTCATGATTCTGCCGCTGATAAAATTCTCTGACTTCTTCATAAGTACTTATTTCTGCTTCCTGCTGATCTCGGGAAACCGGAACATCCGGCAGATACATAGCCAAAAATCCGACCCTTTGAAAATTGCGGATTTTTGCCTTGCTGGTAAATTCTCTGTAATCAGTAAAGAAACCGACACCGAGAATATCTGTCGTATAGCCGGATGCAAGCAGCCTCTCCCGCGCATAGTTCGACTTTACCGACAACCACAGATTGTTGGGCAGACACATCAGGACAAAATCTCCGTAAGACTGAATTTCCTGATTACTGGTTTTGAAAAAACGGCTGCCGTCAATCAAATCTGCCAATGCCCTTTCCAATAAGGTTTCAGAAATTGTACCCAGATTGGAAACGCCGCTTTGAGATTCGGAATCCGTCTGAGTTCTTGTCCAAGCCAGTCGGTTTAATGCGTCAATTTTGGTTTTAAAGCGGATAAAGTTTTCTGCACCAACATCTTCTTCCATTAGAAGAGCTACTGTTTTCAGCAGAATATCCGCATTCAAATGGACGTGTTTCAGCACCGCACCAAAAGCAGGAAATCGGTTTGCAAACATCCAAGCCAATTTTTGATGGGGATTCTTTCTGTAGTCTGCAGGAGCAGTGCCAACAGATTTTCTCAGCCTCCTTTGTACTTCGTGGGATAATGCGTTGTATAAACCTTCTGCCCTTTCTTTGAAATCATCCCAATCCAGAGACATCAATCTTCCGTGATTTGGCAATCCGGTATAAAGCAACGCATAAAGCGGACGGTAAAAACCTTCGGTTTCTTCCAAATCATCCCATTCACATTCGGCTTCAGGCTGCAATACGATATTTTCTATGCATTTCATTAAGAGACCCAATTTCAAAAATTACTTGGCAAAATCTCGGGTAAAAAATAAAATGTGCGCAATTTGGTACATTTTTACACCCTGATATGAAGCAGATACACATCAAACTGGACGACACCCTTTACAACAAATTGGTTGCACACTGCAAATCAAACCAGCTCAATATCCAAGAATTCATCGAATTCCAACTGTATTCCAGCTTTAGGAAAACGAAGCAGGTACAAAACCCGCCATTTCGTTTTATCGACCTGTTTGCGGGCATCGGCGGCATCAGGCTGCCGTTTGAAGAAGCAGGCGGACAATGCGTATTCAGCTCGGAAATCGACAAATTCGCCAAAACCACCTATCACGCGTTCTACGGCGACGTTCCACACGGCGACATCACCCAAATCACGCCGTCTGAAATCCCTGATTTCGACCTACTGCTGGCAGGTTTCCCCTGCCAGCCGTTCAGCCAAGCAGGATTGAAAAAAGGCTTTACTGATACACGCGGTACAATGTTTTTCCATATAGAAGAAATCATCCGCCAAAAGCACCCTAAAGCTTTTCTATTGGAAAACGTAAAAGGTTTAAAAGGACACGATAAAGGTCGGACATTCCAAACAATCTATGACTCTCTGACTGCACTCGGCTATACTGTCAATGCCAAAGTAATGGCAGCTAAAGATTTCAACCTACCCCAAAACCGTGAACGGATTTATATAGTCGGCTTTCGCTCTGCAAAAGATGCCGCACAATTTGAATTTCCCCATCCCTTACCTAAAACCGTGAAGGTGGGAGATATCTTGGAATCCTTCCCCGATGCCAAATATACAATTTCAGACAGACTTTGGCAGGGACATTTACGACGCAAAGCCGAGCATAAACAGAAAGGAAATGGTTTTGGTTACGGTCTGTTCAATGCACAATCCGAATATACCAACACTATTTCAGCACGTTACTATAAAGATGGTTCTGAAATTCTGATTGAACAGGAAAATACCAACCCGCGCAAACTTACTCCATTAGAAGCTGCAAGATTACAGGGATTTCCTGATGAAATCGTTCTCAAAGCGCGTAAGCGGGGGGTATCAGATGTGCAACTTTACAAACAATTTGGTAATTCCGTAGCTGTAAATGTCATTCGCAGCATTGCCCAAAAAATAGTTCCTCTACTATAACTTTTTTCTATTCAAAGAATCTGCAATCTGCTGAGCATATCGCTGGGGATTCTTAACAACATCCTTTCCCCAAAATCGAAAGACTTCCCAGCCCTCGGCTTTCAGACGGTCTGTTACTTCTATATCCCGTCGGATATTGCGTTCTATCTTAGCAATCCAAAATTCGCGGTTGCCCTTTATTTCCGCTTTTCTCTGTTCCCAATCCTTGCCGTGCCAAAACTCGCCATCGACAAACACGGCAACTTTGTATTTTTTAAATGAAAAATCAGGCTTCCCAAAAATGCTTCCGCTATTTTTCCGATACCTGAGCCCCAAAGCCCACATCGCTTTTGCCAACACAAGCTCGGGTTTCGTCCCTGTGCTTTTGTTGGACTGCATACATTTTTTGCGCTGTTCGGGGGTTAATTTATCCATTAGAGTCGTCTGAAAATTATTTGAACTGCTTCAAAAAGTTCAAATCGTTATCAAAAAACAGTCGCAAATCATTCACGTTGTAACGCAACATAGCAAAACGGTCGAGGCCGATGCCGAAGGCGAAACCGGTGTATTTCTCGGGGTCGATATTCACGTTTTTCAACACGTTGGGATGCACCATGCCGCAGCCGCCGACTTCCAGCCATTTGCCGTTTTCGCCCATGATGTCGATTTCGGCGGACGGTTCGGTAAACGGGAAGAAAGACGGACGGAAACGTACTTGCAAATCATCGCGCTCGAAAAAGCGGCGGATGAAATCGGTGAATACGGCTTTCAAATCGGCGAAAGTTACACCTTCTTCTACCCACAGACCTTCAGCTTGGTGGAACATAGGCGAGTGCGTAGCGTCGCTGTCCACGCGATAGACGCGGCCGGGGGCGATAATGCGGATGGGAGGCTCTTTTTTATCGAGCATGTAGCGGATTTGAATCGGGGAAGTGTGCGTACGCAAAACATCGCCGTTTTCAACGTAGAACGTATCCTGCATGGCGCGTGCTGGGTGGTTTGTGGGGATGTTCAGGGCTTGGAAGTTGTGAAAATCGTCTTCGATTTCAGGGCCGTCTGCCACTTCAAAGCCCATACCGTGAAAGAGTTCAACCACGCGCTGCAAAGTCAGGGTTACGGGATGCAGACCGCCGTTTTCCTGCGCGCGTCCGGGCAGGGTAATATCGAGTGCTTCGGCGGCAAGCTGGTCTTGCAGTTTGGCTTCGTTGAGGGCATCGCGTTTATTGTTAAAGGCCGTCTGAAACTGGTTTTTGCATTCATTGATATGCGCACCTATGGTTTTGCGCTCTTCAGGCGACATTTGACCTAAGGTTTTCAGAAGTCCGGTCAATTCGCCGGTTTTACCAAGATAACGGGCTTTGATTTGTTCTAGAGCGTTGAAGTCTTGCGCGGTCTCTACTGCAGCAATGCCTTCTGCAACGATACGGTTTACATTTTCCATAGTGGTTTATCGTCTGTCGGTTGATGATGGGTCGTCTGAAACAATGAGGCCGCCTGTATGGTTTGGTATTGCCAAACTTTTCAGACGACCTTTTATCGTTTACGGCCAATCCGTTTGATAGAATCGGCGTATTTTAGCGCAAATCAATTCAAAAAAATAGACTTTAAAGAAAGAAAATCAATCACATAGACTTTATTCAAACAAAGAAAAAAGGAAGCCGTAGCTTCCTTTTTAAATTTTTTTGGATTAAGCAGCCAAAGCAGCTTTAGCTTTCTCAACCAATTGTGCAAAAGCGGCTTTATCGAACACAGCCAGATCAGCCAATACTTTGCGGTCGATTTCGATAGAGGCGCGTTTCAGGCCGTTCATGAATTTGCTGTAAGACAGACCGTTTTCACGGGCACCTGCATTGATACGGACAATCCACAATTGACGGAATTGGCGTTTGCGTTGACGACGGTCACGGTATGCGTATTGACCGGCTTTCATTACCGCTTGTTTGGCAACGCGGTATACGTTTTTACGACGACCGCGGTAGCCTTTGGCTAACGCGAAGATTTTTTGGTGACGGGCACGAGCGGTTACACCGCGTTTTACGCGTGGCATATTCTAAACTCCTTAAGCGTAGGGTAACATTTTAGCAACAGAAGCCAAATCGCGATCGTTTACCATAGAGGTACCGCGCAGTTGGCGTTTGTTTTTAGTGGTCTTTTTAGTCAAGATGTGGCGTTTGAACGCATGAGCGCGTTTTACACCGCCGTTACCCAGTACTTTGAAGCGTTTTTTCGCGCTAGACTTGGTTTTCATTTTAGGCATGGGAAAACTCCATTCGTTATTAGATAAGGCATCAGGGGGTTTTAAAACCATGGGTTTCAAACACTTGAACCCAAAATGCCACGGTTTTTGCCGCCAATCAAAAGCTTACCCCGAAGCGGCAATCAGAGTAAGCTGAGAATTATAACTTTATTTTTTCTTCGGTGCAATCATCATCACCATTTGACGGCCTTCCATTTTAGGGAAGGATTCGATTTGAGCCACTTCCGCCAAATCCTCTTTCACGCGCTCTAAAAGTTGCGCACCGAGTTGCTGGTGAGCCATTTCACGTCCGCGGAAACGAAGTGTTACTTTGACTTTATCGCCGTCAGCCAAGAAGCGGTTGATGTTGCGCATTTTGATTTGATAATCGCCTTCATCGGTACCCGGACGGAATTTGATTTCCTTAATTTGTACCTGCTTCTGGTTTTTCTTGGCTTCGTCGCGTTTCTTGGCTTGTTGGTATTTATATTTACCGTAATCCATCAGTTTGCATACGGGTGGCTTGGCAGTAGGGGAAATCTCTACCAAATCCACATCCTGCTCTTCGGCCATAGCCAAAGCTTCACGAACCGATACGACACCAAGCTGTTCGCCTGACTCACTGATTAAACGCACTTCTTTGGCGGTAATTTCGCCATTGATTCGTGCTTCGCGTTCTTGAGCGATGATGAATACTCCTATAAAAATTAATGGTTGACGAGGGCGTCTGCGATTTCTTGCTGCAGTTGTGCAATGAAATCATCCAAATCCAAAGAACCCAAGTCTTCTGCTTTGCGGCGCACGGCCACTTTGTTTTCCTGCTTCTCTTTATCGCCGACAACGATTTGATAAGGGAAGCGGTAGTGGCTGTTATCACGAATTTTGTAACCGATTTTCTCGTTACGCAAATCCAGCTCTACACGAAAGCCTGCGGCTTGCAATTTGGCAGCCACTTCACGGCAGTAATCCGCTTGATTTTCGGTGATATTCATAATCACCATTTGAACCGGCGCCAACCACAATGGGAAAGAACCTGCATGGTTTTCAATCAGAATACCGATAAATCGTTCCAAAGAACCCAAAATGGCGCGGTGCAACATTACCGGACGGGCGCGGTCATTGTTTTCTGTTACATATTCTGCATCTAAGCGTTCCGGTAACACAAAATCCAGTTGCAGCGTACCACACTGCCAAGAACGTCCCAATGCATCTTTGACGTGATATTCGATTTTAGGTCCGTAGAACGCACCTTCACCCGGCAATTCGTCCCATTCCACACCGCAAGCAGTCAATGCTTCGCGCAAACCTTGTTCTGCCTTATCCCACACATCGTCTGAACCGGCGCGCTTCTCAGGACGCAATGAAAGCTTGACGGATACATCATGGAAACCGAATTGCTTGTAAATACGAACCAGCAATTCATTGAATGCGCGCGCTTCGCTAACGATTTGATCTTCTGTGCAGAAAATATGTGCATCATCTTGCACAAAACCGCGGACACGCATCAGTCCATGCAATGCACCGCTCGGCTCGTTACGATGGCAAGAACCAAATTCTGCCAAACGCATCGGCAAATCGCGGTACGAACGCAAACCGTTATTAAAAATCTGAACATGTCCCGGGCAGTTCATCGGTTTAACCGCGTATTCGCGTTTTTCCGAACTGGTTACGAACATATTGTCTTTGTAGTTATCCCAATGACCGGATTTTTCCCAAAAGGTTTTATCCATGATTTGGGGAGTTTTGACTTCTTTATAACCGGCGGCATTCAGCTCTTTGCGCATATGCTGCTCGATAGTCTGCCACAAAGCCCAACCTTTAGGATGCCAAAACACCATACCCGGTGCTTCGTCTTGCAAATGGAACAAATCCAGTTGTTTGCCCAATTTGCGGTGGTCGCGTTTTTCTGCTTCTTCGATACGCTGGATATAGGCTTTTAATTCGTCTTTTGTCGCCCAAGCCGTACCGTAAATACGTTGCAGCATTTCATTATTACTGTCGCCACGCCAGTATGCACCTGCCAACTTAGTCAGCTTGAAGTTTTTCAGGAAACGGGTGTTCGGAACGTGCGGACCGCGGCACATATCGACATATTCCTGATGATGATACATACCCATAGCTTCAACTTCGGGCATATCTTCAATCAGGCGCAGCTTGTATTCTTCACCACGATCTTGGAAAATTTTGATGGTTTCGGCACGCGGAGTCATGACTTTGACTACATCATAATCCTGAGCAATCAATTCTTTCATGCGCGCTTCGATGGCAGCGACATCTTCGGGCGTAAACGGTTTTTCCGTAGCAATATCGTAATAAAAGCCCTCTTCAATGACGGGGCCGATAACCATTTTTGCATTAGGATAAAGTTGCTTGACTGCATGGCCGACAAGGTGGGCGCAAGAGTGGCGGATGATTTCGATGCCTTCTTGGTCTTTCGGGGTAATGATTTGGACGGTTGAATCTTCGTTAATCGGATCGCACGCATCGACCAATTTGCCGTTTACCTTACCTGCCACCGTCGCCTTCGCCAAACCTGCTCCGATAGACGCGGCAATCTGTGCCACGGTAACGGGCGATTCGTATTGGCGGACTGAGCCGTCCGGCAAGGTAATGTTCAACATCAAAAAAGCTCCAAAACATTAAAAAATAACGGCATAAATGCCGTTTGGGAAATTTGGTAGGCACGATTGGATTCGAACCAACGACCCCCACCATGTCAAGGTGGTGCTCTAACCAACTGAGCTACGTGCCTGTTTAACAGGGTTCGGATTATAGACGATACTTTGACGCGATGGCAAGCATGAAAATGAGGTTTCAGACGACATTGTCGGAACATTGTGATTTTTTTGAAACATTTTCAACAGTGAACATCTCGATACGAATAAGGTCGTCTGAAATATTCAAACACCGCTATTGTGATGAAAATCCTTTATAATCCTGTTTTTTTACCTCAATCGTTTGACTGCACGGCGGCTTCGCACGCCGTTTTTGACATTATAGATACAACCTATGCTCAAATTTACCTTACATAAAAAAGACGGTCATGCCCGACGCGGCACGCTGGAACTGAACCACGGCAAAATCGAAACGCCCGTATTTATGCCGGTCGGCACTTACGGCTCGGTCAAAGCGATGAATCCGCAAAACCTGCACGACATCAAGGCACAAATTATTTTGGGCAACACTTACCATTTATGGCTGCGCCCCGGTTTGGAAGTTATCGAACAATTCGGCGGTCTGCACGAATTTATCGGCTGGAACAAACCCATTCTGACCGACTCAGGCGGTTTTCAGGTTTTCTCGCTCTCCGATATGCGCAAACTGACTGAAGAAGGCTGCACCTTCCAAAGCCCGATTAACGGCGACAGACTCTTCCTCTCGCCCGAAATCTCCATGAAAATCCAAACCGTACTCAATTCCGACATTGTGATGCAGTTGGACGAATGCACACCTGGCGAAGCAACGCACGAGCAGGCGCAAAAATCCCTGCAAATGAGCCTGCGTTGGGCAGAACGCAGCAAAAAAGCCTTTGAAGATTTGAAGAACCCGAATGCCTTATTCGGCATCGTGCAAGGTGCGATGTATGAAGATTTGCGCGAAGAATCGCTGCGCGGCTTGGAACAATTCGACTTCCCCGGCCTTGCCATCGGCGGTCTGTCCGTCGGCGAACCCAAACCCGAAATGTACCGCATGCTGCGCGCCGTCGGACCGATGCTGCCCGAACACAAACCGCATTACCTGATGGGCGTCGGCACACCCGAAGACCTCGTTTACGGCGTGGCACACGGCGTGGATATGTTCGACTGCGTCATGCCCACCCGCAATGCGCGCAACGGCTGGCTGTTCACCCGTTTCGGCGATTTGAAAATCAAAAACGCCAAACACAAGCTCGACAAACGCCCGATAGACGAAAGCTGCACCTGCTACGCCTGCCAAAACTTCAGCCGCGCCTACCTGCACCACCTGCACCGCACCGGCGAAATCTTGGGCGCACAACTCAACACCATCCACAACCTGCACTTCTACCAAGTCATCATGGCGGAAATGCGTGAAGCCATCGAGCAAGGAAAATTTGCCGACTGGCAGGCGCAATTCCATGAAAACCGCGCCCGCGGGGTGGATTGAGATTGAACTATGCTTATCGAGGTCGTCTGAAAACGTTATATTCAAGTAAACCCCGTTTTCAGACGACCTTGCTGTTATAATGCAAACATTAATTTACATTATTTGAGAGTGCGATATGTTTACCCAAGCAGCCCAAGAATTGACCACCGTCCGCGACATCCTGCGTTTCGCCGTCAGCCGTTTCAACGATGCCGGTTTGTTTTTCGGGCATGGCTCGGACAACGCGCACGACGAAGCCGCCTACCTGATCCTGCACACCCTCAATCTGCCGCTGGACACGCTGAAGCCTTACCTCGACGCCAAGCTGCTGCAAAGCGAGAAAGAAGAAGTGTTGGCAGTACTGGAACGCCGCGCAGTCGAACACATCCCCGCCGCCTACCTCACCCATCAGGCATGGCAAGGCGATTTCGATTTTTATGTTGACGAACGTGTTATCGTACCTCGCTCGTTTATTTACGAGCTGCTCGGAGACAACCTTACCCCTTGGATAGAACACCCCGAATTGGTTCACCGCGCATTGGATTTATGCACCGGCAGCGGCTGCCTCGCCGTCCAAATGGCACACCATTACCCTGCCGCTGAAATTGACGCCGTCGATTTGAGTTTGGATGCGCTGGAAGTAGCCTCCATCAATATCGAAGATTATGGCTTGGAAGAGCGTATTAACCTGATTCACACCGATTTGTTCGAAGGATTGGAAGGCACATACGACCTGATTGTTTCCAACCCGCCTTATGTCGATGCCGAATCGGTCGATATGTTGCCCGACGAATACCTGCACGAACCCGAACTCGCCTTGGGCAGCGGAGAAGACGGTTTGGACGCCACCCGCCAAATCCTGCTGCACGCCGCCAAATATTTGAATCCCAAAGGCGTACTGCTGGTCGAAATCGGACACAACCGCGACGTATTGGAAGCCGCCTATCCCGAGCTGCCGTTCACTTGGCTGGAAACCAGCGGCGGCGACGGATTCGTATTCTTGCTGACCCGCGAGCAATTGCTGGGATTGGAGTAATCTCTTGCCGATTTTGATACGGTCGAAAATCTTCTGCATATAGGTTTTTGGCCGTATTTTCATGATTGCGCTCGCCCCAAACCATTATAGTGGATTAACTTTAAATCAGGACAAGGCGACGAAGCCGCAGACAGTACAGATAGTACGGAACCGATTCACTTGGTGCTTCAGCACCTTAGAGAATCGTCTCTTTGAGCTAAGGCGAGGCAACGCCGTACTGGTTTAAAGTTAATCCACTATATTATTAACGTTGAACATATCTGTTTAATCTGTTTTCAGACGACCTCCCTACACACAAAATCAATATTCCAATCGGAACCATTTCTTATATTTATTGTCTGTATTTCAATAAGCATTCATAAAAATATTATATTTAACCCGCATGACCTGATGGATTATAATGACGAATAACAGTCGGAATATGCTTTATTCAAATATTATCGACTTGACGACTCAACTAAATACCTATTATTTACATCTCCGCCACATCGGAACAACCAGACAATGAACCACTTTTGGACAAACAGCCTGACCGCCTGCATCCTGCTTGGCGCGTCGCTTCAAGCTTCGGCACAAACCCACTCCGTTTATTTCAATCAAAACGGCAAAATTACCGCCACAATGTCATCGGTCGCTTACGTCCGCCAATACACCGTCGAATCCGGCGTAGCGCAAGTGCAGGACTTTTACTATCCGTCCATGAAAAAATATTCCGACCCTTATGAAATACCGGCGGGACAGATCAAAACCTTTGTCCCTGTCCTAAACAACGGCACTTTGACGCTTTGGCATTTCAACGGACAAAAGAAAATGATCGGCAGCTACCGCAACGGCAAACCGAACGGCGAATGGACCAACTGGTATCCCAACGGTAAAAAATCGGCAGTCATGCCTTACCTGAACGGCTTGAGTGAAGGCGTCGGCTCGCGCTATTACCGCAACGGCACGAAAGAAAGCGAAATCCAGTTCAAACACGACAAGGCAAACGGCTACTGGAAGCAATGGTATCCCAACGGCAGCCCGAAAACCGAAATGACCATGGTCAACGACAAGCCGACCGAAATCACGAGTTGGGACGAAAACGGCCGCGCCCTTTCTGAAATTACCATTACCAACGGCAAACGCAACGGCGTTGTTTTAGAATGGTATGACGACGGTTCTAAAAAATCCGAGACGGTTTACGCCAACGACCAAGTGGTGAAAAAAACCAACTGGGACAAAGAAGGTTATGTGATTGACTAACAAAAAAGGGAAACGATACGTTTCCTTTTTTTGTTTAAACAGTAAGGTCGTCTGAAACCGACCATTCCCAACGCTGCAGAATTTACATTTAAATATCAACCGCTCCCCTTGTTCCTTTACAGATTTCGTTTAAAATACAACCCAAACAACAACTATTCAAATTACATAAAACTATGCGCTATTACGGTACGATTACACGCTGGAATGACAACCGCCAATTTGGGGCTATCCGCGAAGAAAGCATGGGAACTGAAGTATTCGCCCCGCTTTCCGCCTTTACTACACTGACGCGTCCGCCTGCCGAAGGTCAGCGCGTATCGTTTGACATCGTTAAAGGCAGGCGCGGACGCGACGAAGCTGAAAATATCTGCTTCTCCCTTGACTGCGTCGATGAATTCGACTTTTTCGCCCCTGAGCCTGAGCCGTATAAAAAAGCCTTCTCCAAACTCTTGCTGCTTATCCCTATCATCGCCCTGCTTGCCGCCGGCGGATGGTTTGGCTGGGATTATTGGCAGAAATACCAGCAACAAGCGAAAGCGGCAGCTGCCATGCCGCCGGAGACGATGGTGGAAGAAGTTTCAGCAAAGATGAATGCCGAACGCAAGGCATGGCTGGATACGGTAAACAGTCGTGGTCGCACAAATGCTAAACATAAATCTACGAATACTCAAAAATCTGATCACTCCACTGTCTCTTCAACATCAAAAAGCGAATTCAAATGCGATGGTCGTCAATATTGTTCTCAAATGACTTCCTTAAGCGAGGCAGAATTCTTCGTTAAATTCTGTCCGAATACCAAAATGGACGGCGATCATGATGGTATTCCATGTGAAAACGACAGCCGTTGGCATTAATCTCTCTTTTTTCCTGTACAAAAGGTCGTCTGAAAACCCAAATCCAAGGTTTTCAGACGACCTTTCACCTTAACCCTGTTTCAACACCCCAAATTCTTTTAAAATACCGCCTGATTTGAATTTAACCGAGAGACCGAACTTCATGAACCTACATCAAACCGTCGAACGCGAAGCCGCCACCGCCTTTGCCGCCGCAGGCATCACCGACAGCCCCGTTGTCTTGCAGCCGACCAAAAATGCCGAACACGGCGATTTCCAAATCAACGGCGTGATGGGTGCGGCGAAAAAAGCCAAACAAAATCCGCGCGAGTTGGCGCAAAAGGTTGCCGAAGCATTGGCGGGCAATGCCGTGATTGAAAGCGCGGAAGTGGCCGGCCCGGGCTTCATCAACCTGCGCCTGCGCCCCGAATTTCTCGCCCAAAACATTCATGCGGCTTTAAACGACGCGCGTTTCGGCGTGGCAAAAACCGACAAACCGCAAACCGTCGTCATCGACTATTCCTCACCCAATCTGGCGAAGGAAATGCACGTCGGCCATCTGCGTTCCAGCATCATCGGCGACAGCATTTCGCGCGTGTTGGAATTTATGGGCAACACCGTCATCCGCCAAAACCACGTCGGAGACTGGGGGACGCAGTTCGGCATGTTGGTCGCTTATTTGGTTGAGCAGCAAAAAGACAATGCCGCATTTGAACTGGCGGATTTGGAGCAGTTTTACCGCGCCGCCAAAGTGCGCTTTGACGAAGATGCCGCCTTTGCTAACACCGCGCGCGAATACGTTGTGAAACTGCAAGGCGGCGATGAAACCGTGTTGGCATTGTGGAAACAGTTTGTTGATATTTCGCTCTCGCACGCCCAAGCCGTTTACGACACGCTGGGCTTGAAACTGCGCCCCGAGGATGTGGCGGGCGAATCGAAATACAACGACGATTTGCAGCCCGTGGTCGATGATTTGGTTCAAAAAGGTCTGGCGGTCGAAGATGACGGCGCGAAAGTTGTGTTCTTGGACGAGTTCAAAAACAAAGAAGGCGAACCCGCCGCATTTATCGTGCAAAAACAAGGCGGCGGCTTCCTCTACGCCTCCACCGATTTGGCGTGCCTGCGCTACCGCATAGGCCGTCTGAAAGCCGACCGCCTGCTGTACGTCGTCGACCACCGCCAAGCCCTGCACTTCGAACAACTTTTCACCACTTCCCGCAAAGCAGGCTATCTGCCGGAAGATGCAAAAGCCGAGTTTATCGGCTTCGGCACCATGATGGGCAAAGACGGCAAACCGTTCAAAACACGCAGCGGCGACACCGTAAAACTGGTTGACCTGCTGACCGAAGCCGTCGAGCGCGCTACTGCTTTGGTGAAAGAAAAAAATCCCGAATTGGGCGCGGACGAAGCCGCAAAAATCGGCAAAACCGTCGGCATCGGCGCGGTCAAATACGCCGACTTGAGCAAAAACCGCACCAGCGATTATGTGTTCGACTGGGACGCCATGCTCTCGTTTGAAGGCAACACCGCCCCCTACCTGCAATACGCCTACACCCGCGTGCAAAGCGTGTTCCGCAAAGCCGGCGAATGGGATGCAACCGAGCCAACCATTTTGACCGAACCGCTGGAAAAACAGCTTGCCGCCGAGCTTCTGAAATTCGAAGACGTGCTGCAAAGCGTAGCAGACACGGCGTATCCGCACTACCTCGCCGCCTACCTCTACCAAACCGCCACCCTGTTCAGCCGCTTCTACGAAGCCTGCCCGATACTCAAAGCTGAAGGCGCAACCCGCAACAGCCGCCTGCAACTGGCAAAACTCACCGGCGACACGCTGAAACAAGGCTTGGATTTGCTAGGTATTGATGTGTTGGATGTGATGTAAGGCATTCCCCATAAGCAAAGGTCGTCTGAAAACGGATTTTCAGACGACCTTTTTATCTTCTTTGCCCCTTAGGCTATACTGTCGGAAATATTTTCAATTCCGACAATTTTTTATGCCCGATTTCCTCCCCGTCCCGCCTGCCGAACTGTGGCAGGCGACGCTTGAACACCTCCGCCTTTCCCTGATTGCCCTGCTTTGCGCCGTCGCGCTTGCCGTGCCGCTGGCCGTGTGGCTGGCGGACAAACGGCGTTGGGCGGAAGGTGTTTTGCAAGTAACCAATATCCTGCAAACTATCCCGTCCCTCGCCCTACTCGGCTTGCTGATTCCCTTTGTCGGCATCGGTTCGCCGCCGGTTTTGATTGCGCTGACGCTCTATGCCCTATTGCCGATTTTTCAGAATACCTATCTCGGTTTGAGCCAAATCGATCCCGCCATCAAAGAAGCGCACACCGCGTTCGGCTTGTCCCGATGGCAGGCGTTGTGGCGCATTGAATTGCCGATGGCGTTGCCCGCCATGATTTCCGGCATCCGCACCGCGTCCGTATTGATTATCGGCACGGCAACACTCGCCGCGCTTATCGGCGCAGGCGGCTTGGGCAACCTGATTTTGCTCGGCATCGACCGCAACAACATGGCGATGACGTTTACCGGCGCGCTGTTGTCCGCCCTGCTCGCCGTATTGGTCAGCGGCGGCATCGGCATACTGCAAAAGTCCAAGCACAAAATGCCGATTACCGCCGCCCTGCTTGCCATCCTTATCGCCATCGGTTTGACACCGATTTTTCAAACGAACCAATCCGCACAAAAAATCACCATCGCAGGCAAGCTCGGCAGCGAACCCGACATCCTCATCAATATGTACAAACAGTTGATTGAAGAAAATAATCCGCGCGCGCAGGTGGCGCTCAAACCCAATTTCGGTAAAACTTCATTTCTGTTCAACGCATTAAACAGCGGCGAAATTGATATTTATCCCGAATTTACCGGCACCGTCCTTGAAAGTCTGGTCAAAGTTCCTGCCGAACAGCAAAACCGCCGCCTTTCCCCCGAACAGACCTACCAGTCTGCCAAAGACCTGCTCGCCCGACAACACCGGCTGACCTTTCTGCCGCCGATGGCATACCAAAACACCTACGCCCTCGCCGTCAGCCAAGACTACGCCGCTTCGCACAATCTGCACAAAATATCCGACCTCAAACGCGTGCAGAACCAAATCCGCGCTGGATTTACCCTTGAATTTACCGACCGCGCCGACGGCTACAAAGGTCTGCAACAACACGGCATACAGTTTAGCCACCTCTCTACGCTCGAACCCACCCTGCGCTACACCGCCCTGCTAAACGGCAAAATCGACCTCGTTGAAGCCTATTCCACTGACAGCGACCTCAAACAATACCGCCTCGCCATCCTTTCAGACGACATCGCCCTTTTCCCTTCCTACCAAGGCGCACCGCTGATGAAAACCGAGTTTGCCGAACAGCATCCCGACATCGTGAACGCATTGAACAAGCTGGCAGGCAAAATCAGCGAACCCGAAATGACCGAAATGAACTACCGCGTGAAAGTGGGCGGAGAAAAACCGGCGGACGTAGCGCGGGATTATTTGCAGAAAAACGGTTTGATTAACGATAAGGGTAAATGATTCAGGTCGTCTGAAAAGCAGTTTTCATTTTATTGAAGCGGGTTTTCAGACGACCTCTCAAGTTGCAACAAGCCATCGATTAGACTATAGTGGGTCCTCGATCAACACAAATATCAAGGAAATAAGCCATGAGCGGTAAATTAGACCAAATCAGCGGTAATGTAAAAGAAAAAGCCGGAGAACTCTTAGACGATCCCAAACTCCAAGCAGAAGGCGTGATCCAACAAGGCATCGGCAAAGTCAAAGAAGTTGCCGCCGATATTGAAGAAAAAGCAAGCGACGTATTGAAAAAAGGCAAAGAAGAAGCAGAACATCTGGTTGACGAGGCAAAAGAAAAAGCCGAGCACCTGATTGACGACATCAAAAGCAAGTTCTAATCCATCCTTGTCTTAAACTATGTCAAAAGGCCGTTTGAAACACGATTTCAGACGGCCTTTATTTCAGGCAGCGCAGCCACCCAAAATCGCTTGTTCCCCATCATCAGACTTTCAGACGACCCCGCCGGATAAATTGGATGAATGAATCCAATGCTTTAACGCTTTTGCCGAAACCGACTCGAAATACGCATAGTTTAATCATCGACAGGAGAAGCACCATGCCTTCCGCCAAACTCATCCAAAAACTCAAACCCGCCCTGCAAAATCAGCTTCCGCCCGAACAAGACGGCATCTTGTTGTGCCTCGATTCCGACAACGTAACGGGCGAAAACGCCAAATACATGAAAATGTACAACCGCCTCGCCCGTTGGTACGATTTCGGCGAACGCTGGATAGCGCGCCTCAGATACGGCAACAGCATCAACGAAATGCGGCGCAGCCTGATGGGCGAACTGGAATGGCGGCAGGATTGCACCGCGCTCTACGTCTCCATCGGCACAGGTACCGATTTAAACCACCTGCCCGCCGACATCGACCCTGCCGCGCTGGATTTAACCGGTGCCGACCTGTCGCTCGGCATGTTGGAACGCTGCCGCAACGTATGGCAGAAAAAAGCGGCAGGCTTGGACTTGGTACACTGCAACGCTGAAGATTTACCCTTTGCCGACAATATGTTCGACGTCGTATTCCATGTGGGCGGCATCAATTTTTTCAGCGACAAACAAAAAGCCATCAACGAAATGCTGCGCGTTGCCAAGCCCGGCACCAAAATCATGATCGCAGACGAAACCACCGACTTCATCCAACAACAATACAAAAAAAGCCTATTTACGCGTAACTACTTCCAAGACTCCGATTTCGACCTGACACAAATCGAAAACTGCATTCCCGAAACCGTGCAGGAAGAGAAAACGCGGCTGCTGTGGAGCAACCGCTTTTACTGCATTACCTTCCGCAAACCTGCCTAAAACAGCCGCTGCGTTTGCTTTTTCAGACGACCTCGAAATCTGAAAAGGCTACCTGAAAAATAAAAGGGGCTGACGTAGATTAGCCCTAAATTCCACACTAATCCCAAAGGATTTTAAGCTGTTGGGACGGTGTGCCGAAGTTAAACCGAAATTCGCATTTTAATTTTATAGGCAACTGTCAAGTGCCACAGAAAGCTGATATAGAAAATGGCTTAAATTTGTATAATATTAAATAAAATAAGAATGTAAGGAGGTATTTTTATGTCGACAATTAAAATTGAAAACCTCAGTTTCTCATATCATGGATATGTAAAACCTATATTTGAAAATGTATCGTTTTCCTTTGAGACAAACTGGAAAATAGGGTTGATAGGAAGAAATGGAATTGGCAAATCAACGCTATTTAAGTTACTTTTAAATGAAGAAACTTATCAAGGTAAAATAATTAAGGATGTTGAATTTATTAAATTTCCACCAAATATAACTGATACTTCAAAATCAGGGATTGAGTTATATAAAGAACTCATACCAGATGGGGAAGAATGGAAATTATTTAGAGAACTTAGTTTGCTCAATGTAGATGAGAACCTTGTTTATAGAGAATTTGAAACGCTTTCTAAAGGAGAACAAACAAAAATCCTTTTAGCTATTTTGTTTACAAGAGAAGATGGTTTTTTACTTATTGATGAACCAACAAACCATTTGGATATGCACGGCAGAAAAATTGTAAGTGAATATCTGAAAAGTAAAAAAGGTTTCTTGCTTATATCTCATGATAGAGATTTTTTAGACGGCTGCATCAATCATGTTATTTCTATTAACAGGAATTCTATTGATGTTCAATCAGGAAATTTTACATCATGGTATGAAAACAAATTGATGAAAGACCAATTTGAAATCAGTAAAAACGAGAAATTAAGAAAAGATATTAAACGATTAAAAGAAGCTGCAAGACAATGTCAAATTTGGTCTGATAAAATTGAAAATACTAAAAATGGTGTGAAAATATCAGGTGTAAAACCAGACAAAGGATATATAGGTCATAAGTCAGCCAAGATGATGAAAAGATCTAAGAATTTGGAGAATAGACAAAATAAGGCAATAGAAGAAAAACAGAATTTACTAAAAGATATTGAAACAAAGGAAAATCTATTATTGCATCCGTTACATCATCGCAAAAATCCTCTAATATCGGTTAGTGATTTATCATCATACTATGGAGAAAAACAGATATTAAGTAACGTGAGCTTTGAAATAAAACAAGGCGATATAGTAGCTATATATGGTAGTAATGGAAGTGGAAAATCGACCTTGATTAAAATTTTATTAGGTCTAAATCATGAGTATACAGGTGAGATAAAATTAGCAAGTAATTTGAAAATATCGTATATTCCTCAAGATACATCTGATTTAACAGGTAGCCTAAATGAGTATATTCATAAGCAAGATGTTGATGAAACATTGTGTAAAACAATTCTTAGAAAATTAGATTTTTCAAGAGAATTATTTGAAATGGATATGAAGAATTATAGTGATGGACAAAAAAAGAAAGTCTTAATTGCCGTCAGTTTGTCAAAGCCGGCTCATTTATTTGTTTGGGACGAACCATTAAATTATATAGATGTAATATCCAGAATACAGATTGAGGAAATCATAAGAGAAGCAAAGCCTACACTTATATTTGTGGAACACGATAAGCGATTTGTAGAAAATATAATCAATAAAATCATACAATTATAAATAAAATAAACAATTAAAGTTTAGAAAAAGACTAACACAGAAACAGTAAATCAAAAAAAGGTTTACTGTTTTTTCTTTGCCAAAAAACTGAAAGAAAGGAAAACATAGATGAAAAAATTTTAATGGCAGAAGAAGAAATCAAGCAGTTACAAAATCAAAAGCCATCAACGAAATGCTGCGTGTTGCCAAGCCCTGCACCAAAATCATGATTGCAGACGAAACCACCGACTTCATCCAGCAACAATACAAAAAAAGCCTGTTCACGCGGAATTACTTCCAAGACACCGATTTCGACCTGACACAAATCGAAAACTGCATTCCCGAAACCGTGCAGGAAGAGAAAACGCGGCTGCTGTGGAGCAACCGCTTTTACTGCATTACCTTCCGCAAACCTGCTTAAAACAGCCGCTGCGATTGCTTTTTCAGACGGCCTCGAAATCTGAAAAGGTCGTCTGAAAACCGAATTTACAAACTCAAATATCAGCATATCCATACCCAAGACGGCTCATGCTGAAACCCAATATCTCAGGCAAATTTAACGTCTTTACCAGTTCTCAACCCAAGCTGCATTTACCGATTTGAATCGGCTATACTACCGCCTTTCCTTAACACACACATTGTCATGAGTACCCGAAAATTTCCCGTCCCTCTAAGCTATTTCAGCATGCCCTTGGGGCTTTTCGCGCTCGGTTTGTCTTGGCGTTACGGCGCGCATATCGGGCTTTTGCCGCATTGGGCTGCGGAAACGCTTTTAGCCGCCGCATTTATGCTTTGGCTGCTGCTGGTTATTGCCTACGTCATCAAAATCCGTTTTTTCCGCCCCGAATTTTTGCAGGATTTGCAGGATTTGGTGCAATGCTGTTTCATCAGCGCGATTCCGATTACCACGATGCTGGCAGGTTTGGCAGCACTGCCCTACCAAACGCTACTGGCAAAAGGGTTGATTTTGCTGGGAACGGCGGGACAGTTGGCATTTGCCATGTACCGCGCAGGCGGCTTGTGGCGCGGCGTCCATACCCTTGATGCCACCACGCCGATTGTTTACCTGCCCACCGTTGCCACCAATTTTGTCAGTGCGACCGCAATGGCGGTATTGGGTTGGTCGGATTACGCCTGGCTGTTTTTGGGCGCGGGGATGTTTTCATGGCTTAGCTTGGAAGCCGCCATATTGAGCCGTTTGCGCACCGGCACACCCGTCAACGCCCCTGTGCGCGGTATTGTCGGCATTCAGCTTGCGCCCGCTTTTGTCGGCTGCGGCGCCTATTTTGCTGCATCAGGCGGACACATCGATACCTTCGCGCTGCTTTTAATCGGCTACGGCTGCCTGCAATTCCTGCTACTTCTGCGCCTTCTGCCTTGGATGCTGGAGCAGGGGTTCAGCCCCAGCTTTTGGGGTTTCTCGTTCGGTTTGGCAGCAATGACAGGCTGCGGTTTTCATTTGATTGCCGAACAGCGTTTACTGTTTTTAGGCTATTTCCTCGCCACCACAGGCTCCGGCTTGGTTATGTTGCTGTTGCTGGCTACTTTGAATTTGGCGAGACAGGGACGGTTGTTGGTGAAATAAAAAATCATGCGGCTTAAAGGCGTTATAAAACGGACATGGATACGAACATGGTTTTAGGTCGTCTGAAAACTACATTTGGAAATTCAAACCGATGAAGATAAACCCTGAAAACGGCAGCATCATCCTGCCAGACGGCAATATTATTGGCGCACGCACCACGCTTGATGACTGGATTGCATGCTTCCCAAAATCCAGCCCGAATCATCTGCAAGCGGGAATAACATTTTTCGGTTTGTCATTTACCAAACAGTCCGAACAATACACCCTTACCGCCCGGTTCGAGCAGCAACGGCTGGAGCGCTTATCCATATTCTTCTGCCCGATAGGCGAGGACAACAGCTGGGCAGCATGGTCGGAGGAGCGCGAATTGCAACGCAGAAAACAATTTGATCGATGGCTGGATAAGCAGCTGGGCGATGCCCCTTGCTCCATTGAAACATCGGCAGCAGGCAAATGCCGTCGATTTGCATGGGGCAATGCGAGCGCGTACTACCACAATAAAGACGGCAGTACGATGATCGTCATCAGTTATCGCTGAGCGCCTTTCAAAGGATGCCCCATGCACTACCAATCGCTAACCGCCGCGCTGGAACAATATAGCAGCAGCCTGACCCAGAATCCCGCCTCCCCCGACAGCCTCGCCCTGCATATCGACCGTCAAACGCAAGGCTGCCTGAAACTCCACACACCCGACGGTATCAGCCTCAGCCTGACTTGCCACGACGAACCCGTGTTCTGGTCGTTCTTCAGCCACGATTTATACGACGTTTACCTCGTCCGCAGCTACGCCGAAAGCTGGCAGGCATACCAGCCCGTCGGGTACATCGGCAGCCGCGTAAACGAACATATCGCCCGCCTGCCCGCCGCAGAGCAAGGCCTGTTGTGGAACAAATATTTCATCGAACAACTCGCCGCCCACGACACAGGGCTGCTCGGCATCGGCGAATGGCATTTCAACTACCGCCCTGCCCAAACCCTGCCACAGCGATGGGGCGAATGCCGACACGACACCACCGTAGTACAACCCGAAACCGACAAAAACTACGCCCAATGGCTGTTTTCAGGTAGCCGTTTCGACGCGCTGGACAACAATTTCTACATCCAAGCCGAACGCTTCATCACCCTGAAAACCCACCACGCCGAAGACGGTCGTCTGAAATATTGGCGCAAACGCGCACGGCAAAACCAACTGCCGCCCGTCTTGGTGTACGAACTCCCTGCCCTATCCAACCGCCAGCTGATTTTAGACGGACACCTACGCCTCGCCGCCGCGCTCACCGAAGGGCAACTACCGCCCATCATCGCCATTCAAGCCACCACCGCCCGACACAGCCGGCAAACCGCCGCCGAACGTGAAACCGCAAAAGCCGCCGCCCTGTCGCAATACGAAAAAATCGCCCAACAAACCAACAACAATCCCCAAGCCTTAAACGCCGTCAGCCAGCACATCGTCCACGCTTTCGATACCCGCCCCTACCTGCTGCACACCACCCGCGCCGCCGCCGACATCGCCCCGAAAACCTGGCTGCAACAACTGCAAACCTACGCCGCGCAACACGGTTTCGCCGAAGAATTTGAACGCGTTTGGACAACCGAATCATGGCCGATGAAACGGGTAGCCGCTTTTGGGGTCGTCTGAAAGCGCAGCTTCAACGAAGTTAAAACGAAGTTTCTGCACAGCCAAAAGGCTACCTGAAAGCCAAAAGCAGCCTGCACTTTAAAAAACAAGGTGCAGGCTGCTTTAGGATAATGAGCCGTTTATCAATCCAGTTTCAGGATTTCTCCGTCTTCCGGAACGTTCACACGGCTTTCAATGCCTTGACCGCGTATAAATTTACGCATATCGGCGCGGCTGACGGCGGTATGATTCACGGTATCCATGTGTACGGTGATGATTTTGGCTTTAGGCATGACTTGGCTGGCTTTTAATACATCAGCCGTCCCCATAATAATGCCGTCTGAAATGCCTGAAATCAGCGCGTAGCCCGTGTTCATAATCAGATAATCGGGTTTGTAGCGGTTCAATGCTTTGTTTACATCTGCCGTCCACACAGTATCACCCATAATATAAGCGGTTTTGTGTCCGCTGCTTTGGAATACCACACCCATTGCATCGCCTAAGATTTCGGCTAGCTGCGGGTTGGCATACATGGCTTCTGTACCGTGTACGCCGCCGGTTTTGCTGATGGTTACGCCGTTGAAGACAGTGCTGCCGTTCAATACGCGTACATCAGTAAAGCCTTGGCTGCGGATTTTGGCCGCGTCAGCTTGGTGCTGCACATATACGGGCAGGTTCTTCGGAATAGAACGTGCGGCGGTTTCGTCCCAATGGTCTTCGTGAGTATGGGTAACGATAACTGCATCCACACCGTCCAAAATTTTATTCACGCTCATCGGCAGCCCGACCAGCGGCATTTTGGCTTGGTTATTGAACGTGCCGGCAAAGCCGTTCATGGAATGCTTGGGGGCGAAAAACGGGTCAATCAAAAACGTCTGCCCCGCATATTCGACCTTGGCGGTAGCGTTACGGATATGTTGGTATGAATCGTCTGCCCAAGCGGCAAAGGCTGTCGCGCCCAAAACAGTGGCAAGAATAAATTGCTTGGATTTCATGATGTTGCTCCTTAAAAAATCATGGAGCGTATTTTAAGCTGCAGGTGCATCGGCTAAAATAGGCAATATTGCCAATAAACGTAAGGATAGTGCCAAAATGTCGTCTGAAAACGAGCGTAACGAGTTTCGCCAAAATCAAACTGTCCCCAAAATCGTGCTATATGCTCAATCGGGCATGAATGATTTTGTCTTCAACATTCCCTTTTCTGTTTTTCAGACGACCTATCGGAACCATCCGCTCTTTGACCTGAAAATCTGTTCCGATGACAGCAAAGACGTTATCACGGCACTGGGCGCAAGCATTCCCGTACACGGTGGCTTGGATTTGACGGAAGAAGCCGACATCATCGTCATCGCAGGCTGGCGCAATATTGAAGAAGCCCCGACACCCGAGTTGAGCGCACATTTACAGAAAGCAGTACAACGTGGTGCGCATATCACCGCCCTATGTTACGGCACTTACGCCCTTGCCTACACAGGACTTTTAGACGGCAGAACCGCCGCCACCCACTGGCTTGCCGAAGACGACTTTGTCCGCCGTTTCCCTAAAATTCATCTGGATACCAACCGCCTATATGCGGAAGACGGCAACTTTTTAACATCGGCAGGTGCGGCGGGCGGGCTGGATTGCTGCCTTTACCTCATCCGTAAAATCCACGGTGCAACCGTTGCCAACGACCTTGCCCGTACCTTGGTTGCGGCACCACATCGCGAAGGCGGGCAGGCACAGTTTATCCACCGACCTGTCGAACGTCGTACCGCCGATGACAAAATCAATCACTTATTGGACGAACTGCGCCAAAACCTTGCGACCCCATACCGCTTGGACGATTTGGCAAAAAAATTAGCTGTTTCCCGCCGAACCTTTATCCGCCATTTTTCTCAAGCCACAGGCATGAATTTCGGTGAGTGGCTCACAACAGAGCGGCTATGGCAGGTACAGGATTTGTTGGAAAATACGGATTTGCCGATAGAACGCATCGCCGAACAAAGCGGCTTCGGCAGCGCGTCAAACCTACGTTTGCAGTTCAAAGCCAAGTTTAAAATCAATCCGAATGCCTGGCGGAAAGTATTTGGCAGATAGCTCGCGTTAGTCAATCCAAAACACCTGAGTGCAGGCTGCTTTGGAGGTCGTCTGAAAACCCAAAAAGCAGCCTGCACTTTTCAGACGACCTCAACAGGTAAACCCTTCCCACACTTACCCACACCAATAATTTCCATCTAATTTTTCCCACATACAATCCCCACAAACGGCGCAGACCGCTTCATATTCCCATCCATAAGGAACACTACCATGAAAAACATTAAATTTACCTTAGCCATATTTTTCGGCGGCATATTCGCTTTATGGCTGCTTGCTACATCATTCCCAGACCAGTGGGGCGTATATCCCGTACGCAACCTAATGCTGCAACTCACAGGCGCCATCAGCATACTGGCGATGAGTGCCTGCCTGATACTCGCCGTACGCCCCAAAATATTGGAAACCCTGCTCGGCGGACTGGACAAAATGTACCGCCTGCACAAATGGTTCGGCATCATCGCCCTTTCAGGCAGCATCCTCCACTGGGCTACCAAGCAATTCCCCAAATGGCTGGTAAAGCTCGGTCTGTTTGACGGCAAAAAGCCGCCGCGCCCGCCGATGCAGGAAATATTGACGTTAAAAGATTGGCTGGCTACCCAACGCCACTTTGCCGAAGAAGTTGGCGAAATCGCTTTTTATGTCGCCATCGTGCTGCTTGTCGCCGCCCTCATCAAACGCATACCCTACCGCTGGTTTGCCAAATTCCACATACTTATCGTCCCCGTTTATCTCGCGCTCGTGTGGCACACCATCGTACTGGCAAATTTTGCCTACTGGTCGCAACCGCTGGGCTGGCTGCTCATTGCCGCCTTACTTGCAGGTATCGCCTGCTCGCTGATTGCCCTGTTCAAGCGCATCGGCAAACCGCAAAACGCCACCGTATCCGCCCTAAATCAAAACGGCAATCTGCTCTCCCTGACCCTGAACGCCCCGAAATGGCAGGGACACCGCGCAGGACAATTCCTCTTTTTACGCACACACGGAGAAAGCCACCCCTTTACCATCGCCTCCGACTGGCAGCCTAATAACCAACAGCTCACACTCGTTATCAAAGACTTGGGCGACTACACCCGCCGCCTGCCGCAGCGCCTGAACATCGGCGACACCGTGCAAATCGACGGCGCATACGGACGATTCGACTTTTCCGATGGACAAGCGCAAATCTGGGTCAGCAACGGTATCGGTTTTACCCCATTTCTCGCACGACTCAACGAATTAGCCAAACAGCCCGCCACCCAGCCAATAGACTGGTTTCATGCCGATAGAAACCTGCCTGCCGAAACGCTCGCCCACTGGCAAAATTTAGCGCAGCAAGCCAATGTCAATTTCCACTATATCCCCTCCGAAACCCAAAGGCTCACCGCCGAACATATCGGGCAAACCGTCCGCGATAGCGCAAACCGCAGCCTATGGCTCTGCGGCAGCCGCAACTTCACGCGCAGCATTTCAGACAACCTGAAAACGCGGTCGCAGCATATGGAGTTTTTCGAATTCCGCTAAACGGTTGCAGATATGGGGCAGCGTAAGAAAACAGCCCTAACCTAGCCTAAACAAAAACAGCCCGCACCTTCAAAATAAAGTTACGGACTGTTTTTTGCTTTTCAGACGACCTTATGGCTTAAAGAAGTCGTCTGAAACCCTCTTTTACGCATTAAGCAGCAACTGTATTTTTCACCCCGTCGGGCAAAA
>KV796991.1:5905-38418 GCA_001809325.1 Neisseria sp. HMSC077D05 | reverse complement strand
GTTTAAAGTTAATCCACTATAATCCACTATATCGTACAGATTGTCGCATAAGCTACATAAATTGTCGGATATTCTATACTTTGCAGTGTTATCTTTAATTTTTATTCAATATATAATCATTCTCAAAAACAAATCAATCATATCAACATCTTCCTATCTTACTTTTTCAGACGACCTTACTCATATCTGAATTCATTTCCCATTAAGGAGCAGTTATGAACAGCCTGTGGCAGTCTAACTGTTTGAGTATCGTCATCGCTTTTGCATTTTCATCCGCATATGCTCAAACTGTACCCGATAAAGTCAATCTGAACGAAATTACCGTAAAGGGGGCAAGAAATACACCCGCCCAGAGTAATGGCAACTACACCGTCAAAGGCAGCACCTCGGCCACCAAGCTTGACTTAAAACTCAAAGAAACCCCGCAAAGTGTAACCGTTTTCACCCAGCAGCAGATGCAGGATCAGAATTTGCAGAACCTTGATCAGGTGCTGGAAGAAACGCCGGGTATTACCGTCTTGCAGGACTCCGTTACCGGCATGGGCGAAGCACAGTATTATTCGCGCGGCTTCCCCGTCGATAATTACCAGCTTGACGGTGTGCTGGCCAATAAATACCTGCTTGGCGGACCGCGCTTTATTGCCGCGCAGGACAGCTATCTTTACGACAGGGTAGAAATCATCCGTGGTTCGAACGGGTTGAGCACCGGAGTAGGCGATCCGGCGGCCAGCGTCAATTTTGTGCGCAAACGTCCAATGGCGAAAAGTGCGGGGGAATTGAACCTGAAATACGGTTCTTGGAACAACAAACGTGTCGAATTCGATTACGGCGGTGCGTTGAACAAATCCCAAACCCTGCGCGGCCGCATCGTCGGAACATGGGAGGACGGCGACAGCTTTATGGACAGAATCAAACGCAAATCCCATGCCTTCTACACTGTATTCGATTGGACGCCAACTGACAAAGACGGCTTTACGTTTGGCTTCAGCCGTCAGCACCGTAACATCACCGGTGCGCCGACCAAGGGGTTGATGCGTTATTCAAAGGTTACCCAGGATTATGATTTCGAATTAGGGGATTCTCCGACACATTGGATAGATGCCCGCGACGTTCCGCCGAGCTTCAACAACGGGGCGGAATGGACGTTTAACAAAGCCACCAGCGACAATATGTTTGCCGAATACAAACATCATTTCAACGACCATATCAAGCTGCAAACTGCCTATACCCGCAGCCACACCAAAAGCGATCTGCGTTACGGCGATATGGGGGTAAACGGCTACGCGCCGCAATTTAACGCAGCAACTTATGATTTCGGCCGCGAACGCGACAAATACGACGACAAGGCGTTCGATATCCATCTGGACAGCCGTTTCAAACTTTTTGACCAGGACCAGCAGTTTATTGTCGGTTTTAGCGGCATCCGCCATACCCAGACGAGGGACGATTATAATTTCAGCAGTAGCGGCGAATTGAATGTCGATGATGCCAAACCGACAGGTATTGCGGCCATGACGGGAGAACCGATAGACCGTAATTTCTATTTATGGCAGGCGATTCCGCTTGATTACTGGAATAATGGCAGCTATCCCATGCTGGGGTACAACCGGGCTTGGGAGAAAAAATTGGGACCGGACGGGTTGATTTCCCGCGATCATTTGGCTTCGGAGCAATATGGTCCCTATTTTGCCCTGAAACTCAAGCCGGCCAGGTGGCTGACGGCGGTGGTAGGTGGGCGTTGGCTGACATGGCGGGACAAAGGGGGCGGGAAATGGTCGTTTTACAAAAACAAAAACAACGTGATAACAGACGATACGGTTGAAATGCCCGACGAAGGGTACGCCCCCGATCACAATAAAAGCAGTATGTATCACGATACGGTGCGCAAATTCGTCCCGTACGGTGGCGTGATTGTAGAGCTGACGCCGACTATCAATGCTTACGCCAGCTATACCGGCATCCTGAAAACCAACAATGTCTTAAGGAACAGGCCGGCCTATGGCGAAGGCGGCGGATGGCTGCCGCCGATTACCGGCAATTCCAAAGAAGTCGGCATCAAAGGCGGCTTGTGGAACGACAGGCTGAATTTCGCCCTGTCTTACTTCACCATGACCCAGAAAAATTACCCCACGCTCGAACCTACAGGCTCGCGCTGTTACGAATGGAAATACGGTGGGGAAAACGGCAACGAACCGTGGTGCTTCCAAGGCGATTGGGAATACGGCACAGGCAAGGGCTATACCAGCAGGGGTTTCGATATCAACCTTGCCGGACAGATTACCCCGAAATGGCGGATGCAGGCAGGCTTTGTCAAACTGAAGATAGACAAACCTTACGACGCGCCCAACTCCTCCAACGACTTGGGGGACGATATGAATCTGGAGTACGGCGGCACCTATACCGCGCCGGATAAAACCTTCAAATTCTTCACCAGCTACGACTTTACGCCCAAGCTGACGATGGGGGTGGGGATGCGTTGGGTCAGCGGCACCAAGCCCAAACCTTGGGGACATGGTCTTTCCAACGGGCAATATTACGTTTCCGACAAACCCAAAGCCCTGTGGCAGCCTTCCTATTCGATATGGAACGTCATGGCGCGCTATAAAATCAACAAACACGCCGCACTGGCGGTCAACGTCGGCAACCTGACCAACAAACGCTATTACACCAACTCCCGCAGCAATTTTTACGGCAAACCGCGCAATGCCTCCGTTGCCTTGAAAATAAAGTGGTAGGCTGTTTGGACGGAGCCCTTCCGCCAAGAAGCAGTTTACATGACGGAAAAGTTTTAAAGAGGCCCAAAGGTCGTCTGAAAGTTTTCAGACGACCTTTTATCTCCCGCGTTAATCTTTACATGTTTTCAAACCACCTTTAGCCGAATTGACTTGAGAAGAAGTGTAAAGGGGTTATAATCAGTTAACAGATGAATAATCTGTTATTTTACCCATATGGACATCAAGGAGAAGGTAATGAGAAAGCATGATTTTGAATCCCGCAAAGAAGCTTTGTTGAAAGACATCCAAGACGTGATGAGCGATGTTGAAGAGCTGTACAGCAAAGGCGTAGAAGTCGGCTCGGAAGAAGGCAAAAAAGCCAAAGCCAAATTGCAGGAGAAACTTGAAGCTGCTAAGGATCGTTTGCATGACTTCCAAGAAGAAGCCGGTGACCGTATCAAATACCACGCTGACCGCGCGCGCGAAAAATACGACGAATTTGAAGAATTGGCAGAAGAGCGTTTCAAAGAAGGTAAAAAACGCTTTGCCGAGTTTGGAGAAGAAGCGGGCGATCGCATCAAACGCGGCGCACGCCAAGCCGATGCAGCCGTACACGACAAACCTTATTACGCAATGGGCTTTGCTGCACTGGCGGGCTTGGTCGTCGGTGTATTGCTGAACCGCCGTTAATCGGTCAAACATGAATGCCGTCCGGACACGATTTCCCGAAATCTTGTTCCGGCGGCGTTTGCTTATGCGGGTCGGCAAAGGTTTCAGACGACCCCAAAGCCTTCGGATTGTCCGTTTCGGAACAATCAGGGAAATCGGAATATGGGTATCAGACAAAATATTGAACATGCGAAAACACTGCTGAATCAAGGTATTGATTTGCTTTTGCTGCGGTTGCAGATTTTGAATCTGGATTTGGCGGAGCAGGCGGAAAACGTGTTCCGCATCATCATATGGTTGGTCGTATCGGGTATATTGCTGCTGATTGCATTCATCAGCCTGCTTTTCGGACTAAACCGCGTGTTGTCGGATACCGCGGCGATATGGGTATTTTTCGGGACTACTGCCGTCTGCCTGATCGTCATTGCGGTCCTGTTCGGCAAAGTGTCGAAAGGCTGGCGCAGCCAAAACAACAAAATCGCCGCAACCTTGCAGGACATTAAGGCAGACATCGCCTGCCTGCGCGGACAAGAAATGCAGGAAGGAGAGGACGATGAATAAAACGGAACGCGATGAAGCACGCGAACTGCTGCAACTGGAAGCCAAGTTGGTTCGCCTGAGAATCGAAGCATCGCATATGAAACAGCAAAAATGGAAAGAACAGGACGATCGCAAGTCGGATAAGCTGATGACACTGCTGGACTTAGGCAGCGAGCTGAACCGCACACGCCTCCTTTATAAAACGGCAGGACTCGCCATTCCCCGAAAATTCCGCTTAGGGGCGCTACTGGCAGCGTTTGCGTTGAAGGTTGCGATGAAGTAATTAGATTAAGACGCGGAGGTTTGCAAATTCGAATTTACGGCTGTTTTTAAAAATTCCATTCAGCTCCCAACGACCATTGATGGCTGCTGCGTCGTGCATAAGGGGCATTGCTGCGGATGCGGCTGTATCCGTAATTCAAGGTCGGCGTGATGCCTTTGTAGGACAATTTGTCATGGCTGAGGCTGACGGAGAGGGAGCGCTCGCGGTTGCGTTGCGGCTCCGTGCCGAATGCCATAATGCCTTTATAGCGGCGGTTGGCAAATGAAGCGGTCAGGCGGCTGTTCAGCCCGCCCCAAAACGGCCACTGCTGTATCCAGCCTATATTGAACCCACTGCGGCGGTAGGCGGCATTGTTGACGGCATTGCGGATGTTTTTGTTTTCAGGAACAAAGCGGTTGTATTGCCAACCGCCGAACAGGGTCGTACTGCCGAAACGGCGCGCCAGGGAGAGATAGGTGCCGTCGTGCCAACCGTCGTTGCGCAGCGCACGATCGGTTTCCCGATAGTTTTGGCGGTAGCGTTCCAGCGAGTAATAAAGTTGTGTCGCGTTGCCGAGATTGACCATATGCGAAAGCTGTACGCCGACCCCGTGTGCCAGCATATACGGCGCGGCGCGGCGGTTTTTTTCTTTTTTGCTGTCAAATTCGCTGCTGCCCGCCAACTGTGCCTGATAAAACGGTAAAACGCTGACGGTTTGTTTGCCGTCCTTGCGCTGCCAGCCCAAATAAGCCCTGCCGAACGCATCGTCGTAAGCCGATTGGCGGTCGAAAAAATAGCTCGTTCCGCTGAGGTTGGCGCGGAATTTGACGGCGTGATGCCCGTACAGCGGGGTGAGTTTTTCGGTGTTCAATTCGTAATTCAAGCCGTTGGCACTGACGGGCAAAGTAACGTTGCATGCGGTTTGCCCCCTTGTTTCGATGCAATAACGCGGAGCAGCGTTGTTGGCGTTATCGCTATGCATGGGACTGATTCCACCAGACCATTTCCATTCTGTCTGCCGCTTGACGGCTTCTTGAAAGCGTTTGACGTTTTCCAAAACGGGGGCAGGTATATCGCGTTGCGCGGCATGGCGGAAATGCGCCGCCGCCTCGCCCAAACGATAATCCTGAAACTCTGCCGCCGCCAAATCCAACAATATGCGGTCATCTGAAACGTCGGATTCATAAAGGGTACGATAACGTTCGACCGCTTCGGAGGTCCGTCCTTTCAACTTTGCCAGCAAAGCATCGGCACGCGCAATCAGCTTGGGATTGTGGTTGGGCTGTTTGCGGTAAAGGGCGGCAAGCGAAGAAACCAAATCTGCGCTATTGCCGTTAAGTGCTTGAATCAGCGCGTCCTCAAGAATACGCGGGTTTGCCGCTAAAAAATCATCGCCGACCACAGTCGGTTTGCCGACATTCTCATTCTTTTCAGACGACCTTTCTTCTTCGGACAAAATATCCAGCCATTGTTTTTGCTGCACTTGTACGGCAGCATCCTGAGAAGGCGCATCCTGTCGGACACCACCTTCGGGCAATTGAGCCAAGACTGCGGAAGGCAACAGGCAACATAACGATGCCGAAACCATTTTTTGTTTTATTCTTAACATTCAAAATCATCCGAAATATATGTGTGTATATCACAGGGGTAACTAAATGCAAACCGTCATGCCCTACTGATTCAATCCCCAGTCATGGATTTACAGCTATCAAAGGTCGTCTGAAACTTTTCAGACGACCTTAGTTTTGCGTAAAAGCAACAGATTTGCATTAAGATGCAGCATTATAGAGGTAAATTTCCAAAACAAACATAACTGATTTATTTTTATGGTCTTATAAATTATTCAAATGTTATTCATCAGTAGATTCATGGGATTAATCAAGCCAACCCACTAAACACGCCTGCAATATATCTTGCGAATCCAAAGTAATAGTTTGATTACACTATAACCCGATATTCTTCATCAGTAATAGATAGCAGTATCAAATCAGATATTTAGAACAAATATTCAACTCCATGTCTTTAATTGATTTATTTCTTAATATTTACTTAAGAAATCATAAAAAATCCACGCGAATATTGCCAAAACACCATAATTATTACAAAATATTACAACAAAATTGGTAATCCTTATCATTAATTTATAAAATATCAATATTAAGAGAGATTCATCATGAAAATCAAAGTACCCGCAATTTCTGCGGCAGCGACCCTTATTCTGACTGCCTGCGCTGGAGGAGGAGCATCCGAACCTAAAGTCCCCGTTGCCATACCAACGGCGCAGCCTATCGCCAATGTCAAGTTGAGTGATGAAAGCAGTGCGATACAGACCATCAACACCCTTTCCGGTAAAGGCGGCAGTCTGCATGAAGCGGAACTCGAAGTGAAAGCATCATGGGGCAGCTATACCGATAAACAATATGTCTATCAAACCCCTTCCGGCAACTATTACAACATCAGCTCATATTCCGACCCGATTGTCCCCTCTTACTCCAGCCCGTCTTATGCCCTGCGTACCCGCCACGAAGGCCAGCCTTTGTCTGAGGGTGGAAAACTGTTTGTCTGTTGCAGCAATTCCGGACAATTCACCTATGCACCGGCAACCAAACATGACCACCTCAAATTCGGCGCATGGATAAATGCAGACGGCACGGCCAACCTGTTTGTCGGCGGCAAACCCGTCGGAACGGCGAAACCGTCTTATTACACTCCGTCAGACAGTACAGTGGCAAAAGGCAAGACTACATACGAAGTTTGGGCTGTCCGCGTCCGCAACGGCAATATCGTTACCTCAACCTACGATCCGGGCAAATCCTCCGGGGCGTCTGAAAAAACCGCTCCCAAACTTTCACTGCTGACAGCCAATTTCAACACCAACAAACTCGGCGGCACGATTTTAGGTAATGCTGATTACGGTCCGGACGTTGTGATGAAAGATGTAGGCATCAACGGCGTTGATTTCTCAGGCACTGCTGAATCCGATGGTAAAAACGGCAAAGTCGAAGGGAAATTCTTTGGTCAATTTAACGGCGATAAAACAGAAGTCAGTATAGGCGGTAAAGTTACCTTTGATGCCGATAAATCGTTGGATACCGTGTTCGGCGGCGTGAAGAATGACGACGACCGCAATACGACGGATACAAGCTTGACACCTGTCAGCAAGTAACCGTACGTCAAACATCCCAATAAACCGATAATCAGTACATCTTTAAGAGGCAAAAAATGTCCTTCCCCTTTAAACCCGTACTGCTGGCAGCCATTGTCAGCCAAACTTTTCCTGCCTTCGCTGCCGACCCCGTACCACAAGCCCATCAGGACTTGAATGAAGTCAAAGTCATCGGCGGCCGCAAAGTCCAAAAACTCGGTGAAGAGAAAGTCCGCCGTCAGGCATTGGATAAACAAATGGTCTCTGACGAAAGCGACTTGGTGCGCTACGATCCGGGCATCAGCGTCGTCGAAGGCGGGCGCTCCGGTTCCAACGGTTTTACCATACGCGGTGTCGACAAAGACCGCGTCGCCATCAATGTGGACGGACTGGCACAAGCAGAAAGCAGGTCGTCTGAAGCATTCCAAGAGTTGTTCGGTGCATACGGCAACTTCAATGCCAACCGCAACACTTCCGAACCTGAAAATTTCTCGGAAGTAACCATCAACAAAGGCGCGGACTCGCTCAAATCCGGCAGCGGTGCATTGGGCGGTGCCGTCAACTATAAAACCAAATCCGCAAGCGACTATGTTTCCGAAGAAAAGCCCTACCATTTGGGCATTAAAGGCGGCTATATCGGACGCAACAGCCAGAAATTCAGCAGCATAACCGCCGCAGGAACTTGGCTGGGTCTGGACGCATTGATGGTTTATACCCGCCGTTTCGGTAAAGAAACCAAAAACAACAGCGACGCTGCCGATACCGTCATCACCGACAACAAACAAAGCTGGAACCCGAATGCCGGCAGCACCAACTACGGCAGCCGCGGCGTAGCCCGCAGCAAACCCGATCCACAAGATTGGGTAAACAAAAGCACCTTATTCAAACTGGGTTACAACTTCAACGATAAAAACCGTATCGGTTGGATTTACGAGGATTCACGCACCGACCGCACGACGACTGAATTATCCAATATGTGGGCGGCAAACTGGAAAGGTGAGGCTTTGGGCGATACCCGTTCCCGTCAAGATATTTCCTACCGCAAACGCATCGGTTTCGAATACAAAAACCAACTTGACCAAGGACCATGGGACAGCCTAAACCTGCGTTACGACCGTCAAACCATCGACATGAGTACCTGGACTTGGGACTTGCCGACCGATTACGCCAGCAACGGGGTTAACAGCGACGTGTACCATATGTTCCGCAACATCCGTCAAAAAAATACCCAATTCGGTGCCGATGCCGAAAAACAAATCGACTTTTCCAAATTGGTATGGGCAATGCAATACGGATTGGGTGGTTCCCAAAACGACAACGGCAATAGAGATCATAGCTATTGGGTACGCCTATACGACCCGAAATATCAAACGTCCAACAACCAAGAATTGACTATGCTGGTCGAAAGCTCCTCCAAAAACCGTTTTGCCTACTGGAACAACACCTTCCAATTCGGCGACAGCAGCCAATACCGCCTCAATGCCGGGGTTCGCTACGACAACAGCAGCAGCAAAGCCAAGGACAACCCCAACTATACCCCTGCCATCCGCGGTCAAATTCCTTATCTCGGCAGCGAACGTAAACACAGCGGTTTCAGCTACGGTTTAGGATTAGACTGGAAATTCACCCCACATTTGAATCTTTTGGCAAAATACAGCACTGGCTTCCGCGCGCCGACTTCAGACGAAACCTGGCTATTGTTCCCGCATCCTGACTTCTACCTTAAAGCCAATCCTAACCTGAAGGCGGAAACCGCCAAAAACTTCGAGCTGGGACTTGCCGGCAGTGGCAAAGCCGGAAACTTTAAACTCTCCGGCTTCCAAACCCGCTACCGCAACTTTATCGAACTGACCTACATGGGTGTGTCCTCAGACAACCCCAACAGCCCTAATTATGCGCCGATTTCCGACGGTACCGCATTGGTCAGCTCACCCGTTTGGCAAAACCAAAACCGCTCCTCCGCGTGGGCGAAAGGTTTGGAATTTAACGGCACATGGAACCTTGACAGCATCGGTTTGCCGCAAGGCACGCACGCAGGTGTCAACCTTAGTTATATCAAAGGTAAAGCCAAACAGACCAACGGACAAGAAACCCCGATTAACGCTCTTTCCCCGTGGTCTGCTGTTTACAATTTGGGCTACGATGCGCCGTCCAAACGCTGGGGCGTCAATGCGTACCTGACCCACACCGCAGCTAAAAAACCGTCTGACACCGTTCACAGCAGTGATGATTTGAACAACCCATGGCCATTTGCCAAGCACAGCAAAGCCTATACGCTTTTCGACCTGACAGGCTACGTCAACTTGGGCAAATACTTCACCCTGCGCGCCGGTGCGTACAACATCGGCAACAAAAAATACTATACTTGGGAATCGCTGCGCAGCATCCGCGAATTCGGCACAGTCAACCGCGTTGACAACAAAACCCATGCCGGTATAGAACGCTTCACCTCTCCGGGCAGAAGCTACAACTTCACGCTTGAAGCCAAGTTCTAAAAAAGTTTGAAGTAACAAGAAAGGTCGTCTGAAAACGTTTTTCAGACGACCTTAATATTTGGTTGGGTTTTGTCTAATCTACGATTTCTTTCTTAAGAAATTGAAACAACATCAGCAATGCATCTTGCCCCATCAAAAATTTTAAATTTTGTTCCTTGCGGGATCTTTTCATTTTTCCTTATGAGAAACCAAGCCTTCGCATAGCTGATGTTTTTATTGGCTATATGTTCGTAAATATCTAAAACGATACTTCTAGGAAAATTTTCTTGAAAAATCCCATCTTCAAATTTGCTTACAGGATAAAAGAGACCAGTAGGGGGAATTATCTTGCAACCTCCGTCTTCTCGGGACTTCCAAAAAATTTGAACATTAACAGTATTGTCAGCATTGATCATCTCGCCCTCCTGATACTTAATTTCAACAGTTTGAGGTTATAGATTGTTTTCATTTAAAGTATTTGTAATTTCATATTTCATTAGTATGGGGTAATAATCTGGCTGTTTTATTGTAGTTTGATCTGGGTATGGAGAGAAAAGGTCGTCTGAAAACGTTTTTCAGAAGGCCTGATTAAACTGTTGTGGTTTGATCTACCATACGATCACTATGATTTATTTAATTAAATATTCAGTCTTGTCAAATAACAAGGTAATGTTAATTGGGTCTTGTTTGGATAGAGATATAGATTGATAGTTATTTAATATTGTTTTTTGTATAGATGCCAAATAATCATCTAATTTTTCAGGAAATAAACTTGCTATATCCTCGATTTCCGTACCTTGGTGAATAATATCTGAGTATATGGATTCAATAGGAATCAATTTTAGAAGTTCAATACTCTTCGGTCCAAACATCAAATATTCTATATCGTCAATATTTGCCTTCTTCTGTAATAGAGATGTTACTCCCCCCAAGAGTAAGGTATTGAGCAAAAATTTAAACTGATCTAGATTGCTTGTATCTATTGAGATTTCCATAGTTGTCTTTCTCTTCATTTAAATGTCAAAGTATATATTATCAATATTCCTATGAAGGACTCCGTCTTTGCTTTGTTTTGATATCAAAAAGCAAACTGGTTTTCGTATATTCAAAAACCATCATAACCAGTAGATGTATTGAGGATGCCAGATTCAGTTCACCTTGTAAGGCGGAAAGGGTAGAGTGGACTTTACCTGCGAAGAAGTTGTTTGAAACATAAAAAGGTCGTCTGAAACTGTATTTTTCAATTTCAGACGACCTTTGGTTTCAGAAAAGCATAGTGTGATACGGTATCACTATACTTTTAGACTTCAAAATTTAACGCCAGTAACGCCACCAAGGCATGTCGTTCGGCTGCCATTGGTGTTGCAGGAAAGGGCTTTGCGGGAAGTTGGTTTCCAAGACGCGGCGGGTGTCAGCGGCGAGTTGGGGTTTTTCCAGTTTCTTGTAGGCAAGCTCTATCATGGCGAGCGATTCTTCGACGTAGCGGGTGTTTTGGTAACGCTCGACGATTTTTTGTGCGCGGTTGACTGCGGCGAGGTAGGCTCCGCGTTTCATGTAGTAGCGGGCGACGGAGATTTCGTTACCGCCCAATGCGTCCACCAGTTTTGCCATGCGCTCGGTTGCGTCGGCAGCGTATTTGCTCTCCGGATAGCGTTGTACCAATTCGGCAAATGCTTGGTATGCGCTGCGGTTGGCTTTAGGGTCGCGGTCGGACCAGTCTTGAGAAGCGAGTTTGTTGAGGAAGGATTGGTCTTCATTGAATAAAACCAAGCCTTTGAGGTAAAGCGCGTAATCCATATTCGGATGTTGCGGGTGATGGCGCTGGAAGCGGTCGATGGCGGCGAGGGCTTTTTCAGGCTCGTCGTCTTTGTAATAGGCGTATGCGGTATCCAGCTGCGCCTGTTGCGCGTAGCGGCCGTTGGGGAAGCGGGATTCTAAAATTTCGTATAACTTGATGGCTCGCGTATAATTGCTGCTGTTCAACTCGTCATGCGCTTCGGCATAGAGTTTTTCCACGTTCCAATCTTGTGTGATTTGCGCGTCTTTATCGACCGTACCTTTATTGCTTGCACAGGCACCGAGTGCCAGACTTAACGAAACTACTAAAAGAATTTTTTTCATGCAGAATACTTCCTTTGATAATGAAGCCGATTATAGCGACGATTTAGACTTTACGTCAGCCCCCGAAGCAGAAAGTTGTGTTAATTTGACTGTTCCGCTGGAGCTTGCGGGCGGGCGGCTGGATGCTGTGTTGGCAAAGCTTATGCCTGATTATTCGCGCAGCCGCCTGACATCGTGGATTAAAGAAGGCGCGGTTATTGTAAACGATAAGCCTGCCCAACCCAAAGACAAAATGATAGGCGGAGAATCCGTCGGCGTAACGGTACGTCCGAGCGAAGAGAATCTCGCGTTCAAACCTGAAGCGATGGATTTGGATATTGTGTACGAAGACGATACCGTCATCGTCGTCAACAAACCCGCCGGACTGGTCGTCCACCCCGCCGCAGGCAACTGGACGGGGACGCTGCTCAACGGCCTGCTGGCGCATTGTCCCGAATTGAGCCAGATTCCGCGCGCGGGCATTGTCCACAGGCTAGACAAAGAAACCAGCGGTCTGATGGTAGTCGCCAAAACACTGCCTGCGCAAAATTCCCTCGTGCAACAGCTTCAAGAACGCACAGTCAAACGCATTTACCGCGCCGTCGCCAACGGCATCGTTCCCTTTGACGGAAAAATCGAAACCCAAATCGGACGCGATCCGCACAACCGCCTGAAAATGGCGGTCGTCAAATTCGGCGGCAAACCCGCCGTTACCCACGTCAAAGTGTTGGAACGCTATCTTGCCCACAGCTACATCGAATGCTCGCTCGAAACCGGTAGGACGCACCAAATCCGCGTCCATATGCGCGAAGCCAATCATCCGCTTGCCGCCGACCCCGTTTACGGCAACCTGCGCCATCCGTGCAGCGATCCTGTAAAAGAAGCGGTCAAAAGTCTGGGATCGCGTCAGGCGTTGCACGCCTACCGCTTGAGTTTCGTCCATCCGAAAACCGGCGAAACCGTTTCCTTCGAAGCCCTGATTCCCGAAGATATGTATCACTTGCTCTCCGTCCTGCGCCTCGAAGCGGGCTTGGATTCTTCTTTGAGCAACGAAGAAGAATGGCAGGACAAACTCGGCACGGATGACGATGATGATTGGAACGAAGACGACTACGACGTCGAAGTGGTTTATGTGAGGGATTAAGATGTCTTCTTCAGATTTGGTCACACTTGCACAAATGGACGGCGAAATGCAGTGGCTGGCGGGTTACGGCAATTTGACATCTGAAAAAACATATCGACTTCCCACTAAAGCTGCCATCGTTTACATGATTGCGCTGCCCGTATGGTTGGGTACGCGGAACATGGAAGATATGGAGATTCTGAACATAGGCTCCGGTGTCTTCATGCTGTCATTTCTTTTGATAATGATTTTGTCCTTCCCGTATGTGTCTCTATCATCCAAAAAAAGAGCATTGGAAAAATTACAGGATAAGTCTTGGCAATACGACCCTGTCAAACGAGTTCTGACGCATTGGGAAGGCAGCGAAATCGTTATGGAATATCCTCTTTCTGAAAATGACCACTTATCGGCAATCAGATGGAGAGGCGATCTCTATGGAGAATTTTTTACGCTGGAATATCGCCGTCCATACCCCGCACCATACGTTCGAATTTTGACTTTTATTTATAGCAAGCCGTCAGACAAAAAAGATTTCGCGGCTGCTGCGCAAAATATTGCCAAGCAGATGAATCTGCCCTTGGATGAAAACGGCTTGTACAACTAGTCTGATCAGACTTTTCATACCAATATCACATTTAATATATCGAGAAGTCGATTTAAAACGAGTAGCTTAGGGGATGATGATGAATCATAAGGAAACAATTTGGAGAGATGCTTTTGGATTAGACGATTTATCTGAAATTGACGGGAATTTTTTATTGGCAATTGCTGCTGCAAAAAAAGAATTTGATGGCTATTCACAAGGTAAATGGGATCTGAAAAACTATATTATTTGGTTAAGAATTTCCGAAAATAGAGAATTTGTCAGTATCAGTTTTATTCCCAAAACAGATGAAATGGTAGGCGGGATATTTTTTGAAATTCCTTGTGGAGGACTGTATAAATATGGTCGAGGTTATCAATTTTATTATCGACTGGAAGATACGGAATTATTGGAAGTAACGGGGATGCGTTAATACGCAACTTTATTATTTTTAATAACCTTGATTACTTTCTAAGGCAGATGGGAATATTCAGGCGATACGTTTGAAAAAGCTTAATTGCCATACTGAATGGTCAATTTAAAGTAGAGGATTTGGGTGCTGATATGAGTCATCAGGAAAAAGTTTGGAGAGATGCTTTTAAATCTAATTATTTATTTGAATTAGATGGAAGTTTATTGTTGGTAATGGTCGAGGCTAAAAAAGAATTTGATCGTTATTTGCAGAATCAATCGGATTTGAGGAACTATACCATTTGGTTCAATATTTCTGAAAATAAAGAATTTGCCTGTATTACTTTTCTACCTAATCAAGGAGAAGATAAGCATGGTCAGGGTTATGACCTTTATTACCGATTGGAAAATACGGAATTATTGGAAGTCGTAGAGATGAGTTAAGATGAGTTAATATGAAGCCGATAGACGCATTCCTTTCAAACCTTTCCTTACTCAGATAAAACATGAAAACCATCACAGAAACCCTAAACCTCGCCCCGCAAGGTAAAAATTTCCTGACTGCCGACTGGCCTGCGCCTGCCAACGTGAAAACCCTGATTACTACCCGCAATGGCGGCGTAAGCCAAGGCGTGTATCAAAGTTTGAACCTCGGTTCGCACGTCGGCGATGATCCCGATGCAGTGCACCGCAACCGTGAAATCGTGCAGGAACAGGTCGGGCTGCCCGTTGCCTACCTCAATCAAATCCACAGCACCATCGTCGTCAACGCTGCCGACGCATTGGGCAATACGCCCGACGCAGACGCTTCGGTGGACAACACGGGCGAAGCCGCCTGCGCCGCGATGACTGCCGACTGCCTGCCTGTCTTGTTCTGCGATAAAGCCGGGACGGTCGTCGCTGCCGCACACGCGGGCTGGCGCGGTTTGGCGGGCGGCGTATTGCAAAACACCATAGCCGCGATGAATGTCGCGCCCGTCGAAATCATGGCATATCTCGGTCCTGCCATCGGCGCGGACGCATTTGAAGTCGGACAAGACGTGTTCGACGCATTTTGTACGCCTATGCCCGAAGCGGCAGACGCATTCGAAGACATCGGCGGCGGTAAATATCTTGCCGACATCTACGCACTGGCACGTTTGGTTCTGCGCCGCGAAGGGGTAGACATGATTTACGGCGGCACACATTGCACCGTCTTGGAACGCGACACTTTCTTCTCTTACCGCCGCGACGGACAAACCGGCCGCATGGTCAGCCTGATTTGGTTGGCGGAATAGTGCGCGGTAAGCCGTGTATCCGATATTTGACTGAAAAAAGTCGTTGTTAAGCGTATCGGTTCCAATATCGTTAGGGTCGTCTGAAAATATCGGTTTCCTCAATTTCAGGAACGGTTTTCAGACGACCTTTGTTCGTTGTATCCTTTAGATAAATCAGGCGGTATTTGTCATTGCATATGACGCTATTGAGGTCGTCTGAAAACAAGGAAACCGTATGTTTGATTTGAAAGAAAGGATAATTAATATGGATACCCAGTCCATACAAAATCAATTCAACGCCGTATCCGCACAATACGACGGTCAACGCCGCGCCCTGATACCCTGCTTTGACCTGTTTTACCAAACCGCCGCCGACTTGGCCGCAGGTGTGCCTAATGTGCGCCGCGTACTTGATTTGGGTGCGGGTACGGGTTTGATGAGTGCATTTGTACACGCACGTTGTCCTGATGCCGAATATACTTTGGTCGATATTTCCATGCAGATGCTTGCTCAAGCCCGGCAGCGTTTCCAAGGCCTGCCGAATTTCCGTTATATGGCGCAGGATTTGGCGCGGTTGGACGAAGCTGCAGGCCTGCCGGAGGGTGATTTCGACCTGATTGTGTCCGGTTTGGCCATCCATCATTTGGAAAACGGGCAGAAACAATCGCTGTTTCATCAAGTTGCCCGCCTACTTGCGCCAAACGGCCGCTTTATCAACGCCGACCAGGTGTTGGGCGAAACCGCAGCCTCCGAACGCACCTATACCGAAGCATGGCGGCATCATGTTATGCATAACATCGCGCTGACCGAAGCCGAGAAAAATGCCGCATTCGAACGCATCAAACTCGACCGCATGGCTACGTTATCCGACCAGTTCCAATGGCTGCGCGACGCCGGGCTTCAGGCCGATTTGTATTTCCAACATTATAATTTTGTTGTTTTCGCCGCTGTCAAACCGTCAGAATGTGGGAGATAATCCGATGAACGATGCCCTTATCCAAACTTTCGCCCTAACCTTCGGCTTTCCCTACACTTAAACGCGGCAAGAATTGCCGCCGTTGGAAGGCGGGCGGCATCTGCATTTGGGCGCGTTGGACGGGTTTTACCGCCATATGGACGGTATGTGGCAGGGAAAAAATCCTAGTGTTGATTATTGGCTAGAAATGGAAACCCAGTTTTTGCAATGGCTGACTTATGCAAGGCTGCCGGATATTTGGAACGATTGGGCTTTTGGTTGGGACATCAGAGCTAAACAATATTTGCCGATAGAAGGCTGGCGCGAAGAATGGGCGGTGTTTGGCGTAATGTTTGACGATTCGATTCTTTTTGCCGATACCGTCGCACCCGACAGCCCTGTTTATTGGCTGATGACCGGTTACGGCACGGTGGAAAACCGCCGCCTTATCGCGCCGTCTGTGGCTGCGTTGATGCAAACTTTATTGGCTATTTCTGATTTTGAACAAAAATGGCAGGCGGAGGGCAGGGCGGTTTATGATGAAGAAGGCTGTTGTACGGCTGCAGAATTAAGTGCGGCATTGCACGATTTGCTGTACCGAGAACTGTCGCTCGAATGTGCGGCGGGATTTGAAGAAGCGTTTTGGGGATGATGTCGGTTTGAGGTCGTCTGAAAGCAGGGCGGATGATTTTCAGACGACCTTTTCGGAATGACAGACTACGTTCCCGACGATTTACAGATTTTGTTGGCGGATTCGGGCTTTTACGGAGAAAAAGAAGGCGAATACACGCCTGCGGGTAAAACGTTGGCAGAAGTTTTAAGTCGGAAGCCTGATTAATTCGTTGCTTGCAACCAAGTCAAAACGGAACTAAGGAGATACAAAAAATGAAGATTACTTCGCTGGATCATTTGGTTTTAACCGTTGCCGATATTTCCCGCAGCATTGATTTTTATACCCGTATTTTGGGTATGGAAGAAATCACGTTTGGCGAGGGGCGCAAGGCTTTGTTGTTTGGCAGGCAGAAAATCAATCTGCACATGCGCGGGGCGGAAGCTGTGCCTCATGCTGAAAATGCTGCCTGCGGTACGGCGGATTTGTGTTTGTTGACGGAGACGCCGTTGGAGCAGGTTTTGGAAGAATTGGCTTCGCACGGTGTGGAAGCCATCAGCGGGATTGTTCCGCGCACGGGAGCGGTCGGCGCGATACGGTCGGTTTATTTGCGCGACCCTGACGGCAATCTTTTGGAAATCAGCCGTTACGAATAGGTCGTCTGAAATCCCGTTTTCTGCAAAAAAGGCTGCATCATGAACACCGTTTCTATCCAAAACCTTTCCCACCGCTACGGCAAGACCCTTGCGCTTGACGATGTGTCGCTGGACATTCCGAAAGGCGCGACGGTCGGTTTGATCGGGCCGGACGGGGTGGGCAAATCGACGCTGCTCTCGTTGATGGCGGGGGTGAAGGTGATTCAGGACGGACGGGTGGAAGTGTTGGGCGGCGATATGGCGGACAAGGACGTGCGGCGGGACTTGTCGCACCGCATCGCCTTTATGCCGCAGGGTTTGGGGCGCAACCTGTATCCTACCTTGTCGGTGTATGAGAATATCGATTTCCATGCGCGGCTGTTTGGTTTGGACGGGCAGGAACGCACTCGGCAGATTACGCGGCTGATGGAGGCGACCCGCCTTGCGCCGTTTTCCGATAGGGCGGCGGGCAAGCTCTCGGGCGGGATGAAGCAGAAGCTAAGTTTGTGCTGCGCGCTGGTGCACAGCCCGGATTTGCTGATTTTGGACGAACCGACCACGGGCGTGGACCCTTTGTCGCGCCGCCAGTTTTGGGCGTTGGTGGACGATTTGCGGCGGGAACATTCGGGCATGACCGTGATTGTGGCGACCGCCTATATTGAAGAAGCGCAGCGTTTCGAGCGGCTGCTGGCGATGGACGCGGGTAGGCTGCTGGAAAACAAGCCCACCGCCGATGTGCTGGCGGATTACGGCACTGATGTATTGGAAGAAGCCTACGTCAAAATGCTGCCGCCGGAAAAACAGCAGGGTTCGGGCGGTTTGGACATTACGCCGTTCGTCCCTGATCACGATGCGCCGCCCGCGATGGAAGCGCACGGGCTGACCAAGCGTTTCGGCGATTTTACCGCCGTGGATCACGTCAGCTTCACCATTCAAAAAGGCGAGATTTTCGGCTTTCTCGGCAGCAACGGCTGCGGCAAGTCCACCACCATGAAAATGTTGACCGGTCTGTTGGAAGCGACCGAAGGTGACGCCACGCTGTTGGGCAAGCCGATAGACGCGGGCGGCTTGGATACGAAAATGCGTGTCGGCTATATGTCGCAGGCGTTTTCGCTGTATGAGGAACTGAGCGTGCGCCGCAATTTGGATTTGCACGCCAGACTCTACCAGATGGGCGCTAAAGGCGCGGCGGCGGTGGAAGAAGCCCTGCAACAGTTTGATTTGGCGGACGTTGCCGACACCGCGCCTGCATCGTTGCCGCTGGGCATCCGCCAACGCCTGCAACTGGCCGCCGCCTGCCTGCACCACCCCGAAGTATTGATTTTGGACGAACCGACTTCGGGGGTCGATCCCGCCGCCCGCGATATGTTCTGGCGGCATCTTCTGAAACTCTCCCGCGAAGACAAAATCACCATTTTTGTTTCCACCCACTTTATGAACGAAGCCGCCCGCTGCGACCGCATTTCCTTTATGCACAAAGGCCGCGTGCTGGCGGTGGGCACGCCCGCCGAACTGGCGGCAAGGCAGAATGCGCCGGATTTGGAAGAAGCGTTTGTACAGTATCTGATTGAAGCGGAAGGCGGGGAAGGTGAGGAAAGGTCATCCCGCCAGGAGGCTGCGCACTCTGGAAGTGAACAGCGCGAGTTTCGCCAAGACGTAGACGGCGTGCGTGAACAAAGTTCACACACCCTATCGGCGGAAACTTTGACCGTAGGGTGTGTGGAGCAAGCCACGCATGCGGAAGGGGAATCGGATGACAGGCATTCTGAACTTTCAGACGACCTTCAAGGAAAAGATACAGGGTCGTCTGAAACCCAAAACGGCGTGCGTGAACAAAGTTCATACGCCCTACCAGTAGAAACTCCGACCGTAGGGTGTGTGGCGCAAGCCACGCACGCGGAAAGGAAATCGGATGACAGGTATTCTGAACTTTCAGACGACCTTCAAAAAGATACGAGGTCGTCTGAAACCCAAAACAGCGTGCGTGAACAAAGTTCACATACCTTACGAGACAACCCAAACACCGACACCTTCAAATACCGTTTTTCCATGATTTGGACCTTCGCCCGCCGCGAAGCCAAAGAGCTTTTGCGCGACAAAATCCGCCTGTTTTTCGCCGTGTTCGGCCCGCTGATTATTATGGCGTCGGTATCATGGGGGATTTCGTTTGACGTGCGGAATCTGAAATTCGCCGTTTACGACCGCGACCAAACCGCCGCCAGCCGCGAGCTGGTCGAATATTTCGACGGTTCGCGCTATTTCCTCCAACAGCCGCCGATACAGTCCGAAGCCGAAATCGACACCGTGCTCAAAAGCTCCGGCGCCATATTGGTCATCGATATTCCGAGCGGTTTCGGGCGCGATTTGGCGCGCGGACTCAAACCCGAAGTCGGTTTTTATGTGGACGGCTCCATGCCGTTTAACGCCACCAACATCCGCGGCTACATCGGCAGCCTGATCACCGCCTACACCAAAGACCGCATCGCCGAAAGCGGGCTGCCCGTTTCGCTCAAAGCCCCCGCCGGCATCGAACCGCGCTTTATGTACAATCAGGATTTCGACAGCATCAACGCCATCGCCCCGGGCGTGATGATGCTGGTGTTGATGATGATACCCGCCATGATGTCGGCGGTCGGCGTGGTGCGCGAACGCGAAATCGGTTCCATCGCCAATTTCTACGCATCGCCCGCCGCCGTGGCGCAATATCTGATCGGTAAACAGCTTCCCTATATCGCCGTCGGCATGGTCAACTTCGCCGCCATGATGCTGATGATTATTTACCTGTTCGGCGTGCCGCTCAAAGGCTCGTTTGCCGGACTCGCCATCGGCACGCTCTTGATGGTGTCCGCCACCACCGCGCTGGGGCTTTTGATTTCCTGCTTCGTGCGCTCCCAGCTTGCCGCCATTTTCGCCACCGCCATCATCACCATGATTCCCGCGCAAACCTATTCCGGTTTTATCTACCCGCTGTCCACCATGGAAGGCGGCGCGCTGGTTATCGGCAAAACCTTCCCGTCGTCGTGGTACTACACCGTCAGCGTCGGCAGCTTCACCAAAGGGCTGCACACCGCCGACCTGCTGCATGAATACGCCGCCATCGCCGCCTTTGCCGCCACCAGCCTGATTCTGGCGTGTGTGTTGTTGAAGAAGCAGGAGAAGTGAGAGGTCGTCTGAAAACTCAGCAGGCGGGTATGGATGTCCACCCCGAACCTTAGCCCACTATTAAAGAAAGAAACGCCATGAACCGAGCAACCCTGTTTGACGGACTGGCCGAACGCTACGGCGCGGCGGCGGAATATCCGTGGGCGAAATCTCCCGACTTTGCCGTATTCCGCCACACGGGCAACCGCAAATGGTTCTGCCTTTATATGCCCGTACCGTCTGAAAAACTCGGCATGGGCGAGGGCGGTCTGACGGAAATTGTCAACGTCAAATGCCGCCCCGAACACATCGGCGCATGGCGCGCGACGGTAGGCATCCTGCCCGCCTACCACATGAACAAAGAACACTGGTTGAGTATCGTATTGGCGCAAACGCCCGCAGAAAACGTGTGGCGGCTGATAGACGACAGCTTCGTGCTGACACGTTAGGATTGATTAACTCCACACATCAAACGAAAGGAAAAAACATGAAAACCATAGGTATCATCGGCGGCATGAGTCCCGAAAGCACCGTGCTCTACTACCAAATCATCAACCGCGAGACCAACCGCCGTTTGGGCGGCAACCGCAGTGCCAAAATCCTACTCGACAGCGTGGATTTTGAAGAAATCGTCCGTTTGCAGAAAAGCGGCGATTGGGCGGTGGCGGGAAACGTGTTGGCGCAAAGCGCGCGGAAGCTCGAAGCGGGCGGTGCGGATTTTTTGCTGCTCGCCACCAACACCATGCACAAAGTCGCCCCCGCCATCGAACAGGCGGCCGGCATCCCCTTGCTGCACGTCGTCGATGCCACTGCCGCCGCCATCAAACGTCAGGGCTTGTCCGCTGTCGGCCTGCTTGGCACGCGCTTTACCATGAGCGACGGTTTTTATACGGAGCGCATGGGTTCGCAGGGCGTGCAAACCATAACTCCGACCGCCGCCGAACAAGACGAAATCCACCGCATTATTTTTGACGAACTGTGTCTGAACCGCATCCGCCCCGAATCTGCCCGCTACTTTTACGACGTGATAGGTCGTCTGAAAAAGGAAGGCGCGCAGGGCGTGATACTCGGCTGCACCGAAATCTGCCTGCTTGTGAACGAAACCGACGGCCCGCTGCCCGTGTTCGACAGCACCGCCATCCATGCGTTTGCGGCGGTGGATGCAGCGCTGACGGAATAAGTGGGACTCCTGATTAAACTGCTACGGAGTGGGTTTGCCATTTCGTATCAGTTTATCCGTAGTCCCACCCATGATGCGGCAAACGCCAAATTTCAGGATATAGATGTTATCCGCTTATGAAGAGTAAACTTTGTGAATAATTTTGACGGTTTTTCCGTTGCGGTTAAATTCCGTATCGGTATGAGCGCCTGAAGCGCAATCCAAACTTTGGTATTCCATATTGATATGGTTGGGATTTTTACGGCGCAGTTTGAAGGACCATTCAAAGGTTTCGGGTTGTGCGTTTTCCGTGTTGCCGCAGTCCATTTTTTCTTTACCGTTCAGAGTCAGGTTTTTGCGCGGCAGGGTGGAAGGAACGGTTTTAGGGTAGGGCGCTTCGCCGTTGTAACCTTGCTTCATAAAGGCGGAGTAGGCTTGTTGCAGCGAACCGGTATAACGGCATTCGTAGCGGGTCACGATGGCATCGAGTTCGGGGTTGCCCGTGGATTTCGGGCTTTCATGGCAGGACAGATTGCCGGCAAAAGCGGCAGGGGAAGCGAGAAGCAGGCAGAGCAGTAAAGGTTTGACGGACATCATAGTTCCTTAGATTGGATTGATAAAATAGGTCGTCTGAAATCAAAGCTGATCCCAAAGACCTTATTTGAAAAACATAATTATACATCGTCGGTCTGACTAAACGAGTTGGATTGACCAAGCAGCGTGGTAGCCGATTCCATAAGCATTGACTTTATCCGATGCGTTTCGACGGATTTTTTAGGAAAAAACAGACTCTATTGTGTGTACACGGCGAACCTGCTGCCGGACTTTTAATGGGAAAACCGAGGCTGTAAAGCTGAAAAACAGCCGGACAATTTTTCAGACGACCTTTGAGAAGGCAAGCTATCAACAGGAGTCCCCATGCGTACCCTGAAAAACATTCTGACCCTGATGCTCAAAGAGTTCCGCAGCGTGCTGACTGATCCGGTGCTGATGGTGCTGATTGGGTATATCTTTACCGCCACGATTTATCAGATGGCGCAGGTGGGCGCGGATTTGAAAAATGCCACTGTCGGCATCATCGACCAAGACCGTTCGGTTTTGTCCATGCGTATCCGCGATGCCGTGCAGCATCCGTTTTTCAAACCGGTAGAGGACGTGCGGCGCGAAGATTCGGACGAATTGATGGATAAGGGCGAGTTCACCTTTATTTTGGAAGTGCCGCCCAATTTTCAGCGCGACATGGCGGCGGGGCGCAATCCTGATTTGCAGCTTTTGGTTGATGCGACGTCGATGACGCAGGCGGGGGTGGGCGCGTCTTATCTTTCGCAAATTATCAACCGCGAAATTTACGAATTCACCGGCGTGACGCGGCCGGAGTTAATCAACCCCGTCATCAATACTTATTACAATCCCAACGGCGAAAGCGCGTGGTTCATGCCGACTTCGCAAATCGGCTCGATGTCGTGTATGTTGCTGATTTTATTGACGGGGGCGGCGGTTATCCGCGAACGCGAGCGCGGTACAATCGAGCATTTGCTGGTGATGCCGGTCAATGCGTTCGAGCTGATGATGGGCAAAGTGCTGGCAAATGCCGCCGTGATTTGGGTGGCGGCCTTGTCGTCGCTGTGGTTTATCGTACATTTGGGCATAGGCGTACCGCTCATCGGCTCGGTGCCGCTTTATGCGGTGGGGCTGGCGTTGTTCCTGTTTTCGGTGGCGTCGCTGGGCATCATGATTGCCACGTTCGCATCGACGATGGGGCAGTTCGGTATGCTGATGCTGCCGGTGTATATCGTGATGAACCTGTTTGCCGGCGGCGCATCCCCGCGCAGCAACATGCCGCACGCGGCACAACTGATCAGCGAATATTGGCCGCTGACGCAGTTTGTGAAGTTTTCACAAGACATCCTGTTCCGCGGCGCGGGGATTGGAATCGTGTGGGGACATATGCTGATCATGGGCTGTATCGGCGTAGGATTCTTATGGTTGGCATTGTTGCGGTTTCAAGGGATGTTGGAGAAGCAGAATTGACGAGATCTTCCCGCCAAGAGGCTGCGCACTCTGAAAATGAGCGAAGCGAGTTTCGCTAAAACAAGCAGAGGGAACTTCCGTGAGAAATTACCCAAACAAACAAGCATTATTGGATGCCGTTCAGACGGCCTTGGATAAGTATCTCGCCGAGTTCGCCGATATACCCGAAAGCGCGCGGAATATCCGTACGGCGGACGGCGGCAAAACCCCTTCGGAACATTTGTCCTACCAACTGGGCTGGGTCAGTTCCCTGCTGGATTGGGAACGGCGTGAACAGGCGGGCGAAGAGGTGCATACGCCTGCCGAAGGCTTCAAATGGAACAACTTGGGCGGTTTATACCAACGTTTCTATCAAGTTTACAGCGTTTACACTTTGGCGGAACAACAAGCGATGCTGCGCGGGAAAACCGCCGAATTGTGTGAGTGGATAAAGAGTTTGAGCGAAGATGAGCTGTTTCTTGCAGGGCAGAGAAAATGGGCGGAAACTGCCGCGCAATGGCCGTTGTGGAAGTGGATACATATCAACACAGTCGCCCCGTTCACCAATTTTCGTACTAAGATTCGGAAGTGGAAAAGGGAGGTGAGGAATAGGGCGGATGAGTGATTTTTTAGAGAAATTACCTCTATTTGTTTTATCGAAACTCGTTTTGCTCGTTTTCAGAGTGCGCAGCCTCTTGGCGGGACGACCTTTTGCCGTTCTTGAACAAGTTAGGAGTTTTCGGATAGAGCTTCTGCAAAACCAAGGATTGTAAAAAGCAAACCTGACGGTTCGCTACCCTCTCCCTAGCCCTCTCCCACGGGGAGAGGGGATTAAGGATACCGAAATCCAACCATGTTTGGGATTTCCAGCCAATTTGTCCCTTCTCCCCGCGGGGGAGGGGATTGAGGATGCCGAAACCCAACCGTGTTTGGGATTTCCAGCCAATTTGTATCTTCTCCCCGCAGGAGAGGGATTGAGGATACCGAAACCCAGCCATTTTTGGATTTTCAGCCAATTTTGTCCCCTCTCCCTGTGGGAGAGGGTTAGGGAGAGGGCGGTAAGCCGCAGGCTTACATTCAGGTTTCGCAAAAAATCTTCTGAAAGGTCGTCCCGCTAAGAGGTCGCACATTCTGAAACCGTTGCGGCAAATTTTGTCTGGGTGTAAGAGAAACAAAAGGTCGTCTGAAAACCAAAATCCTGTTTTCAGACGACCTTTTTACTTCATTAACACTTTACCTGACACGCTTTACCTGCCCGACTGTGCCCACACGTTTTGCAGGTAGGTGTAGGTCAGCTCGGCGGTGCCGGAGACCAGCGCGATGTCGCTGCCCAAGTCTTCGGCTTTGCCTACGCCGATGGGCAAGGCGCCGGCGGCTTTGATGGCGGCGACGCCGGCGGCGGCGTCTTCGATGCCGATGCAGCGGCGGATGTCTGCGCCCACGCCCTCGGCGGCGGCGAGGAAGATGTCGGGGGCGGGTTTGGAATGCGCGACGGCGGCAGGGTCGGCGACGGCGTCGAAGAAGTGGGTCAGCCCCATGCGTTCCAGTAAGAACGGACCGTTTTTACTGGCGGACGCGAGGGCGATTTTTTTGCCGTTTGCTTTCAATGCTTCCAGCAGCGGCAAAATGCCGGGATACACGTCTTCGGGTTTGACCGCCTGAATCATCTCCAAGTAGTTGTCGTTTTTGCGGCGGGTCAGTTCGGCGAACTCGGCTTCGCCGACGGTTTTGCCGCCGTGCGCGAGGATGCGTTTGAGCGAATCGTCGCGCGACACGCCTTTGAGCTGCTCGTTAAACTTGCGGTCGATGCTGATGCCCAGCCCTTCGGCGAGCTTTTTCCATGCGCGGTAGTGGTATTCGGCGGTGTCGGTGATGACGCCGTCGAGGTCAAAGAGGACTGCGGTAAAAGTCATTTTGCGCCCTCCTTATTTTTCCAACGCGACGGTGTGGCTGCCGTTGAGCGTGATGTCTTTACCGTACACCTGCAAATCGAGCGGCTCGCCTTTGAGCAGGGTGAAGACGACGTTTTCTTTGCCGACGGCGACTTTAATCAGACGGCCGCGGTAGTTGATGTGGAAGGCATAGCCTGTCCACGCACTCGGCAGGAACGGGGCGAAGCTGAGTTTGCCGCCCCAAGTTTTCATTTGGGCGAAACCTTGGACGATGGCGAGCCACGAACCGGTCATGGAGGTGATGTGCAGGCCGTCTTCGGTGTCGTTGTTGTAGTTGTCCAAGTCCAGGCGGGCGGTGCGCTGGTACATTTCCACGGCTTTTTCTTCTTTGCCCAGTTCGGCGGCAAGGATGGCGTGGATACAAGGCGACAACGAGCTTTCATGCACGGTCATCGGTTCGTAGAAGTCGAAGTTGCGGCGTTTTTCGTCCATGTTGAAACGGTCGCCGAAGAAGTAGATGCCTTGCAATACGTCCGCCTGTTTGATGAAGGGCGAACGCAGGATTTTGTCCCACGACCATTTCTGGTTGAGCGGCAAATCGTCGGGCGAAAGTGCGGACACGGGGCGGATGTCTTTGTCGAGGAAGCCATCGTGCTGCACGAATACGCCGAGTTCTTCGTCATGCGGACGGTACATATTCGCGCTGATGTCCGCCCATTTTTCCAGCTCGGCGGCGCTCACGTTCAAATCCGGACGCGGGTATTTCGCCAAGGCTTCGCGGGTGTAGTCCAATACCCATGCGGCGAGGGTGTTGGTGTACCAGTTGTTGTTGATGTTGTTTTCGTATTCGTTCGGGCCGGTTACACCGTGAATCATGTATTTGCCGTTGCGTTTGGAGAAGTGGACGCGGTCCGCCCAGAAGCGGGACACTTCGACCAAGACTTCCAAGCCTTCTTTGGCAAGATAGCTTTCATCGCCGGTGTAGTTGGTGTAGTTGTAGATGGCGTAAGGAATCGCGCCGTTGCGGTGGATTTCCTCGAAGGTGATTTCCCATTCGTTGTGGCACTCGATGCCCGTAAACGTTACCATCGGATAGAGTGCGCCCGCCAAGCCCTGTTCGCGTGCGTTGTGTTGCGCCTGCGGCAGTTGGTTGCGGCGGTATTGCAGCAGGTTGCGGGTAACTTCGGGTTCCGCCAGTGCGAGGTAGAGCGGCACGGCATAGGCTTCGGTGTCCCAATAGGTCGCGCCGCCGTATTTTTCGCCGGTAAAGCCTTTGGGGCCGATGTTCAGGCGCGCGTCTTCGCCGTAGTAGGTGGAGAACAGTTGGAACAGGTTGAAGCGGATGCCCTGCTGCGCTTCGTCGCTGCCTTCGATGACCACGTCGGCGATTTCCCAACGGTGCAGCCAGCCCGCTTTGTGCGCGTCCAACAAGGTTTCGAACGCAACGCCTGCGACTTTTTCCGACAAGGCGCGGCCTGCGGCTTTCACCGCTTCCAAGCCCTGATAATCGCGGCTGGTAGTAACAATCACGCGTTTTTCAAAGGTTTCGGGCGTGCCGCCGACTTCGGCTTCAAAAGAATTGGAGACCTGCCAGTCGGTTTGGCTGCCGCCGAGGGATTTGAAGCTGCCGGCGAAGGTTTGCTCGGCGTTGACGATGAATTGTTCCACGCCGAAGGGATTGGCGACGGTTTGGGTGGCAATGTAGGAGCGGTCGTCTGAAACGCCTTTGTCCAATACCTGCCAGAATTTTTCTTCGTAGTTGGAGTCTTCGTTTTTCACGTCGGCGTCGATGATGGAATCGATGCGGACTTGGTGGGTTTTTCCGTCAACGGATACGGCTTCCCAGCGGATAACCGCCAGTTCTTTTTGCGCGACGGACAGGAATTTGCACACATCGAAACGCACGCCGAATACGGTGAACGAGCGGCGCAACACGCCGTGCTGCATATCGAGTTCGACGGAGAAGTCGGTAACGTCATTTTTCGCCAAATCCACTTCCTGCCCGTCAACAAAGATTCTGACTTTGCTGAAATTGAGCGCGTTGATGGCTTTGCCGAAATATTTGGGGTAGCCGTTTTTCCACCAGCCGACGCGGGTTTTGTCGGGGAACCACACGCCGGCGATGTAGGTGCCCAAGTGGCTGTCGGCGGAATAGGTTTCTTCAAAGCTGCCGCGCATACCCATATAGCCGTTGCCCAAGCTGGTCAGGCTCTCTTGCAGCCGTTTGTGTTCTTTTTCCAGTTTTGCCGAACGCAGCGTCCAAGGGCTGATTTCCATGATTCTTGTATACATCGTAAAGCTCCTGTTTTGATGGTTTTATGGCAAACCGTTTTGGAATACGGTTCGTCTTATTCAATCGGATAAAGCGTCGGCAGAAGTTTCAGACGACCCTCCTGCCGATAAATGAAGAAAATTATGCGCCGCCGCGTGTTTCTTTAATCAGGAACACGGAAAACGCGCCCAGCAGCAGGGCGACGCCCCCTACCAAGAACATATTGGCCTGCAACTCGCCCAGCATCGGGAACAATTTGACGGTCGACAGCGAAGCGACGATTTGGGGCATACAGATGGAGCCGTTGAACAAGCCCAAGTAAGTGCCCATGTGTTTGCCCGACAAGGCGTTGGTCACAATCGTCAGCGGATAAGTGATGATGCCCGCCCAAGCGATGCCGATTAAGGTGTAAGACAACACCAGCGCGTATTGGTTACTGATGTAGCAAACGGAGAAAAAGCCGAGTGCGCCCAAAGCCAGACAGCTGAAATAACCCGCCTTATGGTATCGGTTGGGGATTTTTGCCAATACAAACGAACAAATCACTGCCGCAACCGACTGCACCGCCGCCAATACACCATACCAGTTGCCCGCTTCCTGATAGCCTACGGAAGACGCATTGGTCGCATGCCAGACGTTTTCCGCAATCGCGCCTGTGGAATAAATCCACATATATTGGAAGGCGAACCAGCAGAAAAACTGCACCAAAGTAACCGTCCAAAACGCCTTAGGCGCGGTTTTCAAGAGTTCGATCCAGTTGGTCTTTTCCTGATTCGCCGCCACATCTATGCCGTGGTAGCGGGCGTAGGTCTCCGGATCGTATTCCTTCACTTTGAAAATCGTGAACGCGCTGGTAATCACCAGCAACGCCGCACCCACATAAAACGCCACGACCACGGTCTGCGGCACGACGCCTTTCTCGGCAGTGTTCGCCAAACCGATATACGCAAACACAAACGGCAGAATCGCCGCCAAAACCGCGCCCGTATTCGCCAAGAAGCTCTGAATCCCGTAGGCGTAGCTTTTCTGCTCCTCATTGACCATGTCGCCAACCATCATCTTAAACGGCTGCATCGCCATATTCGACGACACGTCCAACAGCGCAATCATCAGCGCGCCGAACGACAAAGCCGCCAGAGACGCATAGCCGAAGCCGAAGCTGCCCGAGTTCGGCATCAAAATCATCACGATGACCGCAATCAGCGTGCCGTAAAGCAGATACGGCAGACGGCGGCCGCCCAAGTGCGGCTTCCAAGTGCGGTCGGAGTAATGACCGACAATCGGCTGTACCAGCATCCCCGCCAACGGCGGCAGGATAAAGAACCAGCCGAGGCTGTGCGGGTCGGCGCCGAGCGTCTGGAAGATGCGGCTCATCTGCGAACTTTGCAGGGTAAAGGCCGTCTGAACGCCGAGAAAGCCGAAACTGAGCATCCAAATCGTGCTTTTCGGCAGCGAGGGCAAGCCCTGCCGCGTAGGTTGCGTATTGTCCGACATGAGGTAGTCCTTTCGTTTTTTTGTAATAAAACCGGTTTCGGTAAACATCATCGATCGATGGATACCGATAAAAGGGGCGTGTTGTGACAGCGCATGATGTTGAGTTGCGCGGGTCAGGGGTCGTCTGAAAACGAAGACAGAAGACGTTTTCAGACGACCTGATGTCCACATCACACTAAGCTATTTTTTAATCAACAGTTCGGGCAATTCAGCCCCATCGGCGCAATTTCGGTAACGCAGGCAGCGGTTAAACCATAATCATCGTTATGATGAAGTCGGTTTGTGAGAGAACATCCGGCTGCGAAACGGCAAGAAATTGTTTAAGGAATTCAATTAAAGAGGAGGCGTCCTTACTTGGATAACAGTCGGATAAAACCATTTTCCGCGCTTGTCACGGATAGAAAGCGTAGCGTTCAAACATTTGTTTTCAGACGGTTTTGAGTAACGTGTCATCAGTAAAAACGCGCAGGGGATGTTGTCGGAAGAGTAGGGTGGGCGCGATTTGCTGAGGGATGGTATTGTTGTTGTGAAGCATCTGGTATAGATAAGCGGGGTCATTATGTTTTAAAACATACATGCTGGCAAGTGGCTATCAGTACCATAGTTGACTATCCGCAAAGTTTGAGTGGAGAAGCAAAGAAACGGCTTGCAAGCTGTTTACTGATTCGTCCTATTTTCCGTAGGGCATATCGGGAATGCGACAGAGAGTTTGGAGGCAGGGTATACAGGTCGTCTGAAAACGGTTCATCCCGTTTTCAGACGACCTTTTTTGACAATGTGATACACTGTCATTCTGACGACATAAATTATCGATGCAAAGTCAAACGTTTCAGGAAGACAAAATTGAACATCCTCATCACTTCTCCCCGTGCGCCCGTTGCGTTGGAGTGGGCGCGGTTTGCCAAGCGCGGCGGGCATCAGGCCGTGTTTTGCGACAGCCTGCGTTTCCCCGTCGGTATTTTTGCCGGATTGGGCGAGTACCGCCGCATTCCTGCGCCGCGTTTGGATTTCGCCGGCTATGCGCGAGCTATGACGGAATTGGTGGCGCAGGCGGATTGTGTGATTCCGACTTGTGAAGACATTTTTTATTTGGCGAGGCTGGATTTGCCGGAATCGGAGCGCGCCAAATGTTGGATGCCGGATAATGAAACGCTGTTCACCCTGCATGACAAATTCCGTTTTTTCGAGCGGATGCCGCAGGATACGGCGGTGCGTTTTCCGGCTACGCGCCGAATCACGTCGGTTGGCGAAGTCGAATGCGACAGCGTAAAGAAAACGGTATTGAAGCCTGTTTATTCGCGTTTCGGGCGTTCCGTGATACGCGGCGTAACGGAAGGTCGTCTGAAAAACATCCATATCGGTACGGATTATCCTTGGGTGCAGCAGGATTTCATTACGGGGCAGGGGGTGTGCAATTATGTGATTTGCGAACACGGCAAAGTGTTGGCGCATGCCGCCTACCGCCCGCGCTACCTGCTCAATGATTCGGCATCGACCTATTTCGAGCCGCTTTCCAACCCGCGTTTGGACGAATTTGTGACGAAATTTGCCGAGCAAAACGCGTATCACGGACAGGCGGCTTTTGACTTTATTGATGACGGAAACGATTTGTGGCTGTTGGAATGCAACCCCCGCGCGACCAGCGGCCTGCATCTTTTACGCGAGGATTTGATATTTGACGGGGCAGGGGATTTACAGCAACGGGAACACAACGCGCCATTCAAGCCTTTACGGGTCGGCGCGACCTTGCCGCTGCTTTTCGGTTACAAGGCTTGGAAAGAGGGGAAATGGTCGTCGCTTTGGCAGGACTTCCGCCGAGCCGATGATGTGATTGCCGATTTGCCTTTCTATGCGCAATGGCTGGCATTGGGCGAAATGATGTGGCGCAGCATTCGACACCATAAACCTTTAACCAGCGCCAGCACTTTCGATATTGAGTTTGACGGCGATGAAAACTGATTTGTCCCACGAATTTGCGGCATTGTTCCGAGACATCCCGCTGCAACGCCTGTTTGCCAATATGAACGCCCGCGCCGAGATTTTGAATATTGGCGGTTTGGAGATTCCCTGCACGGTCATCGACAGGATAACGCCGAATTGCTTTACTGCGTCGCCGCATTCGGCAATCGTGGATTATGCGAAAGACGAGTTGGTCAAGTTGCCCGTCGGGCAGCGTATGCTTGCGTCCGGTTTGTTGTCGGCGTTAAGCGGCATGCTGCGGCTGAATCAAATCGACCGCATGGTGACGTTGAACAATTATTGCCTCTCTACCAATAGCTTCTCCGAGACTTTTCAGACGACCTCAATGTCGAAACTGACCCAAACCGCCGTCGCAAAATGGTCGAAACATGCGTTGTCCATCCGTTCGCTCAATCCGCGCCAGCATAAGGACTTGATTGAACGTCTGGAGCAACTCGGTTGGAAAATGATTGTGACGCGGCAGGTTTATATCATGGACGATTGGCAGGCAGTCATGGCAAAAGCCAATACCAAGCGCGACCGTAAGATATTTAACGACGGGCGTTACGTTTTTGAATGCTTGAGTGCCGACAGCCCCGATGCGGATTTTGAAGTGGCGGTGCATTGGTACAACCGTTTGTATCTGCACAAATATTCCAAAGAAAACGTACAATTTACCGTTGAATTTATGCGCGAAGCCGTATCGCGCAAGATCTTGAATTTATTTCTACTGCGTGACAGCGAAACCGGTGAAAGTGCCGGCGTATCAGGCGTTGTCATCGACAGCGATAATGCAACTTCACCCATCGTTGGCTACGATGATGCCAAGCCGCAAAGTGATGCCCTATACCGTCGCTGCATGACGCGTTCTATGCAAACCTGTATCGAAGCAGGTGTCCCTTTAAATTTCAGTTCGGGTGCGCCCGATTTCAAAAGAGTACGCGGCGCAGTCCCTGAAATCGAATATATGGCGGTCTATACGTCCCATCTCCGACCTGCGCGCCGGCTTATTTGGAAGCTGTTACACGCATTGAGCCAGGGGTATTACAAAAAAATCCTGATTAAATACAAACTGTAAACATATAGTGGATTAACTAAATCAGGACAAG
>KV796991.1:0-5805 GCA_001809325.1 Neisseria sp. HMSC077D05 | reverse complement strand
GCTAAGGCGAGGTAACGCCGTCCTGGTTTAAATTTAATCCACTATAAATATTGAACTTAAAACACGGAGTACATCATGAAAAAAACGTTTTTACTCATCTGCCTTGCCGCCACTGCGGCCGCATCCGCCGAAATGATATCGTTAGAAGTATCGGGCAATCCGGCATTCCGTCAATATTCCGCCAATGCCAAGGTAGAGTCTGCGTTCAAATCCATACAAAACGAATGCGGTGATTTTGCCGTTGCGCCTGTTTCGCTTTCCCCGAAAAAGGACGCCAAATATTTCGTCGCAGTCTGCACAATGGGCGGCAGCGCATCGACAGAATTCCAAATCCTCTCCAGCGGACGCGGTAAATCAAAGGTCTTGTTGGAAGACGGAGGCTATGGAATCAATATCTTGCCGAAACAACATAACGGCTTGCGCGATATCGCCATTACAGAAGGCAATGCAGGATATTGCACCGAAACGCGTTACCGCTTTAATGGAAAAGCCTACCGACCCTATAAGCGCAAGAGCTGCCTAGGTTAATCCATGCTGTAAGTTTCAAAAGAGGTGTATCAACATAAAAAAGTTGATTTGCCATCACAATCAAATAAAACGACACAAACCATGAATATAGAAAAAATGAAACGCGCTTGGTATCCGTTGATACCGAGCAAGCAGCTGAAAGACAAACCCGTTCATCGCGAATTGTTGGGACAGCAGCTGGTGTTGGTACGGCTGAACGGACAGGCAGCCTGTATGGATGATTGCTGTCCGCATCGGCATGTGCCGCTGAGTGCGGGCAAAATCGTTTCGGGCAAACTCCAATGTTGTTATCACGGCTGGGAGTTTGACGCGCAAGGCAAAGTTTTGACTGTTGTCGGCGGGATGTGTGCTTGTGAAGAAGCTGAGAGTGTTCCTACGTTTCCATGCCGAGAGTACGACGATTGGGTGTGGGTTTGCCTGGTTCCCGGTATACCGTTTGAGCCGTATGCCGATTTTGAAGCACCGGAAGGTTTTGAAACCGCCAACGCCGTCCGATATATGGAAGGCGATTTTATCCACGCCATCGAAAACTTTCTCGATCCAACCCATACACGCTATATCCATGCCAAACTGCTGCGCAACACAGGCAAGCAAAGTATGCAGATCAGCCAGAGCCACCACGAACGCGGTTTCGTGACGCATTATCGTCTCAATCAACAGCAAAACGGATTGATTAACAAGCTGTTCGACAAAGGCATTACCGTTAACGATGCGGCATTTACCTTCCCGGGTTTGGTGCGTATCGATTACTTCACACCGAACAGTCATGAATATCGGATTTCCGCCTTCTTTATTCCGCAAAACAAGGGCAGTATGAGCTTGAATGTCCGTGTCCATTTTCCTAAAAGCCGCTTCCCGTTGCCGATCAAATTCCATCTGTTCCGCCCATTCCTTGAACGACTGATGGTTCAAGATGCTGCCGTTATCAAAAGCCAATACCATCATCACAAGGAACATTACGCGAATAGACCCTATTGCAGCACTACCAATGATTTGGTAATTGATCATTTGCTGCATCTCTTCTTGGAAAATATGCCTGAAGGAATAGACAAAACGGGAGAAATGAGTTTATAGAGAATGTGAAATTAGAGTAGGGGATTAGGTCGTCTGAAAACACTTTAAAATGGTTTTCAGACGACCTTTCTATAAAAACTGTCAACAATTTTCATTAATATATTCTGAATGCTTGCATATTTATCTTATAAAAATCAATACTCAATCTTTTCCGTATCTGGATAACGTTAAAAGATGAAAGATTTTGTCTTGATTGAACAGGCGGTTTGCGTTATCGTTTGCATTCTTTCATTCATAAACTCTGTGTTTCATCCCAATTGATTGGACAGTCTGACTGTCGCCGTGTTTCTTCAATGCGCGTACCCTAAACCGCTGCTTGGAGGGCTTGCATTACAGGTGCTGTGGCGAGGCGGGTTGCCCCTATTGGTTTGAAGCCGTATAAAAGAGGTCATTATGCAATTATCAGGCGCACAAATCATAGTGCAAAGTCTCAAAGCCGAAGGTGTAGAGTATGTTTTCGGCTATCCGGGCGGCGCAGTCATCGAAATCTACGACGCTATTTTCCAACTCAATAAATTCAAACACATCCTGGCACGCCACGAGCAGGCGGCGGTACACGCGGCAGATGCGTATTCGCGCGTCAGCGGCAAAGTCGGCGTTGCGCTGGTGACTTCCGGACCGGGCGTGACCAATGCGTTGACTGGCATTGCCACTGCATACAGCGATTCGATTCCGATGGTAGTCATCAGCGGACAGGTCGGCAATTCGCTCATCGGTACGGATGCGTTTCAAGAGGTGGATACGGTCGGCATTACCCGTCCGTGCGTCAAACACAATTTCTTGGTAACCAATGTCAACGAGCTTGCCGAGACCATCAAGAAAGCATTCCAAATCGCCGCCAGCGGCCGTCCCGGTCCGGTCGTGGTCGATGTTCCTAAAGATGTAACGCAGGCGATGGCGAAATTCAGCTATCCGCAGGAAGACATCTTTATCCGTTCTTACCAACCTGTCGTACAAGGTCATATCGGGCAGATTAAAAAAGCCGTCCAAATGTTGGCTTCCGCCAAGCGTCCGATCGTCTATTTCGGCGGCGGCGCCATCTTGGGCAACGCTTCGGAAGAGTTGACGAAGTTTGTCCGCATGATGGGCGCACCGTGTACCGGCACGCTGATGGGTCTGGGTGCATATCCTTCAAGCGACCGCCAATTCTTGGGTATGCTGGGTATGCACGGCACTTACGAGGCCAACCTCGCCATGCAAAACGCGGATGTCGTGTTGGCAGTGGGCGCGCGTTTTGACGACCGTGTCGTATCCGTTCCGTCCAAATTCTTTGAAAAAGCCAAAAAAGTCATTCATATTGATGTTGACCCGTCCAGCATCGCCAAACGCGTCAAAGTCGATATTCCGATTGTCGGCGACGTGAAAAACGTGTTGACTGAAATGATCGGCTTGTGGGGTAAACAAGATACGACTCCCGCGTCCGATTCTTTAGACAAATGGTGGAAAAGCATCGAAGAATGGCGTTCGCGCGACTGTCTGTGGTTTGACAACGACAGCGAAATCATCAAGCCGCAATACGTTGTGCAGAAACTTGCCGAAATCACCAACAACTCCGCCATCATCACTTCGGACGTAGGGCAACACCAAATGTTCGCGGCGCAATATTATCCGTTCGAACGCCCGCGCCAATGGCTTAACTCCGGCGGCTTGGGTACGATGGGTGTAGGTTTGCCGTATGCGATGGGCGCGAAACTTGCCGCTCCCGATCAAGACGTGTTCTGCATTACCGGCGAAGGTTCGATTCAGATGAACATCCAAGAATTGTCCACCTGCTTCCAATACCGCATTCCGGTAAACGTCGTTACCCTCAACAACGGCTATCTCGGCATGGTTCGCCAATGGCAGGAGCTGTATTACGGCAACCGCGAATCGGAAACCTATTTCGATTCCTTGCCCGATTTCGTCAAATTGGCGGAAGCATACGGCCACATTGGCATCCGCGTGGACAAAAAATCCGATGTTGAAGGCGCGCTTTTGGAAGCGGTCAAACAAAAAGACCGTCTGGTATTTATGGACTTCTTGACCGATAAAAAACAAAACGTGCTGCCCATGGTCGGCAACGGCAAAGGTTTGGACGAAATGGTCCTGCCGCCGCATATGCGCGAAAACCCGAAAGCGTAAGGAGAACGACAATGCGACATATCTTATCTGTTCTGATGGAAAACGAATCAGGCGCGATGAGCCGCGTGGTCGGTCTTTTCTCCGCTCGCGACTACAACATCGACTCCTTGGCAGTAGCCCCGACCGAAGACAAAACCCTTTCGCGCATGACCATCGTTACCCACGGCGACGAGCAAGTCATAGAACAAATCACCAAGCAACTCAATAAATTGATTGAGGTAATCAAAGTGGTCGATTTGAACGAAAGCCGTTTTGTCGAACGCGAATTGATGCTGGTAAAAGTCCGCGCCGTCGGCAAAGACCGCGACGAATTTTTACGTCTGACCGAAATCTACCGTGGCAGCATCATCGACGTAACCGACCGCAGCTACACCATCGAAATCACAGGCTCCACTGACAAACTCGACTCCTTCCTCGAAACTGTCGGACGTGCCCAGATTTTGGAAACCGTACGCACAGGCGCAGCCGGTATCGGCCGCGGCGAGCGTATTTTGAAAATTTAATACCGTCAGTTTTCAGACGACCTATCTAGGGTCGTCTGAAAACAAAAACGGCAGGAGAGATTGATGTCAAACATTAAAATCGTCGCACTGGTTACCGTCAAACCTGAACATACAGAAACGCTGAAACCCTTGTTCCAAAGCCTGGTCAAAGCCAGCCGCGCGGAAGAAGGCAACATCAGCTACGATCTGCATCAGGAAATCGGCAAACCCGAACGTTTCGTCTTCGTCGAAAACTGGAAATCTCAGGCGGCCATCGATGCGCACAACGCCAGCGAACATTTCCAAGGCTTCGTCAAAGCCATCGACGGCAAAACCGACGCGCTCGAAATCGTTTTGATGGAAGAACTCTCCGTTTAACCCCTTACCCCCAATCCAACTGTCCGGCATCCTCAACGCAAAGCCGGAACCCATTTTATCCAAAGGAAATCAAATGCAAGTTTATTACGATAAAGACGCCGACCTGTCCCTGATCAAAGGCAAAACCGTCGCCATCATCGGCTACGGCTCACAAGGCCACGCCCACGCAGCCAACCTGAAAGATTCAGGAGTAAACGTAGTCGTCGGTCTGCGCCAAGGCGGTTCTTGGAAAAAAGCAGAAGCGGCCGGCTTCGAAGTATTGTCCGTAGCCGATGCCACCAAAAAAGCAGACGTGGTGATGATTCTGCTGCCCGACGAAAACCAGCCTGTTGTGTACAAAAACGAAATCGAGCCTAACCTGAAACAAGGCGCGGTACTCGCTTTCGCACACGGCTTCAACGTACACTACAACCAAATCGTACCGCGTGCCGACTTGGACGTGATTATGGTTGCTCCCAAAGGTCCCGGCCACACCGTACGCAGCGAATTCTTGAAAGGCGGCGGCGTACCTTCCCTGATCGCCGTTTACCAAGATAAAAGCGGCAAAGCCCGCGACATCGCCCTGTCTTACGCAGCAGCCAACGGCGGCACCAAAGGCGGCGTGATTGAAACCAACTTCCGCGAAGAAACCGAAACCGACCTCTTCGGCGAACAAGCCGTGTTGTGCGGCGGTGTGGTCGAACTGATCAAAACCGGCTTCGAAACCCTGACCGAAGCAGGCTACGCGCCCGAAATGGCCTACTTCGAATGCCTGCATGAAATGAAGCTCATCGTTGACCTGATTTACGAAGGCGGCATTGCCAACATGAACTACTCCATTTCCAACAACGCGGAGTACGGCGAATACGTTACCGGCGTGGAAGTCATCAACGACAAATCCCGCGAAGCCATGCGCAATGCCCTCAAACGCATCCAAACCGGCGAATACGCCAAAATGTTCATCCAAGAAGGCGCCGTCAACTATGCCAGCATGACCGCACGCCGCCGCCTGACTGCCGACCACCAAATCGAAAAAGTCGGCGCGCAACTGCGTTCCATGATGCCTTGGATTGCCAAAAACAAACTGGTTGACTTGGACAAAAACTAATTCAATTCAGCCATAAGAAAACCTGCCCGATGATTCGGGCAGGTTTTTTGTTACGTTGAGATTTTGAGAAATTAAAAATTCCGGTAGAGGAAAGGTCGTCTGAAATATAGTCAATTAAAATCAAAATAGGACAGT
>KV796990.1 GCA_001809325.1 Neisseria sp. HMSC077D05 | reverse complement strand
TTGTCCTGATTTAAAGTTAATCCACTATAAAAAACGAGGCAGGTTTGAAATCATACTAAGGTGCGCTTTATTGTGTGTCTGCCTTTGAAGCCGCTATAAGCAGTTCCGAACAGTAAAAAAGGTCGTCTGAAAACCCCGATTCAAGGTTTTCAGACGACCTTTCCACATTTTAAAGTCAGGAGAATCAGACTTACACGATGCCTTGCGCCAGCATCGCATCGGCGACTTTGACGAAACCGGCGATGTTTGCGCCGTTGACGTAGTTGGTTTTGCCGTTTTCAGTGCCGTATTTCAGGCAGGATTCGTGGATGCTGTGCATGATGTCGAACAGGCGTTGGTCAACTTCTTCGCGGCTCCAAGCCAGACGGACGGCGTTTTGGCTCATTTCCAAGCCTGAAGTTGCCACGCCGCCGGCGTTGGAGGCTTTGCCCGGTGCATACAGGATGCCCGCTTTGACGAACTGCTCGACTGCGCCTAAAGTAGAAGGCATATTCGCACCTTCGGCAACGACGTAGCAGCCGTTTGCCAGCAGGGTTTTGGCAGCTTCTTCGTCCAATTCGTTTTGGGTCGCGCAAGGCAGGGCGACTTCGGCGGCAACGCCCCACGGTTTTTGGTTTTCAAAGTATTTCAAACCTTGTTCTTGGGCGTAGGTGGAAACACGTTCGCGGCGGACTTCTTTCAGCTCGATAAGCGCGGCGAGTTGGTCTTCGGTCATGCCGCTGTCGGGGAAGAGGACGAAACCGTTGGAGTCGGAAATGGTCAGCACTTTCGCGCCCAGTTGGATGGCTTTTTCGGCGGCGTATTGTGCGACGTTGCCGGAGCCGGAAATCAGCACGCGTTTGCCTTCAATCGAATCGCCGCGCGTTTGCAGCATGGATTGGGCGAAGTACACGGTACCGTAGCCGGTCGCTTCAGGACGGATAAGGCTGCCACCCCATTCGAGGCCTTTGCCGGTCAGGACGGAGGCAAATTCGTTGCGGATTTTTTTGTATTGTCCGAACAGGAAGCCGATTTCGCGGCCGCCTACGCCGATGTCGCCCGCAGGTACGTCGGTGTTCGGACCGATGTGGCGGTAGAGTTCGTTCATAAAGGCTTGGCAGAAACGCATCACTTCGGCGTCGGATTTGCCTTTGGGGTCGAAGTCGGAGCCGCCTTTACCGCCGCCCATAGGCAGGGTGGTCAAGGCGTTTTTGAACACTTGTTCAAAGGCGAGGAATTTCAATACGCCCAAATCGACGGTCGGGTGGAAACGCAAGCCGCCTTTGTAAGGGCCGATGGCGGAGCTCATTTGAATACGGTAGCCGCGGTTGACTTGGACTTGTCCTTTGTCGTCCACCCAAGTGACGCGGAACATAATGACGCGCTCAGGTTCGACGATGCGTTCAAGTAGGTTTTGTTGGGTGTATTTCGGGTTTTTTGCCAAAAACGGGCCCAAGCTCATGAATACTTCTTCAACCGCTTGGTGAAACGGCTCTTGATTGGGGTTACGTTGTTTGAGGTTGGCAAACAAGGCGTTCAAATCGGTCATTTTATGCTCCCTGTGGATTAGATTGGAAAGGATGATGAATTTGTGGAAAGCAATATAAACCTAATTTTTTTGCCTGCCAAGCGGTTTTGATGAAAATTGTTGACATTATTTTTTTGAGAATTTTATTATTTGGTATATATAGCCAATAAAATATAAAAATATTTTTGAAAATTCCATAATTTTAAAATAAATTGATTATATATTCTAAGTAATTTAACTAGAAATTTGAAATGAAAGAGTGTAAAAAATTCAATCCGACACAAATTTTCATGTGAAAACGGTCAATATTGTCAACAATTTTACGAAAATTACCCTTGGAAAACAGGGTAAGAAAGAAAATAACACCTTAAAAAACGAATTTTGTTTCAGATAGAAAAACGTGTTTCAGGACAATCCATAACGGATAATGCCAAGGTCGTCTGAACCCCGTTTCCAGTTTTCAGACGACCTTGATTATGCTGTTAATCGACAAATTGCTATACAATACGCCCCAAATCATCTCCAACAACACACACTCTTAAAGGACACCAATGAAAGCCTACCTCGACTTAATGCGCCATGTTCTCGAAAACGGTACCGATAAATCCGACCGTACCGGTACAGGCACTCGTTCGGTGTTCGGCTATCAAATGCGCTTCGATCTGAGTCAAGGCTTCCCGCTGCTGACCACCAAAAAGCTGCACCTGCGCTCGATTATCCATGAGCTGCTTTGGTTTCTCAAAGGCGATACCAACATCAAATATTTGAAAGATAATAATGTTTCCATTTGGGACGAATGGGCGGACGAAAACGGCGACTTGGGGCCTGTGTACGGCTACCAATGGCGCAGTTGGCCTGCACCCGACGGCCGCCATATCGACCAAATTGCCAACGTCGTGGAGCAAATCAAGAAAAACCCTGATTCCCGCCGTCTGATTGTGTCGGCATGGAATCCCGCGCTGGTAGACGAAATGGCATTGCCGCCTTGCCATGCGCTGTTTCAGTTTTACGTTGCCAACGGCAAATTGTCCTGCCAGCTTTACCAACGCAGCGCGGACATTTTCCTCGGTGTACCGTTCAACATTGCCAGTTACGCGCTGTTGACCATGATGATTGCCCAAGTCTGCGGGTTGGAGGCGGGCGAATTTATCCATACCTTGGGTGATGCGCATCTGTACAGCAACCATTTCGAACAGGCAAAACTGCAATTGAGCCGCGACACCCGCACGCTGCCGGTGATGAAAATCAATCCGGAAGTCAAAGATTTGTTTGCATTTAAGTTTGAAGATTTCGAGTTGGAAGGTTACGACCCGCATCCGCACATCAAGGCTGCCGTAGCGGTGTAGGGTGTGGAATAGATAAAAGGTCGTCTGAAACTTTTCAGACGACCTTTTTGTTGGTTTGCTTCACACTTCGATTTTATTGGGTGTGAAGGTTTCCCATTTGTTGCAGGCGGGGCAGTGCCAGAAGAAGACTTGGGATTTGAAGTGGCAGTTGCGGCAGCGGTACATGACGCTGCGTTGGAGTTGGCGGCCGATGACGGAGCGCATCATGTCGGCGTCGGCTTTCCATGCGGGATTCATGTCGCTGATTTTCAAACCGAGCAGGCGGTATACGCCGTTGAGGTCGGGTTTTTGACGCACGAGGTCGATGGCAAGTTGGGCGGCTTCGCTTTCGCCTTTGAGCAGCAGGGCTTTTTCGTAAATGACGTTGATGAGGTCTAAATCGGGGAAAGTCTGCATATAACCGATGAGCCGGTTCAGCCCTTCTTCGTGTTTGCCTTGGGCGGCGTAGGCTTCGTAGAGTTTTTCGCCGACCATGCTCAGGTAGGCATGGTTTTGCTGCTCGATGGCGCCGTATGCTTCGACAGCGGCGGGGAAATTGCCCTGTTTGGTTTCGATGTCGCCCAAAATCATGTTGGCGCGGGCGCATTTTTTGTTGGCGTCCAAGGCTTTTTGGACGTTGTAACGGGCGGCGTCGAGATTGGATTTGAACAGCGCGGTTTGGGCAAGTTCGCAATAAAACTGTGCAATTTCAAATTGGTAGGTTTGCTCGTCGTGGCTGAGGAGTTGCGCGGTTTCGATGGCTTTTTCCCAGTCGCGGTCTTGCTGGTAGATGCTGAGCAGATGCTGACGGGCTTCGCGCGCCATGTTACCTTCCTGCAAGCCGATGAAGATTTGTTCGGCGCGGTCAACCAAGCCTGCGCTTTGGTAGTTTTGCGCGAGTTCGAACAATACCCGCGCGCGTTTTTCGTTGACGGTATCGGGCGAGTCGAGCAGGGCTTGGTGCATATTGATGGCTTTGTCGTTTTCGCCGCGCTGACGGTAGAGTTTGCCCAAGGTCAGGTTGAGGTCGTAAGACTGCGGCTGCTGGTCGATGACTTCCGCCAACTCGCGGGCGGCACGTCCGCTGTTGCGGTCAACCAATGCGTCCAGACTTTTGTAAAAGCCGGCAGGAACGCTTTTCGCCTGTTTCAACACGGTTTTCATGTCGATACGTGCGGCAAACCAGCCCATGGCAAAGAAGACGGGCAAAAGGGTAATGGGCAGCAGGATAACCCACAATTCGTTGTCCATGTGATTCCTTCTTTAAGGCTTGGGCGTTTGTACGGGTTGGTTGGCAGGGACGGTGGTTTGCGGTGCAGGTTGTTGCGGTACGGGGGCGACGAGGTCTTTTTCGCTCAAATGCGCGTGTTTTTTGACTTCGGCACGCAGGCGGTTGTTTTCGCTGCGCAGCGCCAAAAGTCTGCCGAACAGGGCAAACATCCCGAACACGATGCCGATGACAAACGCGCCGAAGAGGACGACAATCAGCGGTAAGTCGGCTTTCTGACCGGGCAGATAGTGGAAGGCGACGCTGTCGGTATTGATGACGGCGAGTAGTAAAAACAATAATAAAATGATGACTTTGATAATGGTGTAAATCAGTTTCATGGATGTCTCCGGCGGTATGCCTGTCGGAAAGTTTTGAAAAGGTCGTCTGAAAATTCAATAGGCGGTTGATAGGGATTCTGTTTCCGAATCCGTTTGCCGCAGATGAGGCTTAGTTTAAACGATTTGGATTGTTTCGGATAGGATGTGCGGCAGTTTTCAGACGACCTTGGGCTCCATTATATATATGTAGTAAACGGTAGGCATGATTGCTGACAATTCGTATGCGTATCGGAATGGATGGTTTTCCGTATTTCGTTATTAGGCAAGGGCTTGGACGGAAGCCGTTTTCGAAACAGGTATTCGGACTTGTCAAAACCATCTCTACAGGCGTATCTTTCAACTTTTAATATCTAAACAGAACCAAACAGAATAAGAAAGGCAATCATCATGAGCAGACCCGTACCCGCCGTGTTCGGCAGCGTCTTCCACGCCCAAATGCCCGTTATCGCCTATAAGGACGGCAAATGGCAGCCGACCGAATGGCAAACTTCCTCAGACCTTACCCTCGCACCCGGCGCGCATGCCCTGCATTACGGCAGCGAATGCTTTGAAGGCTTGAAAGCCTTCCGTCAGGCAAACGGCAAAATCGTCTTGTTCCGCCCGACGGCAAACATCGCCCGTATGCAGCAAAGTGCAGACATTTTGCACCTGCCGCGCCCCGAAACCGAAGCCTATTTAAATGCCCTGATCGAATTGGTCAAACGCGCCGCCGATGAAATTCCCGATGCGCCTGCCGCGCTGTATCTGCGCCCGACGCTCATCGGTACCGACCCCGTTATCGGCAAAGCCGGTTCGCCGTCCGAAACCGCGCTGCTCTATATCCTCGCGTCTCCGGTCGGCGACTATTTCAAAGCCGGTTCGCCCGTGAAAATTTTGGTTGAAACCGAGCACATTCGCTGCGCACCGCATATGGGCCGCGTCAAATGCGGCGGCAACTACGCCTCCGCCATGCCTTGGGTGCTGAAGGCAAAAGTCGAACATGGTGCAAATCAAGTCCTGTTCTGCCCGAACGGCGACGTACAGGAAACCGGCGCGTCCAACTTTATCCTGATTAAAGGCAACGAAATCATCACCAAACCGTTGACCGACGAATTCCTCCACGGCGTAACCCGTGATTCTGTGCTGACCGTCGCCAAAGACTTGAGCTACACCGTCAGCGAACGCAATTTCACCGTGGATGAACTCAAAGCCGCAGTCGAAGAGGGTGCGGAAGCGATTCTGACCGGTACCGCCGCCGTTATCTCGCCCGTAACCTCTTTTGTCATCGATGGCAAAGAAATCGAAGTGAAGAGCCAAGAACGCGGCTACGCTTTGCGCAAAGCCTTGACCGACATCCAATACGGTTTGGCGGAAGACAAACATGGCTGGTTGGTTGAAGTGTGCTGATTTGATTTCGTATTAATAGAACAGATCCAAAGGTCGTCTGAAAGAAAATTTCTTTTCAGACGACCTTTTTATTTTGTAAACAGATTTTGTCGTGCCATTTGTAAAAAAATATCCCGATGGTTGGTGTGTTGTTGTGAAAAACAGTCACTATTTGAACTAAAAAATAAAAAAATTTTTCTATTTTTCAAATAATTAAGAAATTTTAATATTTGCTAAGTTATGAAAATGTGATTATACCAATTCAATATGCTAAAATCATTTCATTACTCGTTTGGTATATTTAGTTGCTGAAAAATGTCGAAAAAGGGACTTAAATCGACATTGCAGTGAACTAAATAGATACTCTAGAACTCTGATAGACTTAGGTTTTCGTTTTTTAATGTAAAGCAGTGTTTAATATATTAATGTGACATTACAAGATGACTGTTCCAAAGAGAGAGCTTTGGAATGACTTTTACAAGATCATGAAAAGTCGTCTGAATGTTATAGGGATATTTAAGTGCGGTTTTATGTTTAAAAGGCGGAAGGATTAAAAAAAGAGCGTCAGGTTTTGAGGTTTTAGAATGAGTAATAATCGTTACAGCTATTTAAATGACGATGGAAATGATTTCAAATCATTCAAACGACATATAAAGATCGCTGAAAAAGGGTAGGAAAGCATTGCTTTCGTTGCCTCAGACGCAAGTCTGCGGCTTTTAAACTAGGGAAAATATATTATGTCAACTAAAACCACGTACTCTTTCTTCAATCTCGGACAAACAAGAGTTCACACTAAAAGTCAAACTTCTCAATCTAATCATGCAGTAGCCGCAAGCCAAGATCATGCCGGCCATGCTCCTTCTGCATTGAACAAATTGATTTACGACCATTCTTTTGGCGGTCTGAATCTGGCAGCAGCCCTCCCTAAACAATTGAGGGGGCAGGATAAAATTTTTGGTCTGCAACATACGCCCTCTACCGATACTGCCGCAGTCAATACTTCAAAAAATACCAAACCGGCGCTGGTTGCCGACCGCAGTAAATTAACCAGCAAAGAAATGGCCATTATGTCTCAGGTTCTCCGTGCTGATGTCGTTGCACGCAAACAGGCAGAAGCCCAAGCAGCCAAAGAGCAGGTCATGGCAAAATATCAAGCTGCCAGACAGGCCGCTGTTGCCGCCGCCGCTGCAAGACATGCAGAAGCTATGGAAAAAGCAAAAGCTGCTGCTGCAGTACGTCAAGCCGAAGCCTTGGAAAAAGCCAAAGCAGCATCGGCTGCAAGACAGGCTGAAGCGTTAGAAAAATCAAAAGCCGCACATGCAGCCAAACAAGCGGAAATTGCCGCTAAAACCAAAGCAATCCTGGCTGAAAAACAGGCTGCCGAGAAAGCGCAACATACTGAAAATGATGTTGCACACCATCATCAAACCAACGGTAAAGCGGCGCATTCAGCACCAGCGGTAACGGTTGCCCACAAACATGAAGACAATCAGGCCGGTGACAATAAAGAAACGGCTCGACACAATACTTCAAAATCCAATGAAGCCCATACTGCTAGACAGGCCGAACATCAAGCCAATCATCAAGATGAAGTAAAAGAAGGGGAGGTTTCCAACTACACCGTTCATCAATCGAAAGAATTTGGCAGATACATCGACGTCAATGATTTTGGCGCAGATCCGACCGGGAAAAAAGACAGCTTGGCAGCCATCAAAGCGGCATTGACTGCGGCACACAAAGAAAAAGCCATGCTGTTCATGGACGGTACTTACTATATTTCCGACCAAATTGTCATCAATGGCAATAATTCGGGTGTCAAAGGTATTTTTGGTTCGGGCATGGGCAAAACGCTGATCACCTTTGATAAAGCGCAGGTCGGTGTGTTCAACCCCAATACCAATCACGATGATATTCGCGCATTTGCCGGTATTTTGGTGGATGGACAAAGCCATAAAACGATTGCGAATCTTTCTGTTAAATATACCAATCCGGACTTTTACCGGAAGGGCTTGAGCTACTTCGGTAAGGTCAGCGGTATTTTGGTCAACGATGCCGACCATACTTTAATCAGCAAAGTCGAGGTATCCGGAGTCAACCGTGCCGGTGTGATGTTTACATCGACTGATGCATTGGTTCGGGAAGCAGGTAAAAGCCAAACTTACAAAGCACGCGTCCAAAGCGGTGAGATCAACGAACAATATGACCATCTGCCTTTGGGTGAGAACAACCGTATTGTCGACTCCTATCTGCACCACAACCGTGTTGCCGGCGCGATGGTCGGATATCAAAAGAACTTTGTCGGCGAAGGCAATAGATTGGAGTGGAACGGCCACGAAGCTGATGGCGGTACAGGTTATGGCATGACTGCGATGGCAGGCAGCTACAACTACGGCATTACTTTCCGCAACAATACGACCGACCATAACTACCGTAAAGGTTTGGATGTACATGATGGTACCGGTATCGTTATCGAAAACAACGTCTTAAACGGCGACCGTCTGTATGGTATCGCTGCCTACAACCGCCAATTTTCCATGGATAACGTGAAAATTAAAGACAACGTTATTACGCAAGACCCGAATTTCCGTCTTTATATGGATGATGATTTAGGCAAGCATTACCACATGTATTCCGGCATCCAAGTGCAAACCAATACCCAATTGCGCGATTTGCATACGGCGGATAAAGGTTATTACGACATCAGCGGCAATACCATTAAAAATTTGGCAGTGTATCAAAACCACATCCAAACTTATGGCATCGAATTCCGTAACCATGAAAACAAAATGGATTACACGCTGAATATTACCGACAACAAAATCGACGGTGAGTCCACCAAATACCTGATGGCAGTGATTAACAACACATACGATCATGTCAGCAAACACGACGGTATCGGTACGGGCACCATCAATATCAGCGACAATACTGCCAATATCGGAAAAATTGCACCGGGAGCCGTGCCGTTCTATTTTGAAGAACACCGCTCGGATGTCCCTCTGCATGGTTCGATAACGTTAAACAACAACAATATTACCGTTCGCGAAGAGTCGGCCGGTTATCGTGAATTCGCCTATATGCGTACCAATGCCAAAGAGTACAACGTGACCAACAATACGTTGTCCCTCCACGGCAAACTGAACGATGCCATTGTGGATGTCAACAGTACCGGTGACGGCGTAGGAAAAGCCACGTTGAATGTTGCCAACAATACCCTGCATACCGACATCAAAGGCAAACTGTATGCGACTTGGTTGAAACATGAGGCAGATATCGATACCTTTGCCGGCAGCAATACCCATAATGGCGACCAATTGAAAGATGTGAATACAACCGGTAAGGACATCGCGCTTTCTGATGTATTGGGTCATGTGCATAACAAAGTTGAAGCAATCCACGATACTGTTTATGCCAATCACCCGAAATATCCAACCATGATTGATGATCAGACTTACCATAACGGCATTTTGTAATGGTGTTTAAAAGGTCGTCTGAAACGGTAAATTGCCGTTTCAGACGACCTTTCGGCGTTTTTAGAAACCGAACAATACAATGATGTTGTCACATTAAATTATTTGTGTTAAAAGTCATTTACATTCCCATTGGATTGTTTTTTTAAGGAACAGTAAATGAAAAAGACGTTTTGTCTAGTATTGGCGGCGGCATTTGGTTTGAGCGCATGCAGCAGCCTTGAAAACAAATCTGCCCATGAAATGATGGCAATTTCCCTTGATCGCGTCTATACGGATGATTACAGCTATAACATTGATAGCGAAGTGAAGTTTCATACTTCTACTGCCGAAGCAGGTGTGGCGCCGGAAAGCGAGAAGAAAGCCCGTTTGGAAGAAACAAAGAAGGATCAAGCCGAACTTGACAAACAAGTCAAAGAATTGAACGAAGACGGAATCGAACTTTCGGAAGAAGATCAGACCAAGCTGAAAGAAGCCTTGCTGGACACCGACAATGATAAATGGTTCACTGAGATGCTCGACAAATGGCAGGAATATCCGGTTGCCGGACGTTATTTGGAAGGCGTGCGTTTGAAATCGCATATAGCTATTGACCTACCTGCCAAAAAAGCCGAATGGATTCCCGCTATTACAGTTAACCATCGCAATGAGCAATTGAATATCCAATCTCCCATGCTGATTGATGGTGAAAATCTCAGCCTGACTATTGATCAGCCTTTGCTCAACTCGATGATTATGAGCTTCTTTACGAGCGAAGAGATCCGTAAGCGTTTGGCTGAAGAGCAACCCATCAGCATCCAGCTTAAAGATGAAGAGATGGTAAAAGGTATTCCTTTGCGCCATGCAACAAAGGCGGCATTTAAAGCCTTTATTGAAGCCAGCAAAGCTGCTCCTGCTGAAGCATACCGCCTTGAAAATATGGATGAATTCGGTAAGCAAAACAAAGCAAAATATCGCATCCATTACACCCATAAAGACGAATATGACCCGCTCTTTATCAATGCTTTCGCTAAAGAATTCAAAAAAGAATTTGATGCTCTGAAGAAAAAACCGGAGGAAGGCTCTACGGCTGAAGGCTACGAGAAAGTTGAAAAATTCTTTGGCGAGTTTATAGATAGTACAAAAGAGAAAGGCCTCTCAATGCACTCCGGCTTTGAAAAGATGGTCGGCATGCCTCTCTATTATGACTACTATCTGAATGGAAAAGGCAGATTGTTGGCAACGCGTATTTATACGCAGGTCAACAGCAAAAGCAACACTCAGGCGTTGAACATCGTTATGGAAAGTATTTACCACAATTACGGCAAACCCGTATTCAAGTTTAAGCCTGCAAGCGAAAAAGTCATCGACATAAAAGAGTTGACAGTACCTATCATATCTAGATTATTGTTGCCATCGGGTTATGACCCAGAGGCAGAAACTGATTCCGAAGAAAATACTGAAGAACATTCAGCAACTGAAGAATAATCATCTGCCGACAGGCCGCCGAGATTTTCGAGCGGCCTGCTTATTGCAAATTTGACAGTGTTTACCTACGATGAGCCCTTGGTGCATTTCGTCTGAGTTTTTCAGACGACCTTTTTAAGGAAAACTATGTTTGGAAACTTTGATTTCAGTTATGTGCTGCTTGCTATCCCACCGGTGATGCTTTCCTTGGTCATGCGTGAGATTGCACGCGGTTATGTTGCATATCGCTGTGGCGACCCCACCGCATTACAATTCGGACGGTTGACATTAAATCCGATGGCGCATATCGATTTGATAGGAACCATCATCGCACCCGCATTGAGCCTGATGCTAACGTCGTTTGTATATGGCTGGGTACGCCCCATACCGATTAATGCCCGCAATTTTAAGAATGTGCGCAGCGCGCGGAGATGGATTGCCTTGGCAGGTCCGGTCACCAATCTGATTCTGGTGTATATCTGGGGGATGCTCTCGTTTTTAGGTGGAGCTGTCCCTGAGGCGTATGTTGACCCATTAATGATCATGACCCAGTTTGGTATGACAATCAATATAGTTTTGATCGTCATTAACCTGCTTCCGATTTTGCCACTTGATGGTGGCGTCATTCTTGACTCTTTCCTCAATGCAAAATGGTCTATGAAGTTTCGTCAAATCGAACCTTATGGAACATGGATTGTTTTGGCTTTGCTTCTTACGGGTGCGTTGTCGGGTTTGATTCACACATTTTCTCTGGTGATAGGAAGCTCAGTCTCTATCTTTACCGCATTGATTTTGGCAGGTATCGCCGACTTAGTAAAATAGCAAGGTAAACTGAGAACAAAGGTCGTCTGAACTTTTTCAGACGACCTTTTTCCCTATCCGTCAAAGTAAATCCCATTGGAAACCCTGCTTAAAAATTGTACAATGGCAGCCCTTTCTATACGGCGGTTTGACCATGCGCATCGGCGGCTACATTATCGACAATCCCATTGCACTCGCCCCGATGGCGGGCATTACGGACAAACCGTTCCGCCGACTTTGCCGGGATTTTGGCGCAGGTTGGGCGGTGTGCGAAATGCTGACCAGCGACCCGACGCTTAGAAATACCAAAAAGACCCTGCGCCGCAGCGATTTTGCCGATGAAGGCGGCATCGTTGCCGTCCAAATTGCCGGCAGCGATCCGCAGCAGATGGCGGATGCCGCGCGTTACAACGTCAGCCTTGGAGCGCAGGTTATCGACATCAACATGGGCTGTCCCGCCAAAAAAGTCTGCAACGTTCAAGCCGGCAGCGCGCTGATGCAAAACGAGCCGCTGGTTGCCGCCATTCTCGAAGCCGTCGTCCGCGCGGTGGACGTTCCCGTTACCCTCAAAACCCGTTTGGGCTGGCATGACGACCACAAAAATCTGCCCGCCATCGCCCGCATCGCCGAAGATTGCGGCATCGCTGCCCTTGCCGTCCACGGACGCACACGCACGCAAATGTACAAAGGCGAAGCAACTTACGACCTGATTGCCGAAACCAAAGGTCGTCTGAAAATCCCCGTCTGGGTCAACGGCGACATCACTTCGCCGCAAAAAGCCGCCGCCGTCCTCAAACAAACCGCCGCCGACGGCATCATGATAGGGCGTGGCGCACAAGGCAGGCCGTGGCTCTTTCGCGATTTGAAATATTACGCCGAACACGACGTTTTGCCGCCTGCCTTGAGCTTGGCAGAATGCAACGCCACCATTTTGAACCACATCCGCGCCATGCACGCGTTTTATGGCGAAGTCGCCGGCGTGCGCATCGCCCGTAAACACATAGGCTGGTACATCGACGCCATGCCCGACGGCGAACAGACACGCCGGGATATCAACCGTTTGGACAGCGCTGCGGCACAATACGACACCCTTGCCGCCTATCTTGAGACACTTTCAGAGAAAACCGACCGCTGGGTGGGTGAGTATCGGGAAGGGTAGGGCGTTTCAGACGACCTTTTTATCTAGGGAGAAGTAAATATGAAATTAACGCCGCGTTTACAAAGCTTGGGTATTGCTGCGCTGTTGATGACAGGATACGGTATTTATGCTTATGACTATAATTTGATAGCCTGTAAATTAATGGATCGCTATTGGAATGACGACAAGGGCAGGTGCATGAATCCCGATTGTCGTCAACATGATGCGTGTATGCTGAGTGCAGGGGAGGATAAAGTAACATGCGAAACCATCCGCCCCGGTGACAGCTTGGATAAAGCTTGGTATGTGCTGGGTAAGCCTTGGCATGAGGAAAACGGGCGGTTCTTTTGGAGTAATAAATATGGAGATCATGTAGCAGAAATCGAACCTGACGGAGAAAAGGTTGGCAAGATTACCTGCTTGGGGGAGTAGGTTGCGTGGACTGTAATCCGGCATGGTGAAGGCTTGATGGTTAATCTTCATTCATTTTTAAAGGCTGATGTGCCTTTCTACAACCTCCTCTTTAATACAAAAGGCTTCAGTATGACTTTTGGGCATGGCTTTTGGATTATCACCGGCGTATATTTTTTGGCGTGCATGTCGCCCGGTCCCGATTTTGTACTCGTTTCGCAGCAGGTGTTGAGCCGGGGGCGGGCTGCCGGAATGTTGACCGCGCTGGGCATTGCGTTGGGATTCGGTATCCACATTATTTATTCCGTACTCGGCTTGGTCACGCTGGTGGCTCAGTCCACCCCCGCTTCTGACCGCGGTCAAAATCGTCGGCCGCCTGTATCTGCTGTATATCGGCTATAAAGGTTTGCGCGCGAAAGCTGCGGGCGGGACGGTCGAAATCCGTAAGGACCATATGGCGGATGAACCGACACGGAAAACGATATGGCGCGGGGTGTTGTGCAATGTGCTGAACCCGAAGGCGGTCGTGTATATGCTGTCGCTGTTTACCGTCGTATTGTCGCCGGATACGCCGATGTGGCAGATGGGGGTTTATGGCGTATGGATGGCGCTGATGCTGTTCGTTTGGTTCAGCCTTGTCGCGCTGATGTTGTCCGCCCCTGCCGTGAGCAAACGTTTTCAGCGTTTCGGCCATTGGATAGACCGATTTTGCGGCGGGGCGTTGGCTTTGCTGGGGATTAAGGTTATCAGCGGGTAGCTTGGGTTGTCGGGCCAACAGGATGATTTTTATCCGGGAATGGCGGCAATATCAGGTCGTCTGAAAACACAGTTTCATCGAAATAAAAAACAATTTATCTATACAAACTCAACAAACGTCGTCTGAACCCCGTTTCAGACGACCTGTCATTTTTTAAAAATAACGAAGGAGGATATGTTATGAAACAACCCATCCCCGATATTGCGCAATGCGTTGAACAGAATTTGCAACAATATTTCAAAGACTTGAACGGTACGGAGCCTTGCGGCGTGTACGATATGGTGTTGCACCAAGTGGAAAAGCCCATGCTGATTTGCGTGATGGAACAATGCGGCGGCAATCAGTCTAAGGCGGCGGTTATTTTGGGGCTGAACCGCAATACGCTGCGTAAGAAACTGTTGCAGCACGGTTTGCTGTAAATATCGGTCTTGTTGCAAAGGGAGAAAACTGATGAAGCAGGAACTTCGCCATGACGGCGGTACACGGGGAAAAACGCTGAACGTCCATTTCGTCTTGCACGAGGATTTTGAAGTGCCGGGCGCGTATTGGAATTGGGCGCGGTCGCGCGGGCATCGTACGGCGTTGACTAAGGTTTATGAGTCGGAAGCGTTGCCCGAAAACGCGGACGGTATCGATTTCCTGATTGTCATGGGCGGACCGCAGTCGCCCGATGAAGACAGGCAGGCTTTTCCGTATTACGACCCTGAAGCCGAGCTGCGCCTGATACGTCAGGCGGTAGCGGCGGACAAGTACATTGTCGGCGTGTGCTTGGGCGCACAGCTTTTATCCGTCGCCTACGGCGCACGGCACGGGCGCAGCCCGCACCGCGAAATCGGCGTGTATCCGGTCGAGTTGACGCAGGAAGGTTTGAACGACCAGCATACTGCCTTGTTGGGTGCGTCTTTCCTTGCGGGGCATTGGCACGGGGATATGCCCGGACTGACGGATGGGGCGGCAGTATTGGCGGCGAGTAAAGGTTGTCCGCGCCAGATTGTCCGCTTCTCACCCAAGCATTATGCGTTTCAGGCGCATTTGGAATTTGACCGCGCCGCCGTCGGCCTCTTGATTGCCGCCGACGGGCGCGAAAACTTGGCGGCGCAAAGCAGGACGCAGGCTTATGTGCAGCATCCCGATGAAATCGAGCGTTTCGATTTTACGCAGATGAACGCGAAACTCTTTGCCTTTTTGGATTCGTTGACCGAATCGAGGCAGGGTGGGGTGTGATGTCCCACCTTTCATCAGTGCATCCTTTTATCCGACTACTTGAGCCATGATTTACCAAATACTCTCCTTATTGATTTGGGGCAGCTCGTTTATCGCCGCCAAATATACTTACGAGATGCTTGATGCCGCGCTGATGGTCGAGGCGCGGCTGTTGATTGCTGCGTTGATGGTGCTGCCTTCCTGTTACCGTCATTTCGGCAAGATTCCGCGCCGCGAGTGGAAGCCCTTGTTGTGGATTGCCTTTATCAATTACGTCGTGGTTTTGCTGCTTCAGTTTATCGGTTTGAAATACACGTCCGCCGCCAGCGCGATTACCATGGTCGGGCTTGAACCCTTGCTGGTGGTGTTTGTCGGGCATTTCTTTTTCAACGACAAAGCGAAAATTTACCACTGGATTTGCGGTGCGGCGGCGTTTGTCGGGATCGGGATGATGGTGTTGGGCGGCGCTGAAGAGGGCGGCGCGGTCGATTGGTTCGGCTGTTTGCTGATTTTGCTTGCCGGAATCGGTTTTGCCGGTGTGATGCGCCCGAGCCGAGAGATGATTGCCCGCATTGGCGCGCCTGCATTTACTTCTGCTTCCATGGCGGCGGCGGCGGTGTTGTGTCTGCCGTTTTCGCTGGTGTTGGCTGAAAGTTATGAAGTCCGCTGGTCGTGGGGCGGCGTGTTGTCGGTTTTGTATTTGGGAGTGGGATGCAGTTGGCTTGCCTATCTTTTATGGAATAAGGGCATGAACAAAGTCCCTGCCAATGTCTCCGGACTCTTGATTTCGCTCGAACCTGTTATCGGCGTCATCATGGCGGTACTGATTTTGGGCGAACATTTATCCGCCGTGTCAGCTTCGGGCGTGTTCATCGTCATCGCCGCGACGTTTGTCGCAGGATGGCTGTCGAACAGGGGAAAGAATACGTAAGGGGTTGTCTGAAAACGTGTAAATCGGGTTTTTAGACGACCTGAGAAGGTACGCGAGTATCTTGTTTTGATGTGGTTTTAAAAATATCAGGAAATTTTTGATGAAATATATGATTGCCCTGCTGCTTGCCGCCAGCCCCGTTTTGGTATCGGCTGCGCACAATAACGACAAAGCTGCCGTCCAAGCAGTGATCGCCCAGTATTACAACCGACCGCTTGCAGCACACAACTGCCAGCTTACCGAGCCGCCGAAAGACAGTGAGACAACATCTGACAATATTATGTATTGCATGAAACCCGTTGCCGACCATGCCGTTACCCGCAACGGTACGCCCACGCGCTATGTGTTGTACACGGGTTTTGCCTACGATATGAAGCGCAAAGTCAAACAGGACGCGCATGCTTCTTCGGGTCTGGCGGAATTGTTTGTTTTGGAAAAAACAGACGGAAAGTGGGCAATCAAACAACATGGAAGCGATGAAATCGGCGCATGGGGGGATGTGCCGGAGAATAAGGATTGGCGGTTTGTCCAGATGGGTGAGCAAAACTGGGGCTACACTGTCGAATCAGGCTATACGGGTCAAGGCGAAACGACAACTGGAAGAAACTTTCTGTTTACCGATAATAGCAACCGTATCCGTCGCAGCTTCATTGTGAATGGTAAAGATAATGGCGCATATTATGGCAATTGCGATGAATTGAAAGGGCGGGAAAAACGTAATTGTGAAGACCGCTATACCAGCATCGATGCAAAAATTGCTTTTGACAAAAGCCGCCCTTCAGCCTCAGGCGTGTGGGCATTAAGCGCAACGGTGAAGGGGGAGGATGGTAAAAAACGTTATAAAAATCAGAAATATGTGATTCCTTATGACGGTAAAACACATGTTGCACCGAAAAGCTATCCGCTCAATATTAACCATTGAGGCTGTTTGATGTTCATCGAAAACGCTTAAAACCGCGCATTCCGTATCGAAAACGGAATCCTTGTGAAAGACTGATTGAAAACGGCAAGGAAATGGGGTTTCAAGCAGTAAAGGTCGTCTGAAAACGGGTCAACCCGGTTTTCAGACGACCTTTTTTATCGAAAAAATTGTCAACAATTTTTCCAGAAAACAGCTGCTAAAACTTCGAAACTGGGGGATAATACCGCCCCTGAAAGTGTTTGTTTCCAGTTATAAATCTCTGTTTAAAAGGAATCCCCATGCCTTCCATCAAACGCGCCCTGATCAGCCTGTCCGACAAGACAGGTGCAGTCGAATTTGCCCAAACCCTGCACAAACTCGGTGTCGAAATCCTCTCTACCGGCGGCACGGCGAAGCTGCTTGCCGATGCGGGCGTTCCCGTGATTGAAGTCGCCGACTACACCGGTTTCCCCGAAATGCTCGACGGCCGCGTGAAAACGCTGCATCCGAAAATCCACGGCGGTATTTTGGGGCGGCGCGATTTGGGCGAACACGTCGCCAAGATGGAAGAGCACGGCATCGGCAACATCGACCTCGTTTGCGTCAACCTTTACCCCTTCGCCGCCACCATCGCCAAACCAAACTGCACGCTGGAAGACGCGATTGAAAACATCGACATCGGCGGCCCGACCATGGTGCGCTCCGCCGCGAAAAACTGGAAACACGTCGCCATCGTTACCGACACCGCCGACTTCCCCGCCATTGCCGCCGAAATGGAAGCCAACGGCGGCGCGTTGAGCGACAAAACCCGCTTCAACCTGTCGCGCAAAGCGTTCAGCCACACCGCTCAATACGACGGTATGATTTCCAACTACTTAACCTCACTTTCAGACGACGTCTTGAGCGGCACGCCCCAAATCGGCGAATTTCCCAGCCAGTTCAACCAAAGCTGGATTAAAGTGCAAGACATGCGCTATGGCGAAAACCCGCACCAGCGTGCCGCGTTCTACCGCGATGTTTATCCCGCCGCAGGCAGCCTCGCCGCCTATAAACAACTGCAAGGCAAGGAATTGTCGTACAACAACATCGCCGATGCCGATGCCGCTTGGGAAGCCGTCAAATCCTTCGACGCGCCCGCCTGCGTGATTGTGAAACACGCCAATCCGTGCGGCGTCGCCGTTGCAGCCGATACATTGACCGCCTACAAACTCGCCTACGCCACCGACACCACCAGCGCGTTCGGCGGCATCATCGCCTTCAACCGCGAAGTGGACGGCGAAACCGTGAAACAGATTACCGACAACCAATTTATGGAAGTCCTGATGGCGCCGAAGTTCACCGCAGAAGCCCTCGAAATCGCCGCCGCCAAGAAAAACGTGCGCGTATTGGAAGTGCCTCTAGAAGCAGGCGCGAACCGCTTCGAACTCAAACGCGTCGGCGGCGGGCTGCTGGTACAAACGCCCGACATCCACCGCATCAGCCGCGCCGATTTGAAAGTCGTCTCCAAACGCCAACCGACCGAGCAGGAATGGAACGATTTGCTGTTCGTCTGGAACGTCGCAAAATACGTCAAATCCAACGCCATCGTCTTCGGCAAAGGCGGACAAACCTACGGCATCGGCGCAGGCCAAATGAGCCGCGTGGACAGCACCCGCATCGCCGCCCGCAAAGCGCAGGACGCAGGTTTGGACTTAAACGGTGCATGCGCCGCCTCCGATGCCTTCTTCCCGTTCCGCGACGGCGTGGACGTCATTGCCGAACAAGGCATCAAAGCCATCATCCACCCTGCAGGCTCGATGCGCGATCAGGAAGTCTTCGACGCAGCCGACGAACACGGCATCGCCATGGTGGTAACGGGTATTCGCCATTTTAGGCATTGATTTTTCAGGTGATCTTTAGTGAATGATAAACTACCTGAAAACTATACTTATCTATCTTACTGGTTAAACTAATGGAGAAAAAAGATGGCAATCAAAAACCAAATTCCGTTATCAAATTATTCATGGTTGGATAAATGCAACAAAGAAACTTTTAAAACCTGGACAATTCCAAATCCGATTAAAAGCAACTATACAGATGGAGAGAAAAGAGAATTTCTAATTGAATTTAATGGGTTTTCTTTTCATGAGTTCCTTTCTGTTTCCAGTGGGCGTGAAATTTATCTACCCTCTCATCTTAGCCAAATTATTGAAACTGAATGGGAGCAAGAGTCAACTATTTCAGTTGTTTTTACTGCGTTAGATTTACCAGGAAGTCCAAAAATTGGAGATGAAATTGTTGATAGTAGTTCTGCCAAAGGCTGGGATGTTCTGCGTACGACAAAAGTTAGACTCGGTCATGCCAAATTTAAAGAGAAACTGACAAATTATTGGGGAAACAAATGTGCTGTACTTGGGCTAAAAAACCCTGCTGGCGGAAAGTTTTTAATTGCTTCTCATATTATTCCTTGGTCAATCGCCAATGAAAATGATAAGGTGCAGCAGTTTAATGGACTATTATTATCTCCTCATCTGGATCGACTATTTGATGCAGGTTATATTAGTTTTGATGATCATGGCAAGCTTCTTTATAAGCCAGAATATAGTGAATTATTGGAACAAATGGCTATTCCTTCCGATGGTAAACTTCGAAAATTAGATAAAAAACATATTCCATTTTTACGAAAACATCGAGAAATTTTTGGTTTTGAATAAAATAAAGACTACCTGAAAACTGTATAACGAATTAACTCATGGTTTTTACTGCGTTGATTCACGCGTTGCATTGCTACTAAATGCTTTTTGCTTCTCTGCTTAGTATCAATAGTGTTTATCCGTTATAAGCCTATTTCAGGTAGCATTTTCTTTTATTTAATACCTATTTAAAGCAACTCAGTCTTAAATAGTGAATGCCTGAGGCAGGAGAAGCAGTCAGCCTACATGGTAGCAACGTATTCTAAGCGAGAGGAAGGTAAGTTCGCTGATTCAAGTTTGATTGAAGCAAAGGTCGTCTGAAAATCTTTGACCATTTTCAGACGACCTGTTTTTGTATTTTTATATTAGGAACACTACATGAGCGAAGAAATTTTTTATCCTGCTACGCCTGAACAAAAAGCAGATTTGTGGGCGTTGTTTAAATGGTTTGAAGTCTCGGAAGAAGATTTGGCTGTTTTGCAGCAGGGCGAATGGGTTTATCAGATTCAAGAAAGCCTTTGGGCTACGTTACGGAAGAGGGGATGGGCTTCAGGAGAAAATGACGGTGTTCCTTTTTCAGATATGGAGCTGGAGCAGGTTAAGAATTTTTATATCCGTGTAGATGAAAATGAAGAGTCAATGGAAGACTTGGGGTACGGGGAGGAATGGGCGGATATCTTCTGCGTCTTGCGCAGATATGGCGCAACATGGTATTCAGATTGGAAATTTGATCCGGAAGAGATGGAAGCGATTGTCCGGAATCTATTAGGTTGGGATGAATGGGAATGGGAATATCCCGAAGAGACTTATAGCGAAGAACTGTTTCCTTATGTACAAGAGGCATTGGAGAGGGATGGTTTGGTGTTGTGTGACGTACCGACCGGTGATGATGGTTACCTGTTTGCGATTTTTTGGCTGGATGACATTGAAGAAGTACAGGCAGCGGCACAACGCTTAGATTTGGAAGTGGAGATTTGTTGATTTGTCCCGTTCGCGATGAGCGGGGACGATAATATTGAAGTGGAAAAGCCGCAAAGATCGATGATGTCGGTTTTATCAATTACTTCATTATGGCTCTGTTTCATAAGCAAGGGTCGTCTGAAACAGGTTTTGTACTTTTTCTGACTTGAATTTTTCTGAAATGATTCGGTTTGCAGTTAAGCGAACCGCTCAATATCCGCTATAAAACGCGCAACACGGGTAGAAACCGTGTTGCGCGTTTTATTTGTTTGGGGCTGTGGCGGTTGGTATGGCAAGGTTTTTGCACCGTTTATTTTTGCCCTTGGTGGAGAAAAATCAGCTTGTAACGCGGATATTGCCAACAATTTTTCGCTTTTTGGGGTGAAATTTCCTTTTAAACAACAGTTTTATTCAATATGTATCATATTTCACGAATGCAGAGAAACCATAAAATAAATAAGAAATTAATGAATGAAAAGAATTGTTTAAAAATGATATTTGATTAGAGTATTGGCCTTAAATACCACAAAAATTATATTTACTGCAAGTATTGTTACAAATCTTAAATTATTTACTAGCCATATAACGATTATCCTGATATTATACCGCTCATCATAAATATACCGATTATCTTCAAATTAAACCATTCGTCTGGTGTCAGTGATTGAGCGGAGCAATCCTGATTCTGTTTGCAGAATAGAATTAAATAAAGAGAGCCATACCATATGACTACCGTTGCAATCGACGTCCAACCGCAATTTCGCTTTACCTGTATGGCTGCTAATGCAACCCATTTTTTGTTGCGTCCGGAAAATATGGTTAATGAACTTAACCGCCAGGCAGCGTTGGCAGATAAAAGGGTTTTAATTGAGAATGTGAGCATTGATCCGGAGAGCATTTGTGCGACCGTCGTCAATCGCAACGGTGTCATGTTCGGCCGACCGTCCGGTTTTTTCAGCCAATGCGCCGGAGGTTGTCGCGGGACGCATTTGCTCCAAGGTTTGCCCTCTCCGGCAGATTACGATCATGCGCTCGAATTAAGCAGTAAACATGTTCACGGTGCTTGTTTTCATGAAGCCAATGAGGCAAACAGCACAGGACTGTTGGAATGGCTGCACGAACAAAAAGCCGATACTGTCATTATTGGCGGATTGGCCATCGAAGAAACTGTCGCCAATACGGCCAAGCAATTGTCTTGGTACAGCGATAATCTTCATATTATTGTCAATCTCGGTGCCTGCCACGGCTATGCGCCTGAAAGCACCATCGAGACTATCTACCAAATGCGGAAAATGGGCATCACTGTTGCTTCAAATACCGAAGCCATTCCAGAGCTGATGCGTCGTTTCTCCGGCATAAACCAGGTTAAAGTGTCGTAATCTCTTGCTATTACTCCCAGCTGCAAGAGTTTCTTAGGGTCGCCTTTTGGCGGCCCGTTTTTTATCTGCATTTGTTATAGTGGATTAACTTTAAACCAGACGGCGTTACCTCGCCTTGGCTCAAAGAGAACGATTCTCTAAGGTGCTGAAGCACCAAGTGAATCGGTTCCGTACCATCTGTACTGTCTGCGGCTCCGTCGCCTTTTCCTGATTTAAATTTAATCCACTATATGATGGTAGGGAAGGGGGTATTGACTAACTGTTTGCTTCATAAAAAAGGTCGTCTGAACATTTTCAGACGACCTTTTGCGTTACAAGGTTTTTACCTTAGAGGGAAGAAAATAATTGCTATGGCGACAGCAATCACACCGTAAATCGCCATGGGGATGACGGTTTTCTTGATAATCGCACCTTCGGCGTTTTTCACGTCCAGTACGGTACATACGGCGATGATGTTGTTGATGCAGACCATGTTGCCCATTGCGCCGCCGACGGATTGCAGGGCGAGGATGAGGGTCACGGACAGGCCGGTATCAAGGGCGATTTGTTGCTGAATCGGACCGAATGTCAGGTTGGATACGGTGTTCGAACCGGAGAAGAATGCACCGATAGCGCCAAGGTAAGGGGAGAAGTAAACCCAGTGTTCGCCTGCCATCGCGGCAAACTCTTTACCGATGATTTTTACCATGGAGTCGTCGCCGCCGACCATCATCAGTTGAACCATAATCAGCGCGCCCATCAAGGCAAGCAGCGGTTTTTTGGTTTGGTTGAACGTTGCAGCGTAGAAAGCCCAGGCGTCTTTGAATTTGGTTTTATAAAGCAGGATACAAATCCAAACGGTAAAGACAAACGGAATCCATGCGGGAACATAGAGGGTTTGGTAGGACGCGTTGACGCCTTGTCCGAAAATATTGCCGAAGGTAATGGTCAAAGAGTCGCTGACGGTGATTTTGCTCAAATCAAACGGCAGTTGGAAGCTGAACCATTCTTCTTTGCTGGTCAGCAGGCCTTTGATGCCGAGCTGTTTGATACGGGTAACGACCAGCATGCCGATAAGCATACCCAGGGGGGCAAGTGCTTTGGCGACTTGGGCGAAAGGTACTTTTTCGGCATTCGGGTCTTTCGGATGGTCTTTGCTTAAGCCCCAGCCGTGGTTGGCTGCGAATACGGATACCATCAGGCCGATTGCGCCGGCAACGAGTGATGGGAATTCTTCGTTGACCATCGCCAATGCGACATAAGGAATGGTACAAGAGAAGACGGCGATGCCGATGAAGCCTAAGTTTTTACGGATTTCAGACCAAGGCACGATGAAGCTCAAGCCGATGACGGGGATGACGAAACCTGCGAAGAAGTGCATCACGCCGGTTTGTCTGCCGATGGCAAGGATGTTTTCGGCACTCAGGTTTAATGGTGCGAAACCGAACCAAGTCGGCGTACCGACCGCGCCGAAAGATACCGGCACGGAGTTCATAACCAGCGTAAAAATCGCCACTTTCAACGGGTTGAAACCCAGACTCATCAGAATCGGGGCGGCAATCGCAGCAGGCGTACCGAAGCCGGATGCACCCTCAATCATAAAGGCGAACGACCAGCCGATAATCATCAGCTGCGCCACAGGGTTCGGGCTGATGGTCGCCAGCCATTTGCGGATAATGTCGATACAGCCGGTGGTTTCCATCATACGGTTGAACATGATCGCACCGAAAATCACGGTAATCGGCGTCAGTGTGGAAACCAGGCCGGACGCTGCGGTTGCGTTGAGCAGCATAGCGTCGTCTTTGAAATAAAACAGCTTGATGGCGTAAATCAGCGCGGCGGTAATCGGCAGCGCGATGTAGGAAGGCATACTGTTTTTCTTAACCATCAGCCAAATCAGCAGGATGATGGGAAAAATGCTGAGGAATAGTGCCATGGTGAATCCTTAAATCGGCGTTGTTTATCAATTTTTATCATGATGTCGGATGCGGGAGAGATACCGAACCTTAATCTGAGAGTAATTACCAAATAAATTGGTAATACCAATTCAAAAGAATGCCGCATACTTTACGTAATACGATGTAATCGGTCAAGTGATTTATACGCGAACCGCGCGTTGCAAAATAAGGTCTTCGGCTGAGGGGAAATTAGTTTTTTATAGTCAATTAAAATCAAAATAGGA
>KV796989.1:10436-21257 GCA_001809325.1 Neisseria sp. HMSC077D05 | reverse complement strand
AGGGGATTTTGGGGAATTTTGCAAAGGTCTCCTGCCGTTTGGCAGGGCTTTTGTTTTTCAGACGACCCCTTGTCGTGAACCGAAACGGTAGTCGTAACAAGGTGGCAGGGTAGTAGATGGATAAGATTAGGATAAGGCGGGATAACACGTTTTTCTGTTGTTCAAACCTTATCGCGATGCGCCGTCATTCGCCGTTTTATCGTGATCCCGCACGATTTTGTCGTACACGGCTTCGGGCAGGTAGCGGCGTATCATGTCGCGCCAGCCGTCGGGGCCGACCAAGCCTTTGACCATGGTGGAAGATACTTCGGCGATTTCGCGCGGCGGCATCAGAAAGACCGTCGAAATTTCGGGCGCAAGGTCGCTGTTGATATAGCGCATGGAGCGTTCGTATTCGTAGTCGGCGGCAGAACGGATGCCGCGAACGATAAATCCCGCGCCGATTTCGCGCGCGTAGCGGACAAGGAAGCGGTTTTCAAATACGCAGATGCGGACGTTGGGAAAGTCGCCCGTAATCGCTTCGAGCATGGCGCGGCGTTCGTCTATGGTGTAGGTGTTGCGTTTTTCAGGATTGATGCCGATGGCGACGACGAGCTCGTCAAAAAGCGCCTGCGCTTCTTTTATCATCCAAAGATGACCGAGCGTCGGCGGGTCGAAACTGCCTGCGTAAACAGCGCGGCGCGGGGGAATCGTTTTCATGGAAAGTAGAATGAGTGATGGCAGCCGTCAGCATAGCGGGCGGGGGCGGGAATGTCAAAAAGGTCGTCTGAAACACAAATCAGTCTGTATTGGGGCGAAACCGGGTTTTCAGACGACCCATTCATTAAAACATGATTGATATGAAATCAAACGCCGGAAAGATTCGCTTCAGGCGGTTTAAAGCAATAATGCGGCGACACCGGATTAGCCTTCCTTTACTTCGAAATCCTTTAATAGCATAATAAATAGAAATTATTATCAAAATTTATCCGTATTAGACAAATGGGCGAAAGTGCATTTGTATAGTGGATTAAATTTAAATCAGGGCAAGGCGAGGCAACGCCGTACTGGTTTAAAGTTAATCCGCTATATTTCAGACGGATTCGATATGGAGATTGGAAAATGGAACTGAAAAGACGTGATTTCTTAAAAATGACCGCCGCGCTGGCTGCGGCAGGGGTTTCGCCTTCGCTGTTGGCGGCGGGGAAAGAGCAATTTACCATTTACGGCGCGCCGGCGATGCCCAGCGTCACTATTGCCGTAGCGGCGTTGCAAGGCAAGCTGGCGAAGCAGGCGGACGTGTCGCTAAAAATCTGGCGTTCGCCCGACCAACTGCGTGCAGGCGTGGCGAGCGGGCAATTTAAAGTGATGATGAGTCCGAGCAATGTCGGCGTGAACCTGCGCAACCAAGGGCAGAAAGTCGGCATGGTGAATATTTTGACCAACGGCATCACGCAGTTGGTCTGCAAAGGCAGTGCGATTGCCTCTCCGCAGGATTTGGTCGGCAAAAAAATCCTTGTGCCGTTTAAAAACGACATGCCCGACATCGTGCTGCAAGCCTTGTTGAAAAAACTGAAAATCGACGCGCACAAAGTCGGCATCACCTACACCGCCACGCCGCCGGAAGCGGTGGGGCTGTTTTTGAGTAAGGACTACCACGCCGCCATCCTGCCCGAACCGATGGCGAGCGCGGGTATGCTCAAAGGCAAAACCATGGGCGTAAACGTCGTGCGCGGCTTTGATTTGGTGAAGGCATGGGGGCAGGCGTTTGACACCAAACCGCTGATTCCGATGGCGGGCATCATTGCCAACGAAGAATATTTCCACGCGCACAAGGCGCAGTTCGACATCTTCCATCAGGATTTGAAAAACGCGCTCAACTGGATACTGGCCAACCGCCAAAGCGCCGCGAAAATCGGCAAAAACTACTTACCCGCCCCCGAACCTGCCTTAGTCATGGGCTTGGACGGCGCGCGGTTGACGGTAACCAAAGGCAGCGAAGTGAAGAACGAGATTCTGAAGTTTTACGAAATCCTGATGCAGTTCAACCCGAAACTTTTGGGCGGCAAGCTGCCGGATAACGGGTTCTTCTTGGCTTAAAAGGGGGGAGAGGTCGTCTGAAAAGGGAGAAGTAGTATTGGGGAATCCAATATACCCTTTTCAGACGACCCATCAGATAATAGTTAGAACAGTACACAAAAAGCCGTCATTCCCGCGCAGGCGGGAATCTAGTCTTTGATATTGCAGGAATGTTTTAAAATTGCAGCGACGTAAAACTTCTGGATTCTCGCCTGCAAGCGAATGGCGATGGGTGGTAACCGTTGGATTGCCAAAACCAGAAACCGTTGAACTACCTGAAATATCAGGACATAACCCAACCTACGATTACTAACTTAATTTATTGAAGAAGCAGAATAAGTTGGTGTAGTATATTGTTTGGGAAAATCATAAACAATTGCAATATTTAATTAAATTTTAAAATGAGAAATTATAATGAAGCTTAAAAGCATAAATATTAAAAGATTTAGATCTATTAATGATTTGAAATTAGAGATCGATACAAGTAATAATTTTATTAGTATATGTGGACCTAATAATGTAGGGAAGACGAATGTACTTCGAGCTCTAAATTTATTTTTCAATCCTAGTAGTTATGTTTTTGAAAACGATACACCATATTTAAAACAAAATACCAGAGGTGGATCTATTGCAACGGAAATTAATCTTCAGTTTGAAGATAAAGGAGTTATATATGAGATAACTAAAAAGATTCAGATGAAAAAAGGAAAACTAGATATAACAGACGTAGGACTTTTGTATAAAGAGGGAACTAAAAAGAAAGAAGATAAAAAAATCTTGGATTCTAGTAAAATTTCAGAATTAATTAAAGGTTTTGTATTTTTCTATATTCCAGCAATTAATGTATCATTTCCTGAGTTGATTAACCTAATTATTAATGATGTATATGAAATTGAATTTATTAATTCTAGGTTTTCAGGTCTAAAAGGGGAACTGAAGACCTCTTTTGAAAAATATAATAAAGGGTTAGTAGATGTTTTGAACCGACTGGCAGAAGAGATAAATCCATTATTTCAAAAGTTTAATGAGAATTGGTCGGTAGAATTTAAAAGTAATATTGAAGTGAAAAAATTTCAAGATTTGATTTCGAAGGATATTAGTTTTCACATCGATGATAAGGCTGGATTTAATAATGAAGGAAAAGGTTCAGGCCTACAAAAATTAGGCTTTATACTCCTACATCAGAAAATTATAGAAAAACTATCAAGATCAAAGAAGAAAAATATAATATTTTGTATTGATGAGCCTGATGCTTTTTTACATAGAGGTCTTCAATTAAGATTAAAAGAGATTTTATATGATATATCAAATGAATATCAGGTAATTGTTACAACACACTCTCCAGAGTTCATTGACTCATCTACACTTAAAAACGTAATTTTATTAGATCAGGATATTGGGGGAGGGAAAGTTTATGCAAGAACTAAATCCTATATGAATCCTATCAATACTATCTCTATAGATCTATCTAAAGAAGATGGTGCTAGAAAGATACGGGAATATTTAGGTCTCGAAGAAGATAAAACAGATCTTTTGGATAATTATAATCTCTTTGTCGAAGGAGATTGTGATAAAAAGTATATTTCTGAATTATGTGAATTTTTCAAAATAGAGACAAAAAGGATATTTTCTATTAATGGTGTAAATAAATATGATAAAACTTTGGATTTTTATGATGATTGGTATTCTGATTCAACTAAAAAACCCAAAATTACGTTACTTTTTGATAATGACGATGAAGGAAGAAAGTGTTATAAATTGATTAAAGGAAAAAAATTTAAAAATATTCAAGTGGATTGTAAGTTTATTCCTACCAGAACTGGAGATTTACCAGATTTAAGTAATTTGCAGAATGTTAGAAGTAATTTAGAAATTGAGGATTTTATATACCCAGAGCTAATCTTCTATTTATCATCGTTATTACTTTCTAGAAAAAATATTACAAAATTTTCTTTTAATGAGTTAGATAGAAAATTAAAGAATAAAGGGTTTGCGGATGGTGGTATATTAGCTTCAATGGATCTATTATTAAAGGATAAAAATCCTAATGGTATAGGGGCACTAAACTTTCGTACCTCAAATATGAAAGGAGGGTTGGCTTCTCACTTTAATCTTTCTGGCAATAAAAAAATGACTAGTTTGTTAATTGATGCTGATAAAAAATATCCAGAAGTTAAAAAATTCTTAATTGATATTATGCATAAAAATTAATTATTTGTTGTGCTAAGGCGTCCCAGCTAACCCAATCAACCATTTTTCAGACGACCTATCGTCCCCAAGCCATCCTACCAACCAACACTCAAGCCATGATTAAAACCGACAAAATCCGCAAACCGCAGCCTGCGGTGTTTTACATCATCAACTACCTTTGGAGCGGCTTTGCCGGTTTGAGCGTGGCGATGGTGGTGGTGGCGTTGTGGGCGTGGGGCAGTGCCGTGTTCGGCGGGTTTATGTTGCCTGCGCCGGTGGAGGTGTTTCAAAAGTCTTTGGATTTATTGAAACATTTTCAGGAAAACGAAATCGGGATTTCGCTGTGGCGGTCGGTGGTGGGTATTTCGGTTGCGTTGGCGGCGGGATTGGCGGCGGGGCTGGTGGCGGGCAGTTTTAAGACGGCGATGGCGTTGCTTAAGCCTGTGATTACGATTTTGTTGGCGATGCCGCCGATTATTTGGGTGGTGATGGCTCTGTTTTGGTTCGGTTTCGGCAATCCGAGCGTATTGTTTACCATCATTGTGTTGGTTGCGCCGCTGACGTTTGCGAGTGCGGCGGTCGGGATGGCGAGCGTGAACAAGCAGCATGAGGAATTGTTTGACGCTTATAAATTAGGCCGTCTGAAAAAAATCCGTTATCTGTATATCCCGCATCTGACGGGCTATGTGATTTCCAGCATCGGCGTGGCGGTGGCGATGGGGGTGAAGGTGGTGATTATGGCGGAACTTTTGGGCGCGAGCGAAGGCGTGGGCGCGCGGATTGCGGACGCAAGGGCGATGCTGGAGACTTCGACGGTGATGGCTTATGTGGTGTTGGTTATCGTGTTTGTGTCGCTGTTTGAATACCTGATTACCAAGCCTTTGGAAATTTTGTTTATGCCGTGGAGGAGATGATGCTCTGTCTTGAAAACGTGCGTTTTGAAATTCTCCGCGACCCCATCGTGCGCGATTTCAGTTTGAACCTGCAACATGGCGAAGTGAAAGCCTTGTTCGGGCCGAGCGGCTGTGGCAAGACGACGGTTTTGCGTTTGATTGCGGGCTTGGAAACGCCGAAATCGGGCACGATACGCAATACTTTCCGCAAAACGGGTTTTCTGTTTCAGGAAAACCGCCTGCCGGGAAACTTGACCGCGATGCAGAATATCGCTATTTTTATGGACAAACCCGATGAAGGCGAAATCATCGCGCTGGCGGCGAAAGTCGGGCTGACTGCGGGCGATTTGAACAAATATCCGACCGAATTGTCCGGCGGCATGGCGAAACGGGTAGCATTTTTGCGCCTGCTGCTGTGCGGCTGCGACCTTGCCTTGCTGGACGAGCCGTTCGTCGGTTTGGACCGCGATTTGCGCGATATTTTGGTCGCCATGCTGGTGGAAAAAATCGAGCGGCAGGGCATGGCGTGTATGCTGGTAACGCACGACCGCTTCGAAGCCGCACGCCTGAGCCATGAAATCATGCTGCTTTCCACTAAGGGCATGAACGTGCAAAACGTGATTACCCTGCCTACGCCGCTGTCCGAACGCGATTCGGCTTTTGAAGAAGCCGTGGTGGCAAGAGAGTTTCAGGGGATTCATTATTATGAGTGATAGGAATTTAAATTTCTGACAAACCTTGCGGTTCGTTGCCCTCTCCCTAACCCTCTCCCACGGGGAAAGGGGATCAGGTTTCTCAAAATCAGAGAGCCGTAGAATTGGGAATCAGATGTCAGGTAAACCTGAAAATGTTCAGGCTCGACAGCCCAATTCCCTCTCCCCGTGGGAGATGGCTAGGGAGAGGGTAAGCAAGCCGCAGGCTTGCCTCTTTAGCGAAAGATACGAATCTGTTATCCGAACGCGATTCGGTTTTTGAAAAAGCCGTGGTGCCAAGGGGGCAGGGGATTCATTATGAGGTGCTTTATGTTTTCGACTGTGATTACTGCTGCTGTTTTATATATTGCTACAGCAGTAGATTTGTTGGTAATACTATTAATATTTTTTGCTAGAGCAAATACTAGAAAAGAATATCGAGATATTTATATCGGACAATATTTAGGTTCTGTAATTTTAATATTAGTTAGTTTATTTCTAGCTTTTGTTTTGCATTATGTTCCGGAAAAATGGGTGTTGGGTTTATTAGGTTTAATACCGATTTACTTAGGTATTAAAGTTGCTATTTACGACGATTGTGAGGGCGAAAAAAGAGCTAAAAAAGAATTGGATGAAAAAGGGTTGTCAAAATTAGTCGGTATTGTTGCTTTGGTTACAGTTGCTAGTTGTGGTGCAGATAATATTGGACTTTTTGTTCCTTACTTTGTGACTTTAGATTTTGTCGACTTATTAGTTACTCTTCTTGTATTTTTAATATTGATTTTTGTTTTAGTATATACAGCACAAAGATTGGCTAATATTTCAGGTATTGGTGAAATTGTAGAGAAGTTTAGTCGTTGGATAATGGCTGTTATTTATATTGGTTTAGGATTATTTATTATTATTGAAAATAATACAATTCAAACAATAATATCAATAATATGAATGATACGGGCATTTGAGTATCTGACAAACCTTGCGGTTCGTTACCCTCTCCCTAACCCTCTCCCACGGGGCGAGGGGAACAGGTTGCTGAAAATCAGAGAGCGCAGGATTGAAAATCAGATGGCAGGTAAACCTGAAAATGCTCGGGCTCGACAGCCTAATCCCCTCTCCCCGTGGGAGAGGGCTAGGGAGAGGGTAAGCAAGCCGCAGGCTTGCCTCTTTGGCAAAAGATACGGCCCTGTCCGCCCAATAAATCCATATCCGAAAGCATCTTCATGCAGAATCAAGCCAAGTCATGAATAAATTTTTCACCCACCCCATGCGGCCGTTTTTTGTCGGCGCGGCGGTACTTGCCATACTCGGCGTGTTGGTGTTTCTCATCAGCCCCGGTGCCATCGTCTTGCACCGCCAAATCTTCTTAGAACTCATGCTGCCTGCGGCATACGGCGGTTTTCTGACTGCCGCCATGCTCGAATGGACGGGTTATAAAGGTCGTCTGAAACCTGTTGCTACTTTGATGGCGGCATTGTTGCTCGCCGCATCCGTCCTGTTGCCGTTTGCGACGCAAACCTCTTCGTTTTTCGTCGCCGCCTATTGGCTGGTGTTGCTGCTGTTCTGCGCCTGGCTGATTTGGCTCGACCGCAACACCGACAACTTTGCCCTGCTAATGTTACTTGCCGCGTTCACCGTTTTTCAGACGGCCTATGCCGTCAGCGGTGATTTGAACCTGTTGCGCGCGCAAGTGCATCTGAACATGGCGGCGGTCATGTTTGTATCCGTCCGCGTCAGCGTCCTTCTGGGCGCGGAAGCCCTTAAAGAATGTCGTCTGAAAGACCCCGTATTCATCCCCAACGTCGTCTATAAAAACATCGCCATCACCTTCCTGCTGCTGCACGCCGCCGCCGAGCTTTGGCTGCCCGCGCAAACCGCCGGTTTTACCGCGCTCGCCGTCGGCTTCATCCTGCTCGCCAAGCTGCGCGAACTGCACCATCACGAACTCCTGCGCAAACACTACGTCCGCACTTATTACCTGCTCCAGCTTTTTGCCGCCGCAGGCTATCTGTGGACAGGCGCGGCGAAACTGCAAAACCTGCCTACCTCCGCGCCCCTGCACCTGATTACCCTCGGCGGCATGATGGGCGGCGTGATGATGGTGTGGCTGACTGCCGGACTGTGGCACAGCGGCTTTACCAAACTCGACTACCCCAAGCTCTGCCGCATCGCCGTCCCCATCCTCTTCGCCGCCGCCGTCTCACGCGCTGTTTTAATGAACGTGAATCCGATATTCTTCATCACCGTCCCCGCGATTCTGACCGCCGCCGTGTTCGTGCTTTATCTGTTGACGTTCGTACCAATCTTTCGGGCGAATGCGTTTACGGACGATCCGGAATGAGTGTTTCTGCTTCATTCCCCATTCAATCGCAAGCCCTGTATCGCCTTAAGTCAAAAGGTCGTCTGAAAACCGGTTTCAGACGACCTTTTGTGTTGCTGCGCTTTATCTGCCGTACATTTCCCACAAACTTTCTTGCAGGCTGAATGCGGGTTCGCCGTTTTCGGGGCGGGCGCGGATGTAGCTGCCATCGGGCTGCATCAGCCAGGCGCGGGTGTTGTCTTGCAGTGCCATTTCGATGCCTTCGTGGATGACGCGGGCTTTGAGTTCGGGCGTGAAAATCGGGGTGGCGACTTCGATGCGGCGGAAGAAGTTGCGCCCCATCCAGTCGGCGCTGGAGATGAAGGTGTCGTCCGTGCCGTTGTTGTGGAAGCAGTACACGCGCGAGTGTTCGAGCTGTCTGCCGATAATGGAGCGGACGCGGATGTTTTCGGACAGGCCTTTCACGCCGGGGCGCAGGGTACACATGCCGCGCACGATGAGGTCGATTTGCACGCCTGCGCTGCTGGCGCGGTAGAGGGCGTCGATGACGCTCGGCTCGATCAGCGAATTCATTTTGGCGCGGATGCGGGCGGGTTTGCCTGCTTTGGCGTGTTGGATTTCGCGCTCGATGCGGTCGATGACCATTTTGTGCAGGGTAAACGGGCTTTGGTAGAGCTTGTTCAGACGACCCGGTTTGCCCAAGCCTGTGATTTCCATAAAGATGGTGTTCACGTCGGCGGTGATTTGGTCGTCGGCGGTGATGATGCCGAAGTCGGTGTAAATGCGCGATGTGCCTTGGTGGTAGTTGCCGGTGCCGAGGTGAGCGTAGCGTTTGAGCGCGCCGTTTTCGCGGCGGATGACGAGTGCCATTTTGGCGTGGATTTTGTAGCCGAATACGCCGTAAACGACGTGCGCGCCTGCGTTTTCAAGCTGTTGCGCCCAGTTGACGTTGTTGGCTTCGTCAAAACGCGCCATGAGTTCGACGACTACGGTGACTTGTTTGCCGGCAAGGGCGGCTTTCATCAGGGCGCGGACGAGTTCGGAATTGCTGCCGGTGCGGTAAATGGTCATTTTGACGGCGAGGACGGCGGGGTCGGCGGCGGCTTCGCGTATCATGTGGACGACGGGGTCGAAGGACTGATACGGATGGTGCAGCAGGATGGGCGACTGTTTCGCCAGTTTGAAAATGGAGCCGTTCTTGCGCAATGCTTTCAGACGACCTGCCCCGCGTGCGGGAAACTTGAGGTCGGGACGGTCAACCAAATTGGGCACGGCATTAAGGCGCACGAGGTTGACCGGGCCTTTGACTTGGTAAAGCTCGGCGGGGGTGAGTTTAAACTGGGCGAGCAGGAAGTTGTGGATGTGGGGCGGGCAGGTATCGGCGACTTCAAGCCGCACGCCGTCGCCGTATTCGCGGTCGTGCAATTCGTTTTGAATGGCGGCGCGCAGGTTTTTGAGGTCTTCTTCATCGACGGTCAGGTCGCTGTCGCGGGTGAGGCGGAACTGGTGGCAGCCTTTGACCGTCATGCCGGGGAAGAGTTTGCCGACGTGGGCGTGCAGGATGGAGGAAAGGAAGACGAAGCCGCTGCCGCCGTCGCACAATTCGGCAGGCAGGGGGACGACGCGCGGCAGGATGCGCGGGGCTTGTACAATCGCCATGCCGGAAGGGCGGCCGAACGCGTCCGTACCTTCAAGCTCGACGGCGAAGTTGAGCGATTTGTTCAGCGGGCGCGGAAAGGGGTGCGACGGGTCGAGTCCGATGGGGGTGAGGATGGGCAGCAGTTCGGCGTCGAAATACTGCTCGATCCATTTCTGCTGCCCTGCCGTCCAGTTGCGGCGGCGGTAGAAATGGATGCCTTGTTTGCTCAACTCGGGCTGCAAGACTTCGTTGAACAGGCGGTATTGCTCTTGTATCAGCGCGTGTGCTTCGGCGGCGACGGCGGCGATGGTTTCGGACGGCGTGGTGCCGTTGTCCAAACGCTCGTGCGGATTCATTTTTTGCGCACGTTTAAGCCACGCCATACGTACCTCGAAAAATTCGTCGAGATTGGAAGAGACGATGCACAAAAACCGCAAACGTTCCAAAAGCGGCACGTTTTCATCCTGCGCCTGCGCCAAAACGCGGCGATTGAAAGCGAGCAGGCTCAGTTCGCGGCAGAGGATGCGGTTTTGTTCGGGCATGGTGTTCTCCTGAAGCGGGTGGGTCGGGCGGTTATAGTGGATTAACTTTAAACCAGGACGATGTTACCTCGCCTTGGCTCAAAGAGAACGATTCTCTAAGGTGCTGAAGCACCAAGTGAATCGGTTCCGTACTATCTGTACTGTCTGCGGCTTAGTCGCCTTATCCTGATTTAATTTAATCCACTATAATTGGGAAGTATAACGCGTTTCGGACGGGCGGGGCAGTGGTGCGGGATGGGCGGGTGGTTGGCAGGGCGGGAGGTCGTCTGAAAAGGCTGTCGGGGTGTTTTGGGTATGGGGAAAGTGTTTTCAGACGAGGTGTATAAGAATGGTTATTATTTGTGCAAATATTGTTTATTTTTATAGTAAATGGTATCGTTAGCACGATTTTTTAGGGCGAAAGCCGGTCTGAATTTTGCCCGAACTGACTGCCAGCATTTTTTCAGACGACCTTGTTGTAGTGGATTAACAAAAATCAGGACAAGGCGAC
>KV796989.1:0-10336 GCA_001809325.1 Neisseria sp. HMSC077D05 | reverse complement strand
GCCGTACCGGTTTAAAGTTAATCCACTATATCGTCTTTATGGCGTTTGTTTTTCCATCTGAATTATTTTTCCCTTATGTCCGTCAAACCTTTATCTTTAAATTTAATCAACTGCTTTGTGCTGGCGGTGCTGTTTGTCGTCAGCCTGTCGGTGGGTGTCGGCAATTTCCGCTGGGCGGATGTGTTTCACTGGACATTGTCTGACAGCACGGAATTGATGCTGGTCAGCCGCCTGCCGCGCACGTTTGCGATTGTGCTGGCGGGAGCGTCGATGGCGGTGGCGGGGATGATTATGCAGATTTTGATGCGCAACCGTTTTGTCGAGCCGTCTATGGTGGGGGCGAGTCAGAGCGCGGCGTTGGGCATGTTGGCGATGAGGTTGATGTTTTCGACCGCCGACATGAGGGTAAATATGGCATTTTCTGCCGTGGCGGCGTTGGCGGGTATGTTGGTATTTATGATGCTGATACGCCGTTTGCCGCCGACGGCACAGTTGATGGTGCCGCTGGTGGGGATTATTTTCGGCGGCGTTATCGAGGCGGTGACAACGTTTATCGCGTATGAATTTGAGATGATGCAGTTGTTGAGCGTGTGGCAGCAGGGAGATTTTTCGGGCGTGCTGTTGGGGCGTTACGAATTGTTGTGGCTGACGGGCGGCTTGGTATTGGTGGCGTATTTGATTGCCGACCAGCTGACGATTTTGGGCTTGGGCGAAACGGTGAGTGTGAATTTGGGTCTGAACCGGACGGCGGTGTTGTGGGTAGGCTTGGTTATTGTCGCGCTGATTACGTCGCTGGTGTTGGTAACGGTCGGCAATATTCCGTTTATCGGGCTGGTCGTGCCGAACATCATCAGCCGCCTGATGGGCGACAAGCTGCGCCAAAGCCTGCCTGCGGTGGCTTTGCTCGGTGCGTCGTTGGTGCTTTTGTGCGATATTTTGGGGCGCGTGATTGTGTTCCCGTTTGAGATTCCGGTTTCAACCGTGTTCGGTGTGTTGGGTACGGTGTTGTTCTTGTGGATTTTGTTGAGGAAGCCTGCCCATGTCGTCTGAAAACAAGCGTAGCGCGCTTCGCTCAAACAAGATTGCGTTTATGCAGAGTTCTTCCCGTCCGCTGTGGGCAGCGTTCGTCTTGCTGCTGGTTTGTTGCACCTTGTTCCTGACTTTGAACATACAAGGCGATTGGGATTTTGTGTTGCAACTGCGGCTGACCAAACTGGCGGCTTTGCTGTTGGTGGCGTATGCGGTCGGGGTTTCGACCCAGCTTTTCCAAACGCTGACGAACAATCCGATTCTCACGCCTTCGATTTTGGGCTTCGATTCGCTTTATGTGTTTTTGCAAACGCTTTTGCTGTTTGCCTTGGGCGGGGTGGGCTATACGTCGCTGCCGCTGACGGGTAAGTTCGGCTTTGAACTGGTGATGATGATGGGCGGCTCGCTGCTTTTGTTTTACACGCTCATCCGGCAGGGCGGACGCGATTTGTCGCGCATGATTTTAATCGGTGTAATTTTCGGGATTTTGTTCCGCAGCCTCTCTTCGCTGCTGACGCGCATGATTGATCCGGAGGAATTTACGGCGGCGCAGGCGAATATGTTTGCGAACTTCAATACGGTTCACAGCGAGCTTTTGGGCGTGGGCGCGCTGATTCTGCTGGCGAGCGTGGTGGCGGTTTGGCGCGAGCGGCACCGTCTGGATGTCCATCTTTTGGGGCGCGACCAAACGATTAATTTGGGCATCAACTACACGCGCAATACCCTGTGGCTGTTGCTTTGGATTGCCGCGCTGGTGGCGACGGCGACGGCGGTGGTCGGGCCGGTCAGCTTCTTCGGCCTGCTGGCTGCCGCGCTTGCCAACCATTTTGCCCCGAGCGTGCGCCATAGCGTGCGGCTGCCGATGACGGTGTGCGTCGGCGGCATCCTGCTGGTCGGCGGGCAAACCGTGTTTGAACACCTGCTCGGCATGAAGGCGGTGTTGAGCGTGGTGGTTGAATTTGCCGGCGGGCTGGTGTTTTTGTATTTGGTGTTGAAACGCAAGCGATAGGTCGTCTGAAAACTTTTCCAGTCTGAATTCAAATGGCGTAAACCACTATTTCCAAACGGTATATTTCGTTTTCCACGCCCTTGGATTTGACGGCGTGAATGAAACTAAATATCGGGTTTTTACTCATAATAAGCATCACTATCAAGGTGCGTACTATGAGTAAAGTGTTGAAATACCGTCCTGATTTGGACGGGATAAGGGCATTGGCGGTTTTATCCGTCATCGTATTTCATATCGATCCCCAATGGCTGCCGGGTGGTTTTTTGGGCGTGGATATGTTTTTCGTGTTGTCGGGCTATTTGATTACGACCATTATCAGCCGCGAAATTCACGACGGCAGCTTTTCGTTTCTCGAGTTTTACAAACGCCGCGCCAAACGCATCTTGCCGGTCTTTGCCTGTGTATTGCTTTGCACGACGGTCGTTGCTGCCGTATTCTTTTTATCTTTCGATTTGCGCCAATACGTCAAATCCGCCGTCTTCGCCTTGCTGTTTGCCGCCAACCTGTTCTTTGCCCGCCGCGGCGGTTATTTTGATGCGGATGCGACGGAAAAGCCGTTGCAGCATATTTGGTCGCTGTCGTTGGAAGAGCAGTTTTACTTTATTTTCCCCGCGTTGCTGATTTTGTTTTTCCGTATCAGCAAACGGCGCAATGTGCGGACGTTTATCCTTTTGCTGATTGTCATCAGCCTGTTTTCCGCGCTGTTGCCGACGCTGGGTATGGAAGCGTATTTCCTGCCGCATGTGCGCGCTTATGAACTGCTGGTCGGTTCGCTTTTTGCCTTTATTCCGCCTGCCGAACAAAACGACAAAGCCAGTACGCCGCTGTTCGGATGGCTGATGATGGCGGTCATCGCCGCCACGCTGGTGCTGCCCTACGGCATCCTGCCCGGCGCGGGAAACATCGAACGGCTGCTTTGCTGTCTGGCGGTCGGCGGTTTGATTTACTCGGGCAAATCATTGCAGATGCAGGAAGGCTTCAATACGTCCAAATTGTTGAGCCTCAAGCCTGTGGTGTTTATCGGCCTGATTTCGTATTCGCTGTATTTGTGGCACTGGGTGGTGTTGGCGATGATGCGTTACATCTATATGGACGCGCAGCTTCCGCTTGCCGCATCGGCATTGGCTGTCATCATCATGCTGCTGTTGTCGGTGTTGTCTTATTATTTTGTGGAAACACCGGCGCGGAAGGTAAAGAATTTTACGACGGCAAAATTCAAATGGAGCATGGCGGCTTATTTCGCGCTACTGATTCCCGCGACAGCCTACCTGATGACCGCCAAACCCGCCGCGTTTGAAAGCAGTTTGTACAAGGCTGATGAAAGCAAAATCTGCGCAGACACGCTGACCAAAACCGACTGTGCCGTCGGTGCGGCAAACAAAAAGCCTGAAGTTTTGGTCATCGGCGACTCACATGCCGCGCATTTAAGCCCGTTCCTCGACATTGTCGGTAAAAAAGAAGGTTGGTCGGCAGACGTCATCACGTCCAACAGCTGCGCCACCGCGTTCGGATTTACCCTGCCCGACAGCGACCGCCGTGCCGACCGCTGCAATCCGTACAACAGTTTTATCGAACAAAAAACCAAAGACTATCCTGTCATCATCATTTCGCAACGTTGGTTCCTCCATACCGCCAAACCGGAATTTTTAGAACGGTTCAACACAATGCTGGAGGATTTGGTGAAGGCGGGCAAGCAAGTGTACGTTTTGGCCGATACGCCTATGGACGGACAGCTGCCGTTGCGGCGTTATTACCTGAGACAAAATCTCGGCATCGACATCCATTATGTTTCAGAGGATAAAAAGGCAGAAATCCGCGATTCCGCCAAGTCGGAAGACGAAGTCGAAAAAATCGTGAAGCAGCACAGAAGCGTACAATGGGTGGACTTTATGCAGTACATCCCCGCGGACAAACTCATAGACGGGCTGCCGGTGTACTTCGATACCAACCACCTCAACCCGTTCGGTTCAAGTAAAATTGCCGAAATGTTTATCAACGATAAACGCACCCTGTTGAAATAAGCACAAAGGTCGTCTGAAAACAGATTCAGACGACCTCTTTAAAGCAAAAGGATACCGTATGACTCAAGAACACTTTCCCGAATTTTTCGAGCAAGCCCCGACGCTGACCGTCCAAGACGCGCTCGCCGAATTTCTCGGCGCGGCAGAGGAGGGCATCATGCAGTATCGCTACGCCGATGCCGTCCGCCTGTGCGGACACTCCTGCCCCACCGTCGCAGGCGCGTACCTCATGACGCTTAAAGGCCTGAAAGCACTTTACGGCAGCGATCTGCTGAAGCGCGGCGGAATCGAAGCCGCCATGCAGGGCGCGCGCGACGAAGGCACGGTCGGCGTTACCGCATCCGTCGTCCAACTCTTAACCGGCGCCGCTCCCGAAACCGGCTTCGGCGGTATCGGCCCGCAAGGACGCTTTGCCCGTCGAAATCTATTAAGTTTCGATGCCGACATCGAAGGCACGCTGACCCTGCGTCGTAAAGACAACGGCAAAACCGTCGCCGTCAGCCTCAACGCCGCCATGCAGCCCTTCGCCCCCGAAATGCGCGACATCATGCCCAAAGCCGTCAGCGGCACCGCCACCGCAGAAGAACTCAAACGCTTCGGCGAACTCTGGCAGGCGCGTGTCAAAGCCTTCTTGATTGATTTGGCAGACAATCCCCAATTCGTCATCGTTCGCGAAATCTGAAGCCCATCATTTTCAGATGACCTCCCATGTTCTGAGGTCGTCTGAAAACAAATCCACACATCAAGTCCACTCATGATTACCATCCGCAACGTCAGCTTCCACATCGGCGGCAGCCCCATCCTCGACAACGTCAGCCTCGACATCCCCGAAGGCGGCATCACCGCGCTCATCGGTCCCAACGGCGCAGGCAAATCCACGCTCCTCTCCTTCATGGCGCGCCTCCGCCCGCTGGAGCAGGGCAGCATCAGCTACGCCGGCAAAGATGTTTCGACCACACCTACCGCCGAGCTGGCAAAAACGCTCTCCATCCTGACCCAAGAAAACAGCGTAATGAGCCGAATCACAGTTCGCGACCTGCTCATGTTCGGGCGTTATCCCTACCACCAAGGCAGACCGACCCCCGAAGACCTCGCCATCGTCGAAAACGCACTTTCCGAGTTCAAACTGGACAGCTTCGCCCACCGCTACCTGACCGAACTCTCCGGCGGACAACGCCAACGCGCCATGATTGCCATGGTCTTCTGCCAAAGCACCGATTACGTCCTATTGGACGAACCGCTCAACAACCTCGATATGTACCACGCCCGCGCCCTCATGCAGCTGCTCCAACGGCTGACCCGCGAACACAAGCGCACCACCGTCGTCGTCCTGCACGACATCAACCAAGCCGCCGCCTATGCCGATCACGTCGTCGCCATGAAAAACGGACAAGTCGCCATGACCGGCACGCCAAACGACATTTTTACCGCTGAAAATATTAAAGATTTGTTTGATATGGATGTGGACGTATTGGATTATCAAGGCAAGAAACTGGTCGTCCATCACGTTTGAGGTGCGGATGCGAAAAGGTCGTCTGAAAAGTTTTCAGACGACCTTTTGTTATATCCATCCTATTGGGGTTGCTATGGTAGATTGATAGCGAACCAAACTTGAATAGGCGCGGCGTTGCTTCACCTCGGTTCGCAGAGAACCGTTTCCTAAAGTGCCGAAGCAGCTTAGAAAATCGGTCTCGTACGATTTGTACTGTCTGCGGTTTCGCCGCCTTGTCCTAATTTAAACTTAATCGACTTTATCTCGTTATTTCCGTTTTACAGGAACTTGGCGGCAAGGTATCCGGCAGCCACCAAGCCGAACATGGCAAGAATACCCAATACGCTGATCAGGATATAAGTGTTCTTTTTGGATTGCAAAGCAGCCAATTGGGGATCTTCACCCAATTCTTGGCGGAGTTTGCTTTCCAGTTCCGAGCGGATTTGTTTACGTAGGAGTTTTTCTTCACGCTCTTTTTCAATTTGCAGCTTATGGGCGATTTCCGCTTGTTTTTTATGCTCAAACGCCACCCGTTCCTGCCATTCGATGCGCTTGCGCTGGATGATTTGCTCGGTTGCGCTGGCAAGGTGGAAATGGCAGACGGGACATTCCGTCGCCTCGTGATCCTCAATCAGGGTCAAACATACGGGACACTGGCGGATTTCAGGAGCCGCTTCTTCCTGCTCTTCGCCACTGAGATCCAGCTCCAATTCCATCGATTGACGGACGATGACATCCAAACCTAAATAATTGAAATATTGTTGGGCGTTTTCACGTTCGTCTTGGGTACAGTTTTCAGCGATAATGGCTTGCGGACGCTCGGCAAGCGCTTGAACCAAATCTTCGGCTTCTTTTTCCGGCAGATTATCGTACAAACAGGCGTTGATTCGCTCGTGGTCGACATCGGGCGGATAAGAAACATAAACGTCGTAAAGTTTATCTTGTTTCTTCATTGTGATCCCATGAGATATAAAATCCTGCTTTGTCATCTGAAGACAGGTATTTAGTGTCGGTTTTGTTATAAAGTATAGATTATTATTCGTCTATTTGTCTTAACCGAAGGATAAAGGGTATTTTATTCGGCTGAAATAGTATAAATGACCGATTCTGACCGATTCTGACCGATTATAGTATATTAATGAATATTACCAAATGGAACTATGAATTATAAGATAGATGTTATTGCTTTGAAAGCATATCAATCTAAAAGGCCGCCTGAGTGAACAGACGGCCTTTTTTAGAAAACGGCGTATTAGACGGAAAATGAAGAACCGCAACCGCAAGTGGTCTCCGCATTCGGATTGCGGATAACGAATTGGGAACCTTGCAGGCTTTCGGTGTAGTCAATTTCCGCGCCGACCAAATATTGATAGCTCATCGGATCGACCAAGAAAGTCAGCCCGTTTTTTTGGATTTCAAAATCGTCATCGTTTTTGATTTCGTCAAAAGTAAATCCGTATTGGAAGCCTGAACAGCCGCCACCGTTGACGAATACGCGCAGTTTTAAGTCGGGATTGTTTTCTTCGGCAATTAAATCAGCTACTTTGGTGCAGCAGCTCTCTGTAAAAATGATAGGGCTTTCGTCTGACATGATGTGATTCCTTTTATATGAATATTGCCAGTATTGTCGCGCAAACGGATTCTTGAAGCAAGAAGAGGGTGTTGCGGGTCGGGCGGCAATATCTGTCAACCGCTTACATGGCTGCAATCTCGAAAAATTTCAATAGGCAGGCGGACAGCCTTTATACCGTCCGTCCTGTTAAAAAATAGGAAAACATGAATTCAGGTCGTCTGAATACAACGCAGATCAGATAATCCGTCCAAACCATTCCACGCGGCCGATGATGGCAACATCTTCGGTCATTTTGTTTAAATCGATTTCAAAGGCCGGATAGGCTTCGTTGGCGGAGATGACGTTGACAATGCCGCCGGGTATGACTTGCAGCCGTTTCACCAAAAGATTTTCATTGATACGCAGAACATATAACCCATCGCGCGGGGTGGTTTCGCTGCGGTTGATGAGGATGGTATCCCCGTCGTTCAGGACGCCTTCCATAGAATCGCCTTTGACGGAAATGACCGACAGGTTTTTGGTGTCGCGGGTAACGTAGTTTTCAATCCAGTAACGGCGGAATGCCATGGTAAACATGGGTTTTTCATCGCCGACAAGCTGTCCGTGTCCTGCGGCGGCATGGATGTCGTAGCGCGGAACGAAGATAAATTCGTCAATATCGACCGGATTGCCCAACGTGTCGTAAGCGGTGGCTTTGGGCAGCTCGGAGTTGGGAAACGGCTCGCCTTCACCCGTCAGAAGCCAGTCTATGCTGCATCCCTTGAGTTGTTTGATTTTTTTCAGGGTTTCGGATTTGGGTAATCCGCCCTCGTTCCAGATACGGCTGAAGCCGGCAATAGTCATATCGATATCAGCCGCGATTTTGGCTTGTCGTGCTTCATCTTTCCATAGAAAAGCCAGTCTGTCTTTAAAGGTATCCATGTTGTTCCTTTGGTTTAAGTGTGATTTTTAATACACTTTGAATGATTGATGTGTATTTTACCTTAGTTTTTATCAAATTGTAAGAAAAATATTAGTCAAGCTAAGAAAAAGTATTGCTGTTTTTGTTTTTTCTGAGTATTATGTGCTTATTGTTAGATTAATCGAATAATTTCGGTTTAGAAATACCTTTATTTTAACTTTGTGTCTTGGTTTTGATGCTTTGTTCTGATTAATCTGATTTTTTAGACTGAATTATGTTTTATTTGAATGTGTTTTAGATTTTGTTGGAGGCTGTAAAAATGACTCGTTATCGTAAAAATGCTTGGTTGGTTCTGACGGCTTTTGTATTGGGCTTTTTGGCGTTTCCTTTCAGCTATTCGCAAGCGCATCAATCCGATATCGGTGTTTCTGCACAAGAGTGCGAGCAGTTGAATAATTTGATTTTGGAAAACATGAACGGGCAGCAACAAGTATTCGCGCGCGAGTGTGATACGGTAGAAGCTTCGCATGATTGGGAGCAGCAGTACGGCAATTTGAATGAAGAAGAATTGGTTGCCGGTATTGTGTATGAGTGAGTGGCTGTGAGGTTGCTGTTATGAAGCTCTAAATATGGAGGCGGGGAATTTTTGAGTTTGTATAGTGGCTTAACTTTAAACCGGTACGGCGTTGCCTCGCCTTGCCGTACTATCTGTACTGTCTGTGGCTTCGTCGCCTTGTCCTGATTTAAATTTAATCCACTATATAATGGACGGGCAGGATAGGCATGCGCCGTGTGGTCGAAGTTCACCGACTAGAAATTCTTTAGATTTGTGATTTGGATAGGCATTTGCCATCGTGGTTGTTGATGAGGGGTCGTCTGAAAACGCTGTAAGTTGTTTTCAGACGACCCCTTTTATATGGATGAACATCCGTCTTGTTTGAGAAGATTGGTGTATGTATCAGGGAAGTAGCGGGGCGTTTTGCAGACCGAGTTGTTCGTCAAAACCAAACATGATGTTCATGTTTTGAATGGCTTGTCCTGCTGCGCCTTTCACTAAATTATCGATGACGGACAAGGCAATCCAAACGTCGGATTGCGGTGCTTGCTGGATGCTGATGCGGCACACATTGGCTCCGCGGACGCTGCGTGTTTCGGGTGTGGAGCCGGCAGGAAGGATATCGACAAAAGGACTGTCCCGATAATATTCGCGAAGGATTTCTTCAGGATAGCAGCCGTCCTCAAGATGCAGGTAAAGGGTGGCGTGCATACCGCGAATCATAGGCGTGAGGTGTGGAGTGAAGACAAAACCATCGGCGATGTTTGCCTGCAATGATTGGATGGTTTGTTTGATTTCGGGAAGGTGGCGGTGTCCGCCGATGCCGTATGCTTTGAAATTGTCACCTGCTTCACAGAGGAGTGAGCCGATGTTGCCTTTGCGCCCTGCGCCGGAAACACCTGATTTACAGTCGGCAATCAAGGGCATGTGTGTTTTCAGACGACCTTGTTGCAACAAAGGCAATAATGGTAGGGAGACGCAGGTAGGGTAACAGCCGGGGTTGGCGACGATGCGTGCATTAGCAATGGTATCGCGGTTCATCTCGCTTAATCCATATACTGCTTGCGGGACAATATCGGGGCTGGCGTGGCGCATACCGTACCATTGTTCCCATGTCGGGATGTCTTGGATGCGGAAGTCGGCGGATAGGTCGACGATACGGACGTTTTGGTTCAGGAGTGCGGGTGCTTCCTTCATAGCGACGCCGTTGGGCGTGGCAAAGAACACGACGTCACATTGCTCCAGTCGGGCTTGGTCCGGCGTTTGGAAAGTTAAGTCGTAAATGCCGCGCAAACTGGGAAAATAATCGGCAATGGCGATGCCTGCTTCGCTCCTGCTGGTAATGGCGGTTACTTCGACATTGGGGTGCGTGCTGAGCAGGCGGAGTAGTTCTACGCCGGTGTAGCCTGTTGCGCCGACGATGCCGGCTTTGATTTTTTGATTCATGATTTCTCCGTTGGGTGGGCTTTAAATATGGAGGTTTAGTTTAATGGGGTGAGGGTCGTCTGAAAAGGGGGAGAGGGGGAATACGGCATGTTCTGACGATTGACCGTGTGGAAATCAGTATTCGTCTGACGGCATCCCTTGGTCTTTAGAAACGCTGATGGTGTGTTTGACGTGTTTTAAATTTGCCACGATGGTAAACGTCATCATCACCAGCAAAGCCCACGAACTCCATTTGCTGATGTGTACCGATGCCCATGCACCGATTTGGTTGGGATACGTGTAGGAAAACGTTGCGTTGTTTACACCACA
>KV796988.1:1344-13728 GCA_001809325.1 Neisseria sp. HMSC077D05 | reverse complement strand
TTTGGGGGCCAGTTCAGTTTTCAGACGACCTCCTTACTTCATTTTCTTTAAGCCAACAATTCCCGCCAGCGTTTCACTTGAAAGCGCACTTGCTCCGGCGCGGTTCCGCCCAAGTGGTTGCGCGCGTTCAGGCTGCCTTCGGGTGTCAGTACGCCGTACACGTCGTCTGAAATCAGCTTGCTGAAACCTTGCAGGACTTCGATTGGCAGTTCGCTCAAGTCAACGCCCGCTTGGTCGGCGTGGCGCACGGCTTGGGCAACGACTTCGTGGCTGTCGCGGAAAGGCATGCCTTTTTTCACCAAGTAATCCGCCAAATCGGTGGCGGTGGCGAAGCCCTGCATCACGGCGGCGCACATATTGTCGGGTTTGACGGTCACGCCGCGCATCATGTCGGCGTAAATCCGCAGGGTGTCGATGAGCGTATCGGCGGTGTCAAACAGCGGTTCTTTGTCCTCCTGATTGTCTTTGTTGTATGCCAAAGGCTGAGATTTCATCAGGGTAATCAGGCCGATAAGGTGTCCGATGACACGGCCGGATTTGCCGCGCACGAGTTCGGGCACATCGGGATTTTTCTTCTGCGGCATGATAGACGAACCTGTGCAGAAACGGTCGGCAATGTCGATAAAGCCAAAACGCGGACTCATCCACAAAATCAATTCTTCGGACAAGCGACTCAGGTGAACCATAATCAGCGAGGCGGCGGCGGTGAACTCGACGGCAAAATCGCGGTCGGATACGGCATCGAGCGAGTTTTGGCAGATTTGTTCGAAACCTAGCAATTCGGCGGTGATTTCGCGCTGAATCGGATAAGTCGTACCGGCAAGGGCGGCAGCACCGAGCGGCATACGGTTGACGCGTTTGCGACAGTCGGTCATGCGTTCGAAATCGCGTCCGAGCATTTCGACGTAGGCGAGCATGTGGTGTCCGAAGCTGACGGGCTGGGCGACTTGCAGATGGGTGAAACCGGGCATGACGGTTTCGGCGTTTTGTTCCGCCAAATCGACCAAGGCCGTCTGAAGGCTCCGAATCAGATCTTGAATAACGGTAATCTGGTCGCGCAGCCACAGGCGGATGTCGGTGGCAACTTGGTCGTTGCGGCTGCGGCCGGTATGCAGGCGTTTGCCGGCATCGCCGATTTTTTCGGTCAGGCGGCGTTCGATGTTCATGTGGACGTCTTCCAAATCCAGCGACCAAGAAATAGTACCGTCCTTGATTTCTGCTATAATCTCCGCCATTCCCTGACGAATCGCCGCCAAATCTTCTTCACTCAAAACACCTGATTGAACAAGCATTTGCGCGTGAGCCAGCGAACCCTGAATGTCCCACTCGGCAAGCCGTTTATCGAAATCGATCGAACCGGTGTATTTTTTCACCAGTTCGGAAACAGGCTCGTTAAAACGGCCCGACCAGGTTTTGTCCTTACTCATGGTTTCGTCCTTCAGATAAAATAACAGAGCCAATAAGGCTCGTATAAACGCATTAAAAGAAAACGGTTGGAAATTTTATGTCTATTATACGTCAAATCAACAATACATTCGCCGTCCCGGACTTGCGCAATTCGGCAACAGTCGTGCGCCTTTTGATTATTGTCTTGGGCAGTCTGTTCTTTCTACCCTTGATCAGCGATTCCTCGCTCCCCTATTCCGCAGAGATTTACCATCATTCCCAATGGGTGTTTCCCGTATTGCTGGGGATTTTGGTTAAAGCCTATTTCGTCAATATCTTCACCCCTGCCATCAAAACATCGCCCTACGGCGTCATTATTACCTACTTTTTAAATTTATCGATATTTGCAATCGTCGATTTTTTCATTCTGAAAACACACGGCAGAACGCTCTCGCAACATTTTTTCCTGTTCAACCTTTTCCTGCTCGGGCTGATGTATTACGAAGCCTCGCGCCGGAACGGCCTTGCGCCTTCGGTTTCCGAAGCCCGCCTCAGCGCGCTGACCGCCCGCATCCGCCCGCATTTCCTGTTCAACAGCCTTAATGCCGCCATCAGCCTGATCCGCCTGCGCCCGTATGACGCGGAAACCCTGTTGGAAAACCTCGCCAACCTCTTCCGCGCCCAACTGCGCGACGGCAGCCAAAGCAGTACTTTAGGACAGGAAATCGAGTGGGCACAGGAATACATCGCCATCGAACAAATCCGTATGGGTCATATGCGCGTGCAGGTTATGTGGCAGCACCAAGCGCCCGATGACGCGGAAACGCCGCACCTGCTGCTCCAACCCCTTTTGGAAAACGCAGTTTTCCACGGCGTCGAATCGACCCACCGCCCCGGCATGATTACCGTGTTTACCAAGCTCAACAAATCATCGATCTACATCCGCATCGAAAACCCGTATACTCCGCCCGAAAGCAGCGAAAACGCCAAGCCGCACAAAGGCAACTCGATGGCATTGCGCAACCTCAAAGAACGCCTGACGCTGATGTACGACAACGACGCCAAAATCCAAAGCCGCCAACTCGACGGCATTTTCCGCGTCGACATCCGCCTGCCTTACCGCAAAAAAGCGTCTGATGTGAACAGACTGTTCGGTTAATACAACCATCCCCTCAAGGCAGACTTCTTCGGCAAGCGCACGCTGCTCAATCAGATTCACATCAAAAGTCTCATCAAAAAGGTCGTCTGAAAAGTTTCAGACGACCTCAAACAAACCACCGTCAACCTTATGAACACCAAAACAATCTTAAAATGGCTTCCCGTGGTTTTGTCCGTCTTGGGCGCATTGGGTTACAGCTCGCGCGATACCGAAATCATCCGCTCCGGCATGCAATTCGCTTCTGCGCTCACCGGCAACAGCCATTTCGGCATGGAAGCCTTCGGCGCATTATTATCGGAAACCGTCAAATCAGGGTCGTCTGAAAATAATGCACACCAAAGTCGTCCGCACACTCAAAAACGCAACTCTGCCGCGCCCCATACCTATCGCGGCAAAATCTCCAAAATCCACGACGGCGACACGCTCCACGTTATCGACGAAGACGGCGCGAAACACAAAATCCGCATGGCGTATATCGACGCGCCCGAAATCAATCAGGCTTACGGCACACATTCGCGGGACAACTTAATTGACGCCGCCGACGGTAAAAAGGTGAAGGTACGCGTATTTGAAACAGACCGCTACCACCGTGAAGTCGCGCAGGTTTCCGTCGGCACAACCGATTTGAACCTCATGCAACTTCGCGACGGAGCGGCATGGCATTACGACAGCTACGCCAAAAAACAACAAAGCAAAACCGCCTACACCGATTACGCCGCCGCCCAAAAACAAGCGAAACAAAAACGCAAAGGCTTGTGGAGCGGTAAAAACCCCCAAGCCCCGTGGGACTTCCGTCGCGAAGAGCGCGAAATGCAAAACGGCGGACGCAACGAGCGCCGTCAAGAATTAGGCGGGCAATGGTTCGGCATTTGGTAACCAAGGGCTCTCGACATTTAATTTTCCAAGTGGATTTTTGTTCATAAAGCGGAAGATTCAAGGCGGAAACCGCAACAAGGTTGGATACCTTGCGAGGATTTCCAACGCAACGGAAATTATTGAATGTTGACAGCCCCTAATATAAACAAAGGTCGTCTGAAAAGCGTTTTCAGACGACCTTTTGACCTTTTAATGAATCCAACACATTAACGGCATAGCAGCCAAGTACGTTTGAGATGATCGACATCCGTCACTTTGCAGACATTTCCGGAACAGTTGACCGAATAATCCACCTTGACGGGACTGCCCCATTGTTTGAAGCTGGCACGAATTTTGCCGTTGGACAAGGCAGACACGCTGACCTTGACCTCGGTTTCAGGATCCTGACTGTTCCATATCGGATCAGCCTCTATACACAAATCCTTCGACCGAGAAGCGGTGCGGATGGCTTTTTTCAAAGAAGCATCTGCATATCGGTTCAAAATCTTCACGCCCGATTCATCATCGCGGCTTGCTTCTTGATAAATTTTCTTAACCAAATGAATCTTGGCGGCATTGTCTCCGCTTGCAAAAGAGACAGACGGCACCAGTAACGCAGCGAAAAGTATTGTCGCTATTTTGTTCATATTATGTTTTCCTAAAATCAAATCCTATCCTGCCATACCATCCAATACCCTATTGAAACCATACTCAGTATTGACTTGGCAGGCATCAGCCGTAAAAATACAAAAAGAATTATATCCATTAGATATGCTTTTTCAAACCGATTTAAACGTCATCAACCCATTACCCATCCTATAAAGAGGTCGTCTGAAATGCCTGTCATGCTGATTGTCCGTCCGTCCGCGCGCGCTGGAGATGATGTGCGAACCTGTTCGCAGGCAGGGTGGCGCGCGCGGGTGTTGAGTCCGGTTGAAATCGAGCTGGATGAAACGGCGTTACGTGGCTTGGAAGAACAGTTTTCCCGTGCGGACGCGGTGTTTTGGGTCAGTCCGACGGCGATTGAAACTGCTGCGCCGTATGTGGATTTTTCAGACGACCTGAAGGTTCAGATTGCGGTCGGTCAGGCAAGCGGTTGTGCTTTGGAACGCTGCGGCGCAAAAAATGTTTCTGTGCCGCAAGAAGGCAACGACAGCGAGGCGGTATTGCGGCTGCCGGTTTGGGATACGCTGCCGCCAAATGCACGCGTGTTAATCGTGCGCGGACGCGGCGGGCGCGATTTTTTGGCGGAGTCGTTAAAGAAAAAAGGCTTTGCGGTAGAAATCGCGGAAGTGTATTTCAGACGACCTAATGAATTGAATTGGCAGGATTTTGATGCCGAATCCATTGATGCCGCCTTTATTACTTCGGGCGAACTGGCACGCGGGCTGTTTGCGCAGGTTCCGCCGCAATTTTCCCGATTCTTCGAATCCTTGTTATACTTCACCCATCATCCGCGCATAGCCGACGCGCTTCGCGAGGCGGGTGCGCGCCACATACGAGTCGTCGCTTCTCTGAAAGCGGCACTTTCATCATTTCCTAAGGAGCAAACCGATGAGCCGGTCTGAAGACAATCCATCCGAAGCAAACGAAGCCGGTCGGCCGATTATCGTCGACAGTCAGGGCAACGCGGAGTCATCTGAAACAGCGGCTCCGAAAAAGGCCAAGCAGCCTAAAACCTCCGAATACGCAGGAACACACATGTCTGAATCTAAAAATCTTCCCCAAAACCAACCCGCCCCCGTCATCATCAAACAATCCGGCGGCAGAGGGCTGGCAGTAGGCGCGCTGGTGCTGGCGCTGCTGGGTTTGGGCGCAAGCGGCTTTTTGTTTGTACAAGGGCAGAACGTTTTGAAAAACCAAGAGCTTTCGTTTAACCAAAAGCTCGATAAAGCTGCCTTGGGCGAATCTGAAAACGCTTTACTCCTGAAAGACCATTTAAACCGCCAAACCGCCATCCAAGCCGAAATCGACCGCTTGGGCAAAGCGCAAATGGCAAACAGCGAACAAATCCTGTTGACGCAAAAAGCGTATCAAGAGCTGACCAAAGGACGCGTCAACTGGCTGGTTGACGAAGCGGAAACCATGTTGAACCTCGCCTCTCAGCAACTGCTGTTGTCAGGAAACGTACAAGGCGCGGCGGCGGTGTTGGAACACATCGACAGCCGCCTGAGCCGCTTCGACCAGTCCGAACTGCTGCCCATCAAACAAGCCGTCAGCCATGATTTGGCGGCATTGAAAAACCGTCCGTATGTCGATATTTCCGGCACGGCGTTGCGTCTCGACCGCTTGGAAACCGCTGTTTCCGGTCTGCCGCTGGTGTTGGACGGCGTATTGCAGCCGGGCGAGCAGGCACCAAGCAACGGCGCATCTTCAGGCTCTTGGTGGCAAAATGCTTGGGACAAATCTTTGGTTGCGCTGAAAGGGCTGGTTGAAGTCCGCCGACTCGACAATAAAGACGCCATGCTGCTGTCGCCCGAACAGGCGTATTTCGTCCGCGAGAACCTCCGCCTGCGCCTTTTGGACGCGCGTACTGCGTTGTTGCAGCACAACGGCGAAGTTTATCAAAGCGATTTGAACTACGTTGAAGCGGCGGTCAGACAATACTTTGATGGCAAATCGCCCGCGACACAGGCATGGTTGAAAGAATTGTCCGAATTGAAAGCGCTGGAAGTACGCATGATTTCAGACGACAGCTTGAAAGCCAGCCTCAGCGCAGTCCGCGCTTATCAAGACGGCACACGCGCTCCGATCGCGCTGCCTGAGCCTGTAACTTCCGCCGCGTCCGCGCCTCTGCCCTCCGCCGCTTCTGAAGCTGCCACTCCTCAAACCGCCGCGCCGGTAAATGAAACTGCTTCCGCACCCAAAACCGCATCGGCCCCGAAGGCTCCCCATCCTGCCAAAGCAAGACCCGCTCCTGCGCAGAAACCCGCCCCTGCCGCTCAAACAGACGCGAAACCTTTAGAAGCTCCGGCGCTGCCTTCCGAGGCCAAGCCGCAAAACATTTCCGAGCCGGAAAAGAAAGCGGCTCCTGAAAAACAAAGCCGTCCTGCCGCCGATGTTGAGACCAAAGGAGGCCGCGCATGAAAGCTGTCGTCTGGATTGTCGTTTTATTCGCAGCCGCAGTCGGTATCGTCCTGACTTCCGGTGTTTACACGGGTAATGTCTATATCGTTGTCGGACAAGTCATGATGCGGGTCAACCTGCACGCCTTTATCTTAGGTTTGGTCCTTTTTGTCGTTGCCCTATATTTCCTGATCAAATTCATCGTCGGCCTGATGAACATCCCCGCCCGTATGCAGCGTTTCGGTACGGCGCGCAAAGGCCGTCAGGCAGCCGTCGCTTTGAACAGCGCAGGTTTGGCGTTTTTCGAAGGCCGCTTTGAAAAAGCCGAGCAAGAAGCCGCCAAAGTATTGGAAAACAAAGAAGCCGGCGACAACCGCAATCTCGCACTGATGCTGGGTGCGCACGCCGCCGACCAAATGGAAAACTTCGAGCTGCGCGACCACTACCTGAAAGACATCGAAAAACTGCCGAACAAACAGCAGCTTTCCCGTTATCTTTTATTGGCAGAATCCGCACTCGGCCGCCGCGATTATCCGACCGCCCTGGAAAATCTGAACGCCGCCGCGCGCATCCATCCCAACCTGTCCCGCCTCGCCCGCCTGCAACTGCGTTATGCCTTTGACCACGGCGATGCGGAAGATGTGTTGGCGAAATCCGAAAAACTGATGAAAGTCGGCGCGATTAACGATTTTGAAGCGGAACAATACCAAAGCTGGGCATACCGCCGCCTATTGGCGGAAGCATCAGACGCAGCTCGTCTGAAAACCTGTCTGAAGCGCATTCCCGAGACACTCAAGGCGGACGAATTGTGTGTCGCCATTGCCGAAAAATACGAGCGTCTCGGACTCTATACTGAAGCCGTCAAATGGGTGCGCCACTACTATCCGCAAAACCGCCGTCCCGAGCTTTTGGAAGCCTTTGTTGAAAGCGTCCGCTTCTTCAACGAACGCGGCCAGCAAAAAGCCATCGACCTTGCCGATTCTTGGCTGAAAGACAAACCCGACGACGCACCGCTGCTGATGTACCTCGGACAGCTTGCCTACGGCCGCAGCCTGTGGGGCAAAGCGCAAAGTTACCTCGAAGCCAGTATCGCCCTGCAACCGAGCATCGCCGCACGCCTCATGCTCGCGCGCGTACTCGACGAAACCGGACAGCCGCAAAAAGCTCAGGAACAGCGGAAGTTGGTTTTGGAAGCCGTCTCCGAAGAAGAGCGCCATGCAGCGTTGGAGCAGCATAGCTGAGTTTAGGAAAACACCCTTATCTAGGAGAATTTGATGGGACTTTCAGATTCCTTTAAGTCAAAGAAAGAAATATTTGAAATTGGAACGCCTGCTTATAATCAAAGGTTGATTGATGTTTGGAAAAAGAGCATTAAGGGAGATGAAAAATCTTGGGTGCTCTTTGAAAACGGAACTTGCGTCATTTTACTTGAGCCGGAAAAAGATCTGGCGAAACAAGCTAAAGAGATATTAAGCAAATGGGGCAGAGTTCAAACAGGATCACCATCTGCAGACTTTGGCATTATCACTTTAGACAGTGGCGATGGATATGCCGTTTCATGCCATCATCCCGAAATTTTTACCCTGGTCCTAAAAGAAGAAGGATTGGATGAAGATTTCAAAATCGGTATCGAAGGGCGTTCTAATCGCGATTGCGATGCTGAAGAACTCAAAGTTATCCATATCGAAGATAAACGCGCTATACAGACCTCGTAAAAGGCTGCTGCTGTTTAATCACCTACTGATGATTGCCCCTAGATAAATATGTTCGTCTCCCCTTTTTCAGACGACCTTTCATTGCGGAAACCGCCGCAAAGGTCGTCTGAAAACCGTTTTCCTTCCCTGTTTTACAAACAAACCGAAAGCCCCACATGACCTCTTTGAAAAACGACACTTTCCTCCGCGCCCTGCTCAAACAGCCCGTCGAATACACGCCGATTTGGATGATGCGTCAGGCGGGGCGTTATCTGCCCGAATACAAAGCCACGCGCGCGAAAGCGGGCAGTTTCCTCGATTTGTGTAAAAACACTGAATTGGCAACCGAAGTCACCATCCAACCCTTAGAACGCTTCGATTTGGATGCGGCGATTTTATTCTCCGACATCCTGACCGTCCCCGACGCAATGGGCTTGGGACTCTATTTTGCCGAAGGCGAAGGCCCGAAATTCGAACGCGCCTTGCAACACGAAGCCGATATCGCCAAGCTGCAAGTGCCCGATATGGAAAAACTGCAATACGTTTTCGATGCCGTCGGCTCCATCCGTAAAGCATTGGACAGCCGCGTACCGCTTATCGGTTTCTCCGGCAGCCCGTTCACACTCGCCTGCTACATGGTAGAAGGCGGTAGCAGCAAAGAGTTCCGCACCATCAAAACCATGATGTACTCGCGCCCCGACTTGCTGCACAAAATCCTCGATACCAATGCCCAAGCCGTTACCGCCTACCTCAACGCCCAAATCGACGCGGGCGCGCAGGCTGTGCAGATTTTCGACACTTGGGGCGGTGTTTTGAGCGATGCCGCGTTTAAAGAATTCAGCCTCAAATACATCCGCCAAATCGTCGCCGGATTGAAACGCGAAAGCGAAGGCAGATGCGTTCCGGTCATCGTGTTTGCCAAAGGCGGCGGGCTGTGGCTGGAGGGCATGGCGGAAATCGGCGCAGACGCCTTGGGCTTGGACTGGACATGCAACATCGGCGAAGCACGCCGTCGCGTCGGCAATCAAGTCGCCCTGCAAGGCAACTTCGACCCGTTTGCCCTCTTCGGTACGCCGGAATCCATCCGCACCGAAGTCGCGCGCATCCTTGCCGACTTCGGACACGGCAGCGGTCATGTCTTCAACCTCGGACACGGCATCAACCAACACGCCGACCCCGAACACGCAAAAATCTTAGTCGATACCGTACACGAACTGTCGCGCCAATATCACGCCTGATTGAGCGCGTAACGTAAAAGGTCGTCTGAAACCAAGCTGCTTGGGCAGTTTTGGTTTTCAGACGACCTTTTGTTTTGCGTTGGGTTATAGTGGATTAACTTTAAATCAGGACAAGGCGACGAAGCCGCAGACAGTACAGATAGTACGGAACCGATTCACTTGGTGCTTCAGCACCTTAGAGAATCGTCTCTTTGAGCTAAGGCGAGGCAACGCCGTACTGGTTTAAAGTTAATCCACTATAAAAGTAAAAATCAGACATTTTCTATTTAATCGACTGCATATTTACCAAAATCAAATCAGATTGATTTCACATATTTCAAAAGGTGGGTATGATAACGTTCTTTCAAAACCAGCATTCCAATTTCAATAAAACCCACTTTTTTAGGGGCTGTCAACAGCCCTTCTAGGAACACACACATGAACTTTCAAGACTATTTCGTCAATCTGATATTGAGCGGGGTGATGATTATCGGCGCTTATCAATTTTACTTTTATACCCAGCGCCACCCTTTGCGCAAAGAGATTGTTTGGAATTCCCCGATAGACGAAAAAATCCCTTTCCGCCCGCGTTGGTCGTGGATATACAGCTTTCTTTACTACCCCGCCATCCTCTATCTCAACATCATCGCGACCGACCACCGCCATTTCAACATGATGGCGTTCAGCTTCCTGATGTTGCTGTTTATGCAAATGCTGTTCTTCTGGCTGCTTCCCGTTTCCACTCCGCCGCATTGGCGCAGCATCAATACCGGCGAAACACCGTCCGAATGGTTTTTACAGTTTGTTCAAAAATTCGACCAAGCCAGCAACTGCTTCCCCAGTATGCACGTTTCCGTCGCCATGTTGACCGCTCTGCACGCGCTGCCGACTTTGGGCGTTGCCGCGTTCCTCTTTCCCGTATTGATTGCCCTGTCCTGCATCTTTACCAAACAGCATTACCTGATTGACCTGCCCGCAGGCGCGGCATTGGGCGGCTTTGCCTACTGGCTGTATCTTTTAGTGGTTTAACACCCAAAATTCCGACAAAAGAAGACCTAAAGGTCGTCTGAAAAAGAGCGTAGCGAATTTCGCTAAAACAAAACTCAAAAGGTCGTCTGAAAACGAGCGTAGCGAGTTTCGCTAAAACGAAAAACACCCGCTTATCGGTGTCAACTCGTTTTTCAGACGACCTTTGTATATACTCATCATTTGAACCTTACCGCCTCAAACCAGTCAGACTTAAAAATACATCCGCTCCCGCCATCCCTCCACCACCTATCGAACATGACTTTTCTAAAAGACATCACCTGGACAGAAATCTTCATTTTCGCCCATACCTGCGCCGCACTCGGCTGCGTCTTGCGTGTGTTGTACAAACAAAAAAACATCGGCTCCACCTTCGCCTGGCTGATTATCCTTTTCCTTTTCCCCGTCTTCGGCACCATCGCCTACCTGCTTATCGGCGAACCGCGGCTTGGCACGGCGCGTGCGAAGCGTACGGGTGAGATGAACCGCTTCTACCAAAGCTTCGCCGAAAGCTACCTCTCCGAGATTTACCTCGGCGTTGGCGACAACGTCAAATCCCGTTATCACGGCATCAGCAGAGTCGCCGCCAAAGGTACAGGGCTGGGCGCGACGCGCAACAACGCCATGACGCTGCTGTCCACCACCGATGAAATCATCGACACCATGCTTGCCGACATCCGCGCCGCTCGCCATTCCTGCATGCTCGCCTTCTACATCATCGAACCTGAAGGCAGGATAGAAGAACTGTTAAACGAACTTCTCGCCGCCGCCGACAGAGGTTTGGATTGCGCCATCCTCGCCGACGCCGTCGGCAGCAGCCGCTTTTTCGATAGCGGCTGGGTAGAAACCCTGCGCGAAGCCGGCGTAGAAGTCCACGCCTCATTGCCCGTCGGCGTCTGGCGTACCTTCTTCACCCGCACCGACCTGCGCAACCACCGCAAAATCCTCGTCATCGACAGCAAAATCGGCTACACCGGCAGCTTTAACCTCGTCGATCCCCGCTTCTTCAAAAAAGATTCAGGCGTCGGCGAATGGGTGGACGTCATGATGCGCTGCACCGGCCCGCTGGTACTCGAACTCTCCGCCGTCTTCTTTGCCGACCTCGCCGTCGAAACAGACGAAAACCTCGAAGGCGTACAGCAATATCTGACACAGGCACAAGAGCGCATTCCCGAAATCCTTCCCGAAAAAATGCAGCAGGGCGACATCGTTGCCCAAGTCATCCCCTCCGCGCCAGAACAAGGCAGCCACGTCATTTACGAAACCATCATCAGCGCGATTTACGCCGCCACCAAACAAATCACCATCACCACCCCCTATTTCGTCCCCGACGAACCCCTCCTGATGGCATTGACCATCGCCGCCAAACGCGGCGTCAAAGTTACCCTGATCCTGCCCGCCAAAGTCGATTCCCTCATGGTGCGCTACGCCTCCCGCGCCTACTACCCCATGCTGCTGGACGCAGGCGTCAAAATCGCCATGTTCGAAGGCGGACTTCTACACGCCAAAACCATGACCATAGACGAAGATTATGCCCTCTTCGGCACGGTCAACATGGACATGCGCAGCTTCTTCCTCAACCTCGAAATCAGCCTCGCCATCTACGACCGCGACATCACCAAACAAATCTACAACCTCCAACGCGACTACCTCAAAAACAGCAGCTACATCACCGTCAAAGCATGGCAGCAACGCTCCAAATTCCGCGGGCTGATAGAAAACACCGTCCGCCTGATGAGTCCGCTGTTATAGGCAGGCTTACCGTTCACACAAGACCAAAGATCGTCTGAAAAGCTTGGAAACCTTTTCAGACGACCTTTTTGTTTGGATGACAGTTGTCAGCCCAAAGACAGATAGATAATATAAACCGAATATTTTTCATCTCGCCCGCACCCCGTAAACCAATATTCCCGGACTTGGTGCTTGTAAAATTTGAGTCAAAAGGCAATCAACAATGAAAAAAACTTGGAATCAAATACTT
>KV796988.1:0-1244 GCA_001809325.1 Neisseria sp. HMSC077D05 | reverse complement strand
CTGTTAGGTCGCGAATGGGATGAGTGGGAGGAGATTATAGATGCTCAACAATTCCCAGATTCGGATGATTTTGATTGGCACTACTTGGTTGGTAGTAAATTAATTAATACCAATTGCCTGGGAGCCCTAGATAAGAATTTACATGGAGCAGATAAAAAGCTCACGATAGAGGGTGTAGTAAACTTCCTTGAGGAAACAATGCCTTATTATATGAAAATTTTATTGAATTGTTACGCCAATAATTATATGCCGGAAATTTGGAAAGATATTTTGTATGTTTTCCAACATAACGGTTTCCCTTGCGGCTGGAAAGGAGATTATCCGGAAGGGAAAATGATCGTTTTTTCCAACGAATAAAGGATGAGAAAACTGTAATCCGTTTGAAATCTTAACTCATGTGTATGGGTGGGTTTGAAAAGGTCGTCTGAAAAACTTGAAACCTGTTTCAGACGACCTTTGGATTGGAAAATCTGTTCTTCGTAACTAGGTGAGAAATAAACAACAATGAAAAAAACTTGGAATCAAATACTTGAATCGGCGCAACCTGTGGTTGATTTTTTGTCATCAGACAGTTTCTTTTCCCGTCCTTATGACGGAGATCGTGAAAAATTTATCGTTACCGCCTCTCCAGAGGAAGCCAGATATCTGTTAAGTGATGAATGGGGTGAGTGGCAGGAGATTATAGATACTCAGCAATTCTCGGGTTTGGAGGATTTCGATTGGCACTACTTGGTTGGTAGTAAATTAATTAAGACCAATTGTCTGGGGGCTCTAGATAAGAATTTTCATGGGGCAGATGAAAAACTTACAAACGAAGGAAGTGGAGCAAATCTGGTCGAAGAAACAATGCTTCATAATATGGAAATTTTATTGAATTGTTATGCCAATAATTATATACCGGAAATTTGGAAAGATATTTTGTATGTTTTCCAACATAACGGTTTCCCTTGCGGCTGGAAAGGAGATTATCCGGAAGGGAAAATGATCGTTTTTTCTAATGAATGAATAATGAGAAAATGGTAGCCCGTTTGAAATCTTAACTCATGTGTATGGGTGGGTTTGAAAAGGTCGTCTGAAAAACTTGAAACCTGTTTCAGACGACCTTTGGATTGGAAAATCTGTTCTTCGTAACTAAGTGAGAAATAAACAACAATGAAAAAGACTTGGAACCAAATACTTGAATCAGCGCAGCCCGTAGTTGATTTTTTGTCCTCAGACAGTTTCTTTTCCCGTCCTTATGACGG
>KV796987.1:50788-58599 GCA_001809325.1 Neisseria sp. HMSC077D05 | reverse complement strand
TCCGATATACAAGGTCGGATTCTCGAATCCGATGGCTTTTGAGATGGCAGGCTTATGTCGGATACAAGTATCCGACCTACTACTTAATGAACAAAAAGGTCGTCTGAATCCCCTCAATCCCTTTTCAGACGGCCTCCAAACACCTTAAACAACCAACCAGAGAACACCACCGCCATGAAACCCTATTCCGCCAATCCCAACCTGACCGAACCGCGCTGGCTGCGCGTGTTGCTGACCGCTGTCGCGCTGGGGTTCCTGCTGCTGATGCTGGTCGTACCGCTTGTCGCCGTGTTTTACGAAGCGCTGAAAGGCGGTTGGGATTTGTACCTGCAATCCCTTACCGATCCCGAAGCGTGGGCGGCGATCAAGCTCACCCTGATTACCGCCGCGGTGGTCGTTCCCGTCAATGCCGTATTGGGCGTGGCGATGGCGTGGCTGCTGACCCGTTTCGACTTCCGCGGCAAGCAGTTGCTGACTACCCTGCTCGATTTGCCGTTTTCCGTATCGCCCGTGGTCGCCGGTTTGATGTTCGTCTTATTGTTCGGCGCGCACACGGCATTGGGCGGCTGGCTGGAAGCGCAAGGCATACAGATTATCTTCGCCATCCCCGGCATTATTTTGGCGACGCTGTTCGTTACCTTTCCCTTTGTCGCGCGCGAAATCATCCCGCTGATGCAGGCGCAGGGCGACAGCGAAGAACAGGCCGCGCTGATTCTCGGCGCAAGCGGCTGGCAGATGTTTTGGCGCGTTACCCTGCCCAACATCAAATGGGCGCTGCTCTACGGCATCATCCTCACCAACGCCCGCGCGATGGGCGAATTCGGCGCGGTCAGTGTGGTATCGGGACACATACGCGGCGAAACCAACACCATCCCGCTTTTGGTCGAAATCTTCTACAACGAATACAACTTCACCGGCGCATTCGCCCTCTCCGGTGTATTGGCACTTTTAGCACTGGCGACGCTGGCGGTGCAGAACATCATCACAAAATTACAAGATAAAAAACTCGCCGCCGCCGAAAGGAACGCAGCATGAGTATCACCATCCAAAATCTAAACAAACACTTCGGCAGTTTCCACGCGCTGAAAAACATCAACCTCAACGTCCCCACCGGCAAACTCGTTTCCCTGCTCGGCCCTTCCGGCTGCGGCAAAACCACGCTCCTGCGCATCATTGCCGGACTGGAAAACGCCGACGGCGGCAATATCCTGTTTGACGGGCAAGACGTAACCGCCAAGCATGTGCGCGAACGCAAAGTCGGCTTCGTGTTCCAACACTACGCCCTCTTCCGCCACATGAACGTGTTTGACAACGTCGCCTTCGGCTTGACCGTATTGCCCAAGTCCGAACGCCCGTCCAAAGAACAAATCCGCACCAAAGTCGAAGAATTGCTCAAACTCGTGCAGCTCTCCCACCTCGCCAAATCCTATCCGCACCAGCTCTCCGGCGGCCAACGCCAGCGCATCGCCCTCGCCCGCGCCCTCGCCGTCGAACCGAAACTCCTGCTTCTGGACGAACCCTTCGGCGCGCTGGATGCCAAAGTACGCAAAGAATTGCGTACCTGGCTGCGCGACATCCATCACAACTTGGGCGTAACCAGCATTCTGGTTACCCACGACCAAGAAGAAGCCCTCGAAGTTTCCGACGAAATCGTCGTCATGAACCACGGCAAAATCGAACAAACCGGCAGCGCCGAAGCCATTTACCGCAAACCCGAAAACGCCTTCGTTACCGAATTTCTCGGTGAAACCGACGCATTTGAAGGACGCATCGAAAAAGGCATCTGGCACTACAACGGCTTCGCGTGGAAATTGGACGCGCACTACAAATGGCAGGAACAAACCGCCACCGGCTACATCCGCCCGCACGAATGGCAGATCGCCGCCGAACACGAAACCCCGATGATCCGCGCCGAAATCGAAAAAATCCACGCCGTCGGCGCACTGACGCACGTTTTGGTGAAACACGGCAAACAGGATGTACATATCACGCTCGCAGGCAGCGACGCGTCAAGGCTGGATTTGTCCGCAGGGCGGGAATTGGCATTGGTGCCGAAACAGGTTTATGTGTTTTCGCAGAACGAGTTGATTGAATATTCGATTTGATGGAGGAGAAAAGCAAAAGGTCGTCTGAAAACAGGTTTTCAGACGACCTTTGCTTTATCCAAACGGCTTAGAATTTGTATTCCACTTGACCGCGCAAGACGTTGACGTCTTGTCTGTTTGAACCGGCAGTCGGGGTAACTTGTTTGCCCGCCAAGTAAAAGCCTGACACTTTCCAGTTTTTCCAAGGAACGTAGGTCGCGCCGACTTGTACGCCTTGTACGTTTTTGCTGTAGTCTTGTACGGAAGATACGCCCGACAGTGCGCCGACGCGGCGGTAGTTCAGGAAGACGTCGTAGGAATTGCGGACTTTCCAGTCGGCGAGTTTGTAGCGGACTTCGGTGAACAAGCCGTCGTTTTTGATTTTTTGTCCTGCATCGTTATAGGCTTTGATGTTGGACTTGCTGACTGCCGCCATCCAACGCCAATCGTCGTTGAATTTGACATCTGCGCCGATTTCGCCAAAGACGGCATTTTTCTTCGCGCCGCGCACGTCTATGTCTTTCATGTAGCTGACGGTTGCGCCGACGTTGATGTTTTCGTTAATCGGCAGGCTGCTTTGAATGGCGGCGAAGTGTTTGCGGCGGCCGCCTATGCCCCATACGTTGTCGTTGAGGCTGCCGGTACGGCGGCCTGCATAGATTTTGGTGGGCAGGGTTTTGTTGTCAAAGAAGATTTCGCCGCCGGTTACTTCGGTATCCCAGACGCGTCCGTAGGAGGAGAATGCGCCGAATTTACCGACGCGGGCTTTGACGCCTTCGGTAATCGAGCCTTCGGCATAGAGTTTGTTCACGGGAACATCATGGTCGCCGTTGAATTTGCCGGTTTTCAAGTCGATGTTGGGTTCGATTTGGGTCACCAGTTTCCAATCTTTATAAAGCTTGGCGCGTAACCAGAATTCGGCGTTGAAATTGGTATTGGAGGCTTCGGGCGTGGGGTTGGTGCTGCTGTTGTTGGCATTGATGTCTTTGGTGTCGGCGCGGACGCGGAATGAACCGTTTACGGTCAGCAAATCGTTGAAAATACTGATTTTGTCTTCGTCTTTGCGGACAACACTGCCCGCATTGACGTAATCGTCTGTTGTCGCCAATGCGGCGGCATCGCGCTCTACGCTAGCGGTTTCTGCAAATGCGGTGGGTAATGCCGCCAAGGCAGCGCATACAACGGCAAAGTTTTTTTGGATGTTCATGCCAATCTCCGATTGAAGGGTAAAAGGTATTTTTAACAAAAATTCCTAATCAATATTTGTTAGAAATTTACTAATTTTTGTAATCGAACGGCTGTAATCCTATGAAAGACGGCACAAACCGTCAAGAAGATTTAGAGTATTATGCTTATTTCCAAACTGATTTTGACGCACATCAATAGGGAAAGGTCGTCTGAAAACTTCGGCAGCATCCGTTTCGTTTTCAGACGACCTTTAGGGTTTGATTCAAGCTTTCGGTACGAACATGGCATCTAAGATGTCGCCCAATGCCGTGCGGCGGGTTTTGCGGGTTTCCACCGCCAGCCGCCATTGTTCTTCATTTCCCCAAAAGACGAAGCGTTCCCGCGCACGGGTGATGGCGGTGTAGAGCAGCGCATTGTTTAAGCCCGACAGCGCGTCATCTCCACCCTGCTCTATCTTTCCCGACGGCGGCAGCAGCCACACTTCCCGGTATTCCGAACCTTGGCTTTTATGCACGGTCATGGCGAACGCGGATTCAAATTGCGGCAGGCGGCTGATGGCGATTTTTTTGAAGCCGTCCGCATTCGGGAAATAGGCAGCCAAGCCGTTCACCGATTCCGCATCGGGCATAATCAGCCCGATATCGCCGTTGAACACTTCCAGCGTATAGTCGTTGCGCGCAATCATGATGATTTGTCCCGCGAACCACGGCGTATCCGCGCCCGCCCGATGTTTGCGTTGCAGATAACGGCAATACTCTTCGTTGAACGCCTCCGCGTCCTGCCGCCATGCCGCCAAAACGACCACGTCCGCCGCGTGTCCGAACGCCAGCGCCACATCGTTTTTATCGACTGCCTGCCAGTATTTTTCGTGTTTGCGGTAAAGCAGTTCCGCCTGCTGTTTCAGACGACCCTCGCGGATTTCCAGCTCGTTGGGGAACAAGGCAAACTGCGCCCAACCTTCCCCGCTCTTGCCCGATACGACCGCCCTAGCCAAGCAACCGATGCCGCTGTCTGCGCCGAAACGGTGGCTGACCGTCAGTTGCGCGACGTTTTTCGACAAAGCCGGCGGATTTTCTTCCACGGGGAAACCGTGTTCCGGCAAATAAATACTCAGCTGCTCCGCCGTGTCCTTATCTAAAACCGTCCGTCTCGACAACGCCGCCAATACCGCGCCGACGCCGACAGAAGGCAGCTGGAACTCGTCACCCAAAAAAATCACGCGGCAGCCCGACGGAATCGCACGCAGCAAGTGCAAGAGCAATGAAATATCCAGCATCGAAGCCTCATCCACTACCAACACATCCAAAGGCAGCGGACGGTTACCGTCAAACGCAGGCAGCATTTGCGGCGGGCGCAGTTTCAAAAGGCGGTGAACCGTCTGCCCTTCCAGCGCAGACAAATGATTGCGCACCGCATCCGGCATCTCGAAACCGTCCACCGCCCGATGCAGCGCGCGCGCCATATGCGCCGCCGCCTTGCCCGTCGGCGCGGCAAGCGCGATACGCGGCAGGCGCGAGGTAGAGTTGGTGCAAACCAGCCCCAAAAGTTTCGCCACCGTCGTCGTCTTTCCCGTACCCGGCCCGCCCGTAATCAGCATAAACGCTTGAAGCAGGGCAAGCCCCGCCGCATCCCGCTGCCCTGCGCTTCCTTTGTCGGCAAACCAGCCGGACAAGTTTTGCGACGCGCTCATCCAATCCACAGGCTCGACTTCCGCTTCTGCCAAACGCTTGATTTCAGCCGCCAAATCATGCTCGAGCTGCCACATCCGCCCCAAAAACAACTTTCTGCCCTGCAACACCAACGGCGACGTGCCCTGCCCGACCGTCGGCGCCAATCCCGCCAATTCCTCCGCCTCGCCCTCATCTAGCCAAACAAACGAATGCCCGTTCTGCAAAGCCGCAAACAGCCGCAACACATAAGGCGTCAGCACCGCAGCATGCTCCGGTACGCAACGCTCCAACAAACGCCCCGCTGCTTGAGCGGCGGCAAGGTTCAAATCATCGGCAGTATTCTCAGCCATCATCGTTTCCCGTATTGAAAAAAGGTCGTCTGAAAACTGTTTTTCAGACGGCCTTCTTTTATTGACTGCTATTTGCCTTCATCCAGTAGGGATAAGGGTTGCTGTGCCTTGCGCAATTCTTCCACTTCGTCCAACAGGCGCATAATCAGGCCGAGTGCGGGAATGCCGGCATCGAAGTCGCGGCTCAGGCGCTGGGCGCGGCGGATGCGGGCGAGTTGGAAGCCGCTGTACAAAGTTTGTTCCGGCCTGCCGTTTACGCTGATGATTTCTTCCTCTATCAGCTCCAGCAGCCAATCGCGGCGGCAGCGGCTGGCAGCGAGGATTTCTTCGAAAGTCAGGGTAATGTCGGTGTGTTGCGTCATGGTTTGTCCTTTCAATTTGATGCGCTTTTGCCGTCAAAGTGGGCGGCAAGCTGCGCCCATGCGGCGCGGTCGGCTTCACTTTCGGCCTTGGGAACGCTGATGCGGATGTTGAGGTACAAATCGCCCGCTTCTTTGGCAGGAATACCTTTGCCTTTCAGGCGTATGCTTTTACCGTTTTGGCTGTTGGCAGGCAGGTTGACCTGCAAACGTCCGGCTGCGGTAGGAACGATGATTTTGCCGCCCAATACCGCTTCCCAAGGCTTGACGTCTATGGTCTGGTATACGTCTTTTTTGTTTTTAACGTATAAATCGGGTTTGTCGTGGAACTTGATTTTCAGATACAAATCGCCGTTTACGCCGCCGTTGTAGCCGGGCAGGCCCTGTCCCGCCAAACGAATTTGCTGGCCTTCGGTAATGCCTTTGGGGATTTTGACGTTGAGGGTTTTGGTCTGATAACCGACGCGGCCGTATTCGTCCACGGTCGGCACGTTCAGATTCAGCGAACGCTCCGCGCCGACATAAGCGGCGTAAATATCGATACTCAGTTCGGCATGCTGGTCTTCGCCTTTAATCGGGCCGTCCGGTCTTGCGTGTGCATGTCTCTGACTGCGGCCGAAGCCGGCAAACAAATCTTCAAAATTGAAATCGCCCGCACCGAAAGGTTCGCCGCCGCGGTATTCGTAGTGAAAGCCGCCGGATTGCGCGCCGCCGAACGGATTGCCTCCTGCGCTGCGGCCGTAAGGGTTGGCTAGCAATTCGTCGTATTCGGCACGTTTTTCACGGTCGGATAAGGTTTCGTAGGCGGTGTTGATTTCGGCGGTGCGCTCGGCGGCGTCAGGTTCTTTGCTGACGTCGGGATGGTATTTGCGTACCAGTTTGCGGTAGGCCTTTTTAATGGTGTCGGCGTCGGCGGTTTTGTCCACGCCGAGAATTTCGTAATAGGTTTTTTCTGCCATATCGTTCTTCCGTCTTTATCATGTTAATCATTATGCCGTATTTGCTATTTATAAGGGCGGAAGGCATAGATTCAATACTCTAGGTGCACAAATAAACGGTTCGGCAGGTAAGTATTAAAAAGGTCGTCTGAAAACGGAAATCCGGTTTTCAGACGACCTGTATTATATAGTGAAATCAATCGGCAACAGTTACAGGGCGGCGGTTGTTCAAATCCCATAGCCGTTTGGACAGTTTCAGGGATTTTAAAAGCCAGCTGGAACATACAGGAACGTTTCTATTCCGTAGTCGGTTTTTTAAGCTTTTTGCCTAATGCCCTGCTCTTCAGTTATCAAAACCTCCGTATTTAGATACAGAAATTTCTAAAATACTGCCCCCTTTACGGTAACGCCGGGTTTGATTCGGTGCTCTACCTTTACCCGGATAAATTCCTGTTCCCATTTCCATTCTAAAGTCGAAATGTTTCGGGTGGCGGGTAAATATTGCGTATTCACGAGATTCGATTTCCGACATTATGATTTTTTTGACTTTACCCAACTTGGCTTCTGCATCTTTGATCTTCATGCCCGGATGTACCCCCGAAGCCGTGTGACAGGCGGGAGAATAGGTGCTCAAAGAATCAATTTTTTTATGGAGTTTTATAGGAGAATCAGGATTGTCGTCTCCATCTTGCAAAGCGATAACCATAACGTCTTTAGACAGCGTAATGGCAACATACGCCACACCTTCGGCATCACTTGTTCTCTCCATTTTCGCCTTCGGGAATTTCTGTTTTACCTGCTTTAAGTTCTGCCCCAATTTAATTCCTCCGATACTGTCTTTTTGAATCAAACATTCGGCAGTGGCAGGCATGGCAAGACCCAAAATTAACGCACTCATGATCCCGATTTTGTGCAACATGGTTACTATTCCTGTTTAATAAAGATAGGATATTAACATATCAATATATCTATATGGCAAGAATATCGTTTCAGACGACCTGTATTAAGTAACGGAATCGATAGCTAAAAATTACAAGGCGGCAGTTTTTCAAATCCCATAGCTGCCATCAAAACCTCCTTTTCCAAATACAGAAATCTCCTCGATAAGTCCCGTTTTACGGTAACGTCGAGTTCGATTCGGTGTTTCACCTTTACTAGGATAAATTCCTGTTCCCATTTCCATTCTAAATTCGAAATGTTTCGGGTGGCGGGTAAATATTGC
>KV796987.1:8038-50688 GCA_001809325.1 Neisseria sp. HMSC077D05 | reverse complement strand
GCTTCTGCATCTTTGATCTTCATGCCCGGATGAACCCCCGAAGCCGTGTGACAGGCAGGAGAATTGGTGATCAAAAAATCAATTTTTTTATGGAGTTTTATAGGCGCATCAGGATCGCCGTCTCCATCTTGATGGGTGATAACCATAACGTCTTTAGACAGTGTAATGGCAACAAACGCCACACCATCGGCATCGCTTGTTCTCTCCATTTTCGCCTTCGGGAATTTCTGTTTTACCTGCTTTAAGTTCTGCCCTAATTTAATTCCTGCGATACTGTCTTTTTCAATCAAACATTCGGCAGCGGCCGGCATGGCAAGACCTAGAATCAACGCACTCATGATCCCGATTTTGTGCAACATGGTTACTATTCCTGTTTAATAAAGATAGGATATTAACATATCAATATATCTATATGGAAAGGATATCGTTTCAGACGACCTTTTTACCTTATCGGCGGTAATGCCGAATCAACTTTCCGTCTTCGGATCCGGTAGCAAGAAGTTCAATACGATTGCCAAAATGGCGCACAAACCGACGCCGGCAAAACTCAACGTACCGACATGAACCGCCATGCCGCCGACGCCGACCGTCAGAACCGAGCTGACAATCACCAGATTTTTCGGCTGCATCAAATCCACTTTCGCATCCACCAGCGTTTTAATGCCCAAAGAAGCGATCGTGCCGAACAAAAGCAGCATGATGCCGCCCATTACGGGCAGAGGGATGGAAGTGAGGAAGGCATTGAATTTGCCAAAAAACGCCATAGCGATGGCAAAAATCGCCGCCCAAGTCATAATGACCGGATTGCTGTTTTTCGTAATCATCACCGCGCCCGTTACCTCGCCGTAAGTCGTTACCGGCGGACCGCCGATCAAACCCGCCACACACACGCCCAAGCCGTCGCCCGCCAGCGTTTTATCCAAGCCCGGGTCTTTGGTGTAGTTATTGCCCGTTACATTGCCGATGGCCATGATGCCGCCGATGTGTTCGATGGCGGGCGCAATGGCGACGGGCAGCATAAACAGCGCGGCCTGCCAGTTGACTTGCGGCGTTTCAAAATGCGGCACGGCAAACCACGGCGCAGCCGCGATGGCGGCGGTATCCACCAAGCCCATCACCAAAGCCAAAATATAGCCCGCAGCCACGCCGATTAATATCGGAACCAGTTTCATCATGCGGCTGCCGAAAACCGACACAATCACCGTAACGGCAAACGTAAAGCCCGACAAAATCAGCGCATCCGCATAGTCGATTACTTGCTTTCCGCTGGATTTGCCCATTGCCATTTCACTTGCGGCTGCAGCGACAGACAAGCCGATGACCATAATCACGGGTCCGATAACCACGGGCGGCAGCAGTCGGTTGACCGTAGCCAGCCCGCGCCATCTGATCAATCCGGCAAACACGAAATACATAAAGCCTGCAGCAAACAGCCCGAACATGGTCGAAGGCAGGCCCCATGTTTCGAGGGAGTAGATAATCGGCGCAATAAAGGCAAAAGAAGAGCCGAGGAAAATCGGTACTTTACGCTTGGTGACTATTTGAAAGAGCAGCGTACCGATGCCCGCACCTAAAAGTGCCAAAGAAGGATTCAGTTTGGTCAATAGCGGAACAAGCACCATCGCCCCGAACGCCACAAACAAAATCTGTGCGCCGGAAACCGCCAATTTAAGCTGGTTCATCAAAAAGCCTCGTCAAATCAATTCAAACGGCGGGAATTATACAGTTTCACCCCATAAATGAACATTAATTTACAAATAAACCATTAAGTATACCAAGCTTCTAAAAAGTAAAATATGAACCGCCCTACCCTAATCAGCTCAAACGGATAACTGTTTTTCTTCATAATGAAATAACCAATACGACGACGAAACAATTTAAAGACGACGTTAGCCCACACTCCAATTAATATCTAAGGTCGTCTGAAATGCTTTTTCAGACGACCTCGGTTCTCATCATTAAACAATTATCTATATAATGCCTGCCTGATGCGTTCTTTCAGACGACCTCCTACATTATTTCAGAAAGCCAAAATATGAATACCAAACAAAAAGTCATCGCCATAGACGGACCCAGTGCCTCGGGAAAAGGTACAGTTGCTTCCCGTGTCGCTCAGGCTTTGGGGTTTGATTATCTGGACTCCGGCGCGTTATACCGTCTGACCGCGCTGTATGCGAAGAAGCGGGATGTGGAATGGAACGATGAAGAGGCGGTTGCCGCATTGGCGGAAAATCTGCCTGCCCGTTTTGAAGGGTCTCAGGTTTTTTTGGAAGATGAAGACGTTTCTGGGCAAATCCGCAGCGAAGCAATCGGTATGGGTGCGTCTGCAGTGGCGCAGTTGCCGAAAGTGCGCGCCGCGCTTTTGCAGCGGCAGCGTGATTTTCTGACCGAAAAAGGGTTGGTTGCCGACGGGCGCGATATGGGGTCGGTTGTTTTCCCCGATGCGACGTTAAAGGTTTTCCTGACCGCAGGTGCGAAAATACGGGCGGAACGTCGCGCCAAACAAATCGGCATTCCGTGCGAAGGCTTGGAATTTGAACGGATTTTGTCGGACATCGAAGCACGCGATGAAGCGGACCGCCGCCGCAGTGTCGCGCCCTTAAAGCAGCTTCCCGACGCGGAGCTTTTGGATACAAGCGGGCTGAGTATCGAAGAAGCTGTAAAAAAAGTGCTTGATTGGTATCATAAAGTTTAAAAATTAGGGTATAATCCTTGCGTTTTGTTTCAGACGACCTTTGGAGCATCCGAAGGTCGTCTGAAATATTTATTTTCAAAGCCTGCCGCGCCAAGGGCGGCAGGCATTCTCCAACCTACCCCGCACCCCTTGGCGGTGTACCGAAAAGAGTATATATGACTATGGAAAATTTTGCCCAGCTGCTGGAAGAAAGCTTTACCCTGCAAGAGATGAACCCAGGTGAAGTGATTACTGCCGAAGTAGTCGGCATTGATCAAAACTTCGTCACTGTAAACGCAGGTCTGAAATCAGAATCTCTGATTGACGTTGCTGAATTCAAAAACGCTCAGGGCGAGATTGAAGTTAAAGTTGGCGATTTCGTTACCGTTACCATCGAATCCGTTGAAAACGGCTTCGGCGAAACCAAACTGTCCCGCGAAAAAGCCAAACGTGCTGCCGACTGGATCGCTTTGGAAGAAGCGATGGAAAACGGCGACATCCTGTCCGGCGTTATCAATGGCAAAGTCAAAGGCGGCCTGACCGTTATGATCAACAGCATCCGCGCATTCTTGCCGGGTTCTTTGGTTGACGTACGTCCCGTTAAAGACACTTCCCACTTTGAAGGCAAAGAAATCGAATTCAAAGTCATCAAACTGGACAAAAAACGCAACAACGTCGTGGTTTCCCGCCGCGCCGTTCTGGAAGCTACTTTGGGTGAAGAGCGTAAAGCCCTGCTGGAAAACCTGCAAGAAGGCTCTATCATCAAAGGTATCGTTAAAAACATCACCGACTACGGTGCATTCGTTGACTTGGGCGGCATCGACGGTCTGTTGCACATCACTGACCTGGCATGGCGCCGTGTGAAACACCCGAGCGAAGTCTTGGAAGTTGGTCAAGAAGTTGAAGCCAAAGTCCTGAAATTCGACCAAGACAAACAACGTGTTTCTCTGGGTATGAAACAATTGGGCGAAGATCCTTGGAGCGGCCTGACCCGTCGTTACCCACAAGGTACCCGCCTGTTCGGTAAAGTATCCAACCTGACCGACTACGGTGCGTTCGTTGAAATCGAACAAGGCATCGAAGGTTTGGTACACGTTTCCGAAATGGACTGGACCAACAAAAACGTACACCCAAGCAAAGTTGTTCAACTGGGTGACGAAGTTGAAGTCATGATTTTGGAAATCGACGAAGACCGCCGCCGTATCTCTTTGGGTATGAAACAATGCCAAGCCAATCCTTGGGAAGAATTTGCCGCCAACCACAACAAAGGCGACAAAATCTCCGGTGCGGTTAAATCCATCACTGACTTCGGCGTATTCGTAGGCCTGCCCGGCGGTATCGACGGTCTGGTTCACTTGTCCGACCTGTCTTGGACTGAAGCTGGCGAAGAAGCTGTACGCAAATACAAAAAAGGCGAAGAAGTTGAAGCCGTTGTATTGGCAATCGACGTTGACAAAGAGCGCATCTCATTGGGCATCAAACAACTGGAAGGCGATCCTTTCGGTAACTTCATCAGCGTAAACGACAAAGGTTCTTTGGTTAAAGGTTCTGTGAAATCTGTTGACGCCAAAGGTGCCGTTGTTGCCCTGTCTGACGAAGTAGAAGGCTACCTGCCTGCTTCCGAATTCGCAGCTGACCGCGTTGAAGACCTGACTACCAAACTGAAAGAAGGTGATGAGGTTGAAGCCGTTATCGTAACCGTCGACCGCAAAAACCGCAGCATCCGCCTGTCTGTTAAAGCTAAAGACGCTAAAGAAAATCGCGAAGCCCTGAATTCAGTCAACGCTGCTGCAACCGCCAGCGCCGGTACTACCAGCCTCGGCGACTTGCTGAAAGCCAAACTGTCCGGCGACCAAGAATAAGGTTGCAGACATGACGAAGTCTGAATTAATGGTTCGTTTGGCAGAAGTTTTTGCCGAGAAAAACGGTAACCAATTGCTGGCAAAAGACGTCGAATACAGTGTAAAGGTTTTGGTTGATACCATGACCCGCTCGCTGGCTCGCGGTCAGCGCATTGAAATCCGTGGTTTCGGTAGCTTCGATTTGAACCATCGCCCGGCCCGTATTGGTCGCAACCCCAAAACCGGCGAACGTGTGGAAGTGCCTGAAAAACACGTCCCTCACTTCAAGCCCGGCAAGGAATTGCGCGAACGTGTGGACTTGGCTTTACAAGAAAATGCCAACTAAACCTGAGTAAACGAACGCCGCAGAAATGCGGCGTTTTTTGTCGTCTAAAAATATGGTTCTCTATTGTTTTCGGAATTTGGGCGGAATTTGTAATGGAAAATTCATAGGGTCGTCTGAAATCATCTATAATACGTTTCTTTTAGTGATTGCCCGTTGATAAAACGTAATTGTCAAACCCAAAAACATAATAAAGGTCAGATATGAGTGATAGAGGTCAACTGTTTGTCGCCCCTCCGTTTGAAAACCACAGCCCGCTGACTTGGTATCAGGCTGCAGCCGAACAACCGAATTTTATCAGCGATGAAGCACAAGCGCGGGCGATTGAATATTTGGATCGTTTGTGGACCGAGCTGATGATGTTCAAACGCAAACGCAATCGCTTTCTAGGACGCAGCCTGCGCTCTCCTCAAGTACCGAAAGGTTTGTATTTTTATGGCGGCGTGGGTCGCGGCAAAAGTTTTTTGATGGACGCTTTTTTCGGCTGCTTGCCATACCGCCGCAAACGCCGTGTCCACTTTCACGCTTTTATGGCGGAAATCCATAAACGTCTGAAAGACTTGAAAAGCGAAGCCAATCCTTTAAAAGCAGTAGCCACTGAAATCGCCAAAGAAACACGCGTATTGTGTTTTGACGAATTCCACGTCAGCGATATTGCAGATGCGATGATTCTAGGTCGCCTGCTGGAAAACTTGTTGAGCGAAGGCGTAGTTTTGGTGGCGACCTCCAACTATGCTCCGTCCGAGCTTTACCCCCAAGGTCAAAACAGAAGCAGTTTTCTGCCGACCATTGCGCTGATTGAATCCAGCCTGACCGTCTTAAATGTTGATGGCGGAGAAGACTACCGTCTGCGTACTTTACGTCCTGCCGAGATTTTCTTCGTTCCCAACAATGAAGAAAACGAGCAAAAATTAGCTGATTTGTTTAAAGAAATGGCGGGAATTTCCGAATTGAATCCCGGTGTCAGCGTGATACACGGGCGAGAAATTCCGCACAAAGCCCAATCCGACCGAGCCATTTGGTTCGATTTCCGCGCTTTATGCTTTGGTCCGCGTTCGCAAGCCGATTACCTCTATTTGGCCGAACATTATGAAATGGTGTTTGTATCAGGATTGGAACGTCTGACACCGCAGGAAAAAGCCGAAGCGCGACGACTTACATGGCTGATTGATGTACTGTACGATTTCCGAGTGAAACTCTGTGCAACCAGCGCGGTAGGTGTAAACGATATTTATGTCGAGGGCGATTTTGCCGAAGAATTTACCCGCACTGCCAGCCGTATGGTGGAAATGCAATCGGAAGTTTATTTGGAACAGCCGCATCTGACGTTGAAAAAATAAGGTTAAGGCGAAGAAAAAAGTGCGGCTTTCCCCAAAGTATACTGAAATTTGATAAAATAGCAGTTCATTTTCCCCAATCTCAGACTATTGCACAACGCAATAAAAACAAGGACATAATATGGCTATTGAGCGCACGATTTCCATCGTTAAACCCGATGCTGTAGGTAAAAATGTAATCGGCAAAATTTACAGCCGTTTTGAAGAAAACGGACTGCGTATTGTCGCCGCCAAAATGAAGCACCTCAGCGTGCGCGAAGCCCAAGAGTTTTATGCTGTGCACAAAGAGCGTCCTTTTTACGACAGCTTGGTTACCTTTATGACCAGCGGTCCTGTGATGATTCAGGTACTGGAAGGTGAAAATGCCGTTGCAAAAAACCGTGAACTGATGGGCGCGACCAACCCTGCAGAAGCCGCTCCCGGTACGATACGTGCCGATTTTGCCGAATCTCTCAGCGTAAACGCCGTACATGGCTCTGACAGTCTGGAAAATGCAGCAATCGAGATTGCCTACTTCTTCAGCCAAAGCGAAATCTGCCCGCGTTAACGATAGATGCCGTTCGGGCGTCCGACCGGTTCGGGCGTTTGGACGGTTTTGTCGATATTGTTTGTCTAAATCTGTTTTCAGACGACCTTTCTCAAATGGGGGTCGTCTGAAAATATGATAGAAGGAGCTGTGAAACAAAAGCTGTTTGCTCAACAAGATTCAGGACATGTTCAAACCCACTATGTAACGTCCTAATCCGCCGGATTCGCAAGATTTATCGCGACAGCCTTTATTAAAAGCTTTACCAAGAAATAAACCACATGAAAACCAATCTGCTGAATTACGATTTAAACGGACTGACCCATCATTTTGCCGAGATGGGCGAAAAACCGTTTCGCGCCAAACAAGTCATGCGCTGGATCCACCAAGCCGGTGCGCAAAGTTTCGATGAAATGACCGATTTGGCAAAATCTCTGCGCCTGAAACTCAACGAACAGGCAAGCGTGGATGTGCCCAAACTGATGATGGCGCAAGAATCCACCGACGGTACGCGCAAATGGCTGCTGGATGTAGGAACGGGCAACGGCGTGGAAACAGTGTTTATCCCCGAAGCAGAACGCGGTACGTTGTGTATTTCCTCGCAAGTCGGCTGCGCATTGGAATGCACCTTCTGCTCTACCGGCCGCCAAGGTTTCAACCGTAATCTGACCGCTGCCGAAATCATCGGGCAGTTGTGGTGGGCGAATAAAGCAATGGGCGTTACGCCGAAAAATGAACGTGTGATTTCCAATGTAGTCATGATGGGCATGGGTGAGCCGATGGCGAACTTTGATAATGTTGTTACCGCATTAAGCATCATGTTGGACGATCATGCCTACGGTCTAAGCCGCCGCCGCGTTACCGTTTCCACATCAGGTATGGTGCCGCAAATGGACAGGCTGCGTGATGCGATGCCTGTTGCGCTGGCAGTGTCCCTTCATGCTTCCAACGACGAAGTACGAGATCAAATTGTTCCACTTAATAAAAAATATCCGTTGAAAGAGTTGATGGCGGCATGTCAACGCTATTTGGTCAAAGCACCAAGAGATTTCATTACTTTTGAATACGTTATGTTGGATGGAGTCAATGACAAGGCGCAGCATGCGCGCGAACTGATTGAACTGGTAAAAGACGTACCGTGCAAATTCAATCTGATTCCGTTCAATCCCTTCCCAAATTCCGGCTACGAACGCTCTACCAATGAAAATATCCGCGTTTTCCGCGATATTTTGCAGCAGGCAGGATTCGTGGTAACCGTCCGCAAAACGCGTGGCGACGATATTGATGCAGCTTGCGGTCAATTGGCAGGACAAGTACAAGATAAAACACGCCGCCAACAAAAATGGCAGCAGATTTTGGTCGAACAACAGAGCTGATTATGAAACTGAACATTTGGCAACCCATTATTTTAACTTTGGTTTTGGGCGCATGTGCCGGCCCGAAAGGTCCAAGCAGAGCGGAACGTGCGACACAGGTCGCCAATATCAAAACCCAGTTGGCTATCGAATACATGCGCGGGGGTGATTACCGTCAAGCAACGGTAAGCATTGAAGAAGCATTGAAAGCAGACAGCAGCAATGAAGATGCATGGCTGGTTCGCGCACAAATCTATCAATATCTCAAAGTACGCGACAAGGCGCAGGAAAGCTTCCAAAAAGCCCTATCCTTGAAGCCTGACAATGCGGAAATCAATAATAACTACGGCTGGTTCTTGTGCAGCGAGATGAATAATCCCGCCCAGTCCATCAGTTATTTTGACAAAGCCCTGGCCGATCCGACTTATCCTTCTCCGTTTATCGCCAACCTCAACAAGGGCATTTGCAGCGCGAAGATGGGTCAATATTCGCTGGCAGAGGCTTATCTCGAACGCTCTTTGGCTGCGCAACCCCAATTCCCGCCTGCGTTTAAAGAATTGGCAAGAACCAAAATGCTGGCAGGCAATTTGAACGAAGCGGACTATTATTTCCGTCAATACCAAAGCAAAGTCGATGTCTTGCAGGCAGATGATTTGCTGCTGGGCTGGAAATTGGCGACCGCTATGGGCAATAGCCAGGCAGCCTACGAATACGAAGCCCAGTTAAGGGCAAACTTCCCCTATTCGGAACAATTACAGGCAGTAACCACAGGTAAGTAACCACATGGAAAATCAAAAGAAAAACGAATACGACATTCAAGCTGCCAAATCATTGGGTGATGAGCTGGGACAACTCAGACAAAAATCAGGTTGGGATATTGACGAAGTGGCGCGACGGTTGAAACTGTCTGCCGAACAAATTGAAGCACTTGAAAAAGGAGACTATTCTTTCTTTTCAGGATTGGTCTTCGTTATGGGCTATCTGCGTTCTTATGCCCGTCTGTTGAAAATCGATGAAGCAACCATTACAGGTCGTCTGAAAGCCATTTCCGCGCCGGAAGAAGACCATGTCTATCTGGTAGACCGCAAACAAAATACCGGCTTAAACTACCAAGATGGTGAAAAAGTCGGCTTTCCCAAATGGGTTTTGGGCGTAGCAGCGTTCATCCTGCTTGGCGGCGGTATTTATGTTTGGCAAAGCAAGTCCAATCATGAAAACGAACAACAAGTCGCACAAAACAGCGATGCAGTACGCAACAGTATGCAGACGCCAGATTTGAAAAAAGAAAATGTTGCCGTTTCCAATATGGCAGAAAACGGCAAACAAGAAATATCCAATGCCGAAAAAGCAGCTTCAAGTGTCGCCGCATCCGAAGCAGCGGCATCCGAACCTGAAGTCAAAGTCGATTCAGACGAGCTTTGGATTAAAGTCCAATACCGAAGCAATCTGATTATCACCGACAAGAAAGGTACCATGATTTTCAGCCGGATCATTCCCGCAGGAAGCGAAAGGCGTTTTAAAGGCGGTGCGCCCTACAATGTCTGGATCGGTATTGCCACAGGCGCACAAGCCAATTATGGCGGGACAACCATCAATCTGGCAGAATACCGGATTGCCGGTGAAAAATCAGCTTCCTTTGTAGCAGGAAAAAAATAAAGATGAACACACCCAAACGCCGCCAAACCCATCAAGTACAAATCGATCATCTCACTGTCGGTTCGGATGCCCCCGTTGTCGTTCAGTCCATGACCAATACCGACACCGCCGATGCAGAAGCGACCGCTCTGCAAGTCAAAGAATTGAGCGATGCAGGCTCAGAAATGGTGCGTATTACCGTCAATAGCCCCGAAGCCGCATCCAAAGTTGCCGAAATCCGCCAGCGTTTGGATGACATGGGTTACACCACCCCGTTGATTGGCGACTTCCATTTCAACGGCGAACGCCTGTTGGCAGAATTTCCCGAGTGCGGTAAAGCCTTGTCCAAATACCGTATTAACCCCGGCAATGTCGGCAAAGGTGCAAAAGGCGATGAAAAATTTGCCTATATGATTCGGACTGCCGCCGAAAACAATAAAGCTGTCCGCATCGGCGTTAATTGGGGTTCGCTTGACCAAAGTCTCGCCAAGCGCATGATGGATGCCAATTTAGCGTCCTCTTCTCCGAAGCCGCCCGAAGAAGTCATGAAAGAAGCCTTGATTATTTCGGCGCTGGAATCTGCTGAAAAAGCCGTTTTGTTAGGCTTGCCCGAAGACAAAATCATCTTGTCGTGCAAAGTCAGCGCCGTTCAAGATTTGATTCAAGTTTACCGCGAGCTGGGCAGCCGCTGCCAATATCCGCTCCACTTAGGCTTGACGGAAGCAGGCATGGGCAGCAAAGGCATTGTTGCCTCTACTGCAGCCTTGGCCATACTGCTCCAAGAAGGTATCGGCGACACCATCCGTATTTCTCTTACCCCCGAACCCGGCAGCTCGCGTACTCAAGAAGTGATCGTCGGTCAGGAAATTCTACAAACCATGGGGCTGCGTTCATTTACCCCTATGGTTACCGCCTGCCCGGGTTGCGGACGCACCACCAGTACTGTCTTCCAAGAGCTCGCCCAAGACGTACAAAATTACCTGCGTCAAAAAATGACCGTATGGCGCACCCTTTACCCTGGTGTAGAATCTTTAAACGTTGCCGTCATGGGCTGCGTCGTTAACGGACCGGGCGAAAGCAAACTGGCAGACATCGGCATCAGCCTACCCGGAACTGGCGAAACCCCTGTTGCCCCGGTTTATGTTGACGGAGAACGCAAAGTGACTTTAAAAGGCGACAACATCGCAGCCGAATTCTTAGAGATTGTCGAAGAATACGTCAAAATCAATTATTGCGAAGGCGGTGCAAAACGCAATCAAAACCGTATCATCCCGATACAGTCTGCTTGATAAACATAGATAAAAGGTCGTCTGAAAAACGTTCGGGCAAAAACTGAACTGCTCCTAAGGTCTGGGACATTCATAAAAGCCTATTCATCAGACACTCTATATAAGCCGGGTTCTATATGTGACAGGCCCCGGCTTTTCAATTTCGAACTGCAACGTTCCTGATTATAGGAATCCATATAATCCTCTATCTGTTTCATCAATTCATCCATCGTCAATTCCCCTGCACGGCAAAGAACCCCGTCTTCATTACCGCAAAGAAGCTCCTGCATCGGCGCATTATTCCCAAAGTTCCCTTTGAGCAGCATCTCTTGGATAGAGGCTTAAGTACGAATCCCAATCAAGCATTAAGGTCGTCTGAAAACGTTTTTCAGACGACCTTAATGACGTAACCACACTGTAAAACTTACCGGAAGCTATCAATGCAGGTAAGATTGGTCAGGCAAATTTAGAAGCGATTGTTCATATTAAATCATTTGTTCAATAAGGAGACATCATGAAACCTTCCTCAGATGAAAAGCTTAAATCAGCAGTCGAATTAGATTTGTTATTAGATGATTTTGTTTTAGAAAAAAAGAACGATTATTTAAAAAGATTATTTGAATTTCCTAGCGGAAAATGGGTTGAAATTAAATATTTTTTTGATTCTGATTATTACGACTCAAATTATCAGAATTCACATATTTCCGTATGCTGGTTGCCGGATACTGATGGAGATTATGATAACAACCGGATAATTGTATTTTTTGATAACAACGATTTGGTATCAAAAGTAATATCTTTTAATATGAAAACCTTATGATACAAAACGTATAAATTGGACACTAACCTAATAAGGTCGTCTGAAATCAGTGGACTTCGCGCCAACAGTTTTCAGACGACCTTTTTCATCACTTTATCTCAAACTACGCTCAAATCAGGCAAACACCAGCTTGCCGCCCTCTTCTTTCACATGAATCGTGCTTTCGGGTGCATATTTACCTTCGAGCAACGCCATGGCCAGCGGGTTTTCGATTTCCGACTGGATAGCGCGTTTGAGTGGACGGGCGCCGTACACGGGGTCGAAACCGGCTTTGGCAATCAAATCCAAGGCGGCATCGTCCACTTTCAGGTGCAGGTGCTGCGCTTCTAGGCGTTTTTCCAAGCCTTTGAGCTGGATTTTCGCGATGTTGCGGATATTCTCCTGATTCAGTCCGTGGAACACGACCACTTCGTCGATACGGTTGATCATTTCGGGGCGGAAGTAGGCTTTCACTTCTTCCATCACCGCTTCTTTCACGGCTTCGTAGTCCTGTGTACCCATTTGTTGGATGTGCTGGCTGCCGATGTTGGAAGTCATGACGATAACAGTGTTTTTGAAGTCCACGGTGCGACCTTGTCCGTCGGTCAAACGACCGTCATCCAATACTTGCAACAGGATGTTGAACACGTCGGGATGGGCTTTTTCCACTTCGTCCAAAAGAATCACGCTGTACGGTTTGCGGCGGACTTGTTCGGTCAGGTAGCCGCCCTCTTCGTAGCCGACATAGCCCGGAGGCGCGCCGATCAGGCGTGCAACGGCGTGTTTTTCCATGTATTCGGACATATCGATACGAATCAGATGATCTTCGCTGTCGAACAGGAAGCCTGCCAAAGCTTTGCACAACTCGGTTTTACCCACGCCGGTCGGGCCTAGGAACAGGAAGCTGCCGTAGGGTTTGTTCGGATCGGCAAGGCCGGAGCGGCTGCGGCGGATGGCGTCGGACACGGCACGCACGGCTTCGTCTTGACCGACCACTCGGCGGTGCAATACTTCTTCCATTTTCAGCAGCTTGTCGCGTTCACCTTCCATCATTTTGGACACGGGGATGCCGGTCATACGCGATACGATTTCGGCCACTTCATCCGCGCCGACTTCGGTGCGGAAGAGTTTGTTTTGTTTTTTGCCGTCGGGGTTGCTTTCTGCCGCCTGCAACTGCGCACCCAATTTCGGCAACTCGCCGTATTCGAGTTCGGACGCGCGGGCAAAGTCGCCTTGGCGTTTGGCCTGCTCGATTTTGACTTTGATGTCGTCCATCTGTTTCTTAATGTCGGCGGTGCTGGAGGACGCGGCTTTTTCGGCTTTCCAGATTTCGTCCAAATCGGCGTATTCTTTTTGCAGGCCGTCGATTTCTTCGTCTATCAGCTCCAAACGTTTTTTGCTGGCGTCGTCGCTTTCTTTGGCAACGTGCATTTTTTCCATTTTGAGCTGGATGATGCGGCGGTCGAGTTTGTCCATCTGCTCGGGTTTGCTGTCCAACTCCATTTTGATGCGGCTGGCGGCTTCGTCAATCAAATCAATCGCTTTGTCGGGCAGGAAGCGGTCGGTGATGTAGCGGTCGCTCAATTCCGCGGCGGCAACAATAGCGGGGTCGGTGATGTCGATGCCGTGGTGGATTTCATAACGCTCCTGCAAGCCGCGCAGGATGGCGATGGTGTCTTCCACGCTGGGCTCGCCGACCAATACTTTTTGGAAGCGGCGTTCGAGTGCCGCGTCTTTTTCGATGTATTGGCGGTATTCGTCCAAGGTGGTCGCGCCGATGCAGTGCAGTTCGCCGCGCGCCAAAGCCGGTTTCAACATATTGCCCGCGTCCATCGCGCCGTCGGTTTTGCCCGCGCCGACCAAAGTATGGATTTCATCAATGAAAATCAGAGTGTTGCCGTCGTCTTTTGCCAAGTCGTTCAACACGCCTTTCAAGCGTTCCTCAAATTCGCCGCGGTATTTCGCGCCGGCAATCAATGCCGCCAAATCCAAAACCAGCAGGCGTTTGTTGCGCAGGGATTCAGGCACTTCGCCGTTGACGATGCGTTGCGCCAAGCCTTCGACAATGGCAGTCTTACCCACACCCGGCTCACCAATCAGCACAGGGTTGTTTTTGGTACGGCGTTGCAATACCTGAATCGCGCGGCGGATTTCGTCATCGCGGCCGATAACGGGGTCAAGTTTGCCGTCGCGGGCGCGCTGGGTCAGGTCGAGCGTGTATTTTTTTAGAGCATCGCGTTGGTCTTCGGCATTGGCATCGTTCACGTTTTGTCCTCCTCGTACCGCGTCAATCGCGGCATTGATGTTTTGTTCGGTCGCGCCGGCTTCTTTCAGGATTTTGCCGGTCGCATCATTCTGCTGCACCAAGGCAAGCAGGAAAAGTTCGCTGGCGATATAGGCATCACCGCGTTTGGTAGCAGCCTTGTCCATCAGGTTCAACACTGCCTGCAATTCCCGGCTGGGCAAAATATCGCCGCCCTGACCGGACACTTTCGGCAGGCTGTTTAAATGCTGCTGCAAACGCTGCTTCACCTGCGGCACATTCACGCCCGCATGAGCCAAGAGCGCGGCGGCTCCGCTGTTTTGGTCGTCAAGCAAGGCTTTCAGCACAAAGCCCGCTTCCAGATAGCTGCTGTCCGCAGCCAACGCCAAACTCTGAGCTTCTGCAAGGGCTTGTTGGAATTTGGCGGTTAATTTGTCGAATCTCATCTTTTTGGTTTCCTTTGGTTAGAATTTCGTTACACCCAATATAGGCCCAAATGTGGATAACTCAACACCAAAAATTTCATTAAAATAGAAAAATATGTTTATATTACTGTTTTATATAGATTTTAATTTTAAAATATATGTGTATAACTTTTATTGTTTGAGTTCAAAAGAGATTACCGATACAAAAATAAAGACTTCCACATTCGCAAAAAAGGTCGTCTGAAAACATTTTTCAGACGACCTTTTTGACAGTCGAATACTAATAAAATCAATCAGTTCCCACAGAATCAGAACTAAGACAATCCGCTCAATTCCAGCAAGACATCTTCCTTACCCCTCCATATACCCCTGTTCCCGCATCGAGCAGACTTCTTTCGCCGTAACAATGAAATGATCCAAAAGCGAGACATCAACCAATGCCAAAGCCTGTTTCAGACGACCTGTGAATGCAATGTCTGATTGCGAAGGCGTTGCCGAACCGCCGGGATGATTGTGCGCGATAATCAGGCTGTCGGCGTATTCGTCCAATGCGAGCTTGACGATTTCCCTGATATAGACGGTATTCTCTGCCACCGTTCCGCGCGAGAGTTCACGCATGGCAATCAGCCTGTTTTGGCGGTTGAGCAAAAGCGCGGTGCTGACTTCTATCTTTTCATGCCCCAAATGCAGGCGCAAATAGTCGGCAACAGCTTTCGGACTGGAAAGCGTGATGTTTTCCTGCAAATCCTCGCCCAAAATTCGCCTGCCGATTTCTTTGACGACGGCAAATTGGGTAAAACTCGCCAAACCCATGCCCTTGTATGCGGAAAGTGTTTTAGCGTCGGCGCTCATCAGTTTGCCCAAGCTGCCAAACTCGTTCAGCAGATAACGTGCCAAATCCACCGCGCTCATCCCGCGCGTACCGACCCGCAGCAAAATCGCCAGCAGCTCCGCATCGCTCAATGCGCCTGCACCGCGTGCCAATAATTTTTCACGCGGTCGCTCGCCTTCAGGCCACTGTTTGATACTCATGTTTTACCCCTTGCGTAAAAATTCACGGAAAAAATTTATTTGAAAATCTGTTTCTCATTGTGCTTGGGTAAAACCCCACGCCAAGAAACTACTTTTATTGTTAATATTTCAAATTTTATTATATTTTGAATAAATATTTAAGATAAAAGCATAATATCTATATAAATTAATTGCATAAAAACAACGCGCTTAAATTTCCCATATGAAGGCAACTGCTCCTTCCTATTTGCCCATATGGGTTTGATAGTAGATTCAATCCGACCGATAACAAGCCGCACTGTTTAAATCGAATCCGCGAAAAATCAGCCCCTTCGGGCAATTTCGTATTGCCCCTGCGTGCCATAGGCTAATATAATAGCGAGTTCTGCGGAGACGGTTTACCCTTGTATTTCCAGCCGTTTCCCATCCATGCTGCCCGTGCGCTTCACAAGAGTTTCAGACGACGTTTCGACGTTGCGACTCCCGCCAGCAATCAAACAGCTTTTTATCACCCTTTCGAAAATCCGTTTTGCCGGTACTCGTCATTTTTATTGGAGTATTGCCATTATGACCGCAACCACTGCGTCTTCAGCCAAACCTTATCTCAAAATCCAAGGCTTGGTGAAAAAGTTTGGTGACAATTACGCTGTCGATAACATCGACTTGGATATTTATCAACATGAAATCTTTGCCCTTTTGGGCAGCTCCGGCAGCGGTAAATCCACGCTGCTGCGTATGCTGGCGGGCATGGAAAGCCCTAATCAGGGCAAAATCATTCTGGACGGTCAGGACATTACCAAACTTGCCCCCTACGAGCGCCCCATCAATATGATGTTTCAAAGCTATGCCCTGTTCCCGCACATGACTGTGGAGCAGAACATTGCCTTCGGTCTGAAACAAGACAAAATGCCCAAAGATGAAATCGCTGCGCGCGTGGAAGAAATGCTGCGTCTGGTGCAGATGACCAAATACGCCAAGCGCAAACCGCATCAATTGTCCGGCGGTCAGCAACAACGTATCGCTTTGGCACGCAGCTTGGCAAAACGTCCGAAAATCCTGCTGCTTGACGAACCTTTGGGCGCGTTGGACAAAAAATTGCGCCAACAAACCCAGCTCGAATTGGTCAATACGCTGGAGCAAGTCGGCGTAACCTGCATCATGGTTACCCACGACCAAGAAGAAGCGATGACGATGGCGACCCGCATCGCCATTATGTCCGACGGTCAGTTGCAACAAGTCGGTACGCCTAGCGATGTGTACGACTATCCAAACAGCCGCTTTACTGCCGAATTTATCGGCGAAACCAATATTTTCAGCGGCGTCGTGATTGAAGACCATGCCGATTATGCCGTCATCGAATGCGAAGGCTTGGAAAACCACGTCCGCATCGACCACGGTCTGGGCGGCCCGAGCGAACAAGACATTTGGGTCAGCATCCGTCCCGAAGACATTGATTTGTATAAAGAAAAACCCGACCATTTGGGCAGCTTCAACTGGGCAAAAGGCACAGTGGAAGAAATCGCCTACTTGGGCAGTTTCGCAATCTACCATATCAAACTCGCCAACGGCCGCGTCGTCAAAAGCCAAGTTCCCGCACCTTATTGGTACGTGCGCAACATCACGCCGCCGACTTGGGACGAAACCGTCTATATCAGCTGGCCGGAAAACCAACCGACTCCGTTGTTCCGTTAATTTAAGGGGAATGAGATGAACCTTAAAAAACTGAAAAACAAACTGTTCCGCCGCCCGGGTCAGCGCACGGTCATCGCCGTGCCGTATATCTGGCTTTTGGTGCTGTTTCTAATTCCGTTCGCCATCGTGCTGAAAATCAGCTTTGCCGAACAAGAAATCGCCATTCCGCCGTTTACGCCGCTGACCAGCGTCGATGAAGATTTAGGTCGTCTGAACATCGCCATCAGTTATCAAAACTATGCCGATATTTTCCAAAATTTTTGGAATACCCTGAATCCGTTCGGCGACAGCGAAAACAGCAATATCTATCTGATGACCTACTGGTCTTCGATTAAGACTGCGCTGACGACGACCATCATTTGTCTGCTGATCGGTTATCCGACCGCCTATGCGATTTCGCGCGCCAATCCAGCCATGCGCAACGGTCTGCTGCTTGCCATTATGCTGCCTTTCTGGACTTCCTTTCTGCTGCGCGTCTACGCATGGATGGGCCTGCTGGGACACAATGGCATCATCAATAATTTCCTACTCAAAATGCAGATTATTGAAGAGCCTTTAGACCTGTTCTACAACGCGTTCTCGCTGAACTTGGTCATGGTTTATGCCTATCTGCCGTTTATGATTCTGCCGCTTTACACGCAACTGGTGAAACTCGACAACCGCCTGCTCGAAGCTGCTTCTGATTTGGGCGCAGGACCGGTCAAATCGTTCTTCACCATCACCCTACCTCTGTCCAAAACAGGCATCATCGCAGGCTCTATGTTGGTTTTCGTTCCCGCAGTCGGTGAATTCGTGATTCCCGAGCTGGTCGGCGGTTCGGAAAACCTGATGATCGGTAAAGTCTTGTGGCAGGCGTTCTTCGATCAAAACAACTGGCCGTTGGCTTCCGCCGTCGCCGTCGTCATGGTCGCATTGCTGGTCGTGCCGATTGCGCTGTTCCAGCATTATGAAAACCGCGAATTAGAAGAAGGAGCCAAATAATGCAAAAATCCCGATTATCTTGGTTCCTGAAACTGATGCTGATGCTGTCGCTGGCGTTTCTGTATATTCCGCTGGTCGTCTTGGTCATCTATTCCTTTAACGAATCCAAGCTGGTTACCGTTTGGGGCGGCTTTTCGACCAAGTGGTATGGCGCATTGTTGGAAAACGACACTATCTTGGAAGCCGCTTGGCTGTCGCTGCGCATTGCCGCCGCATCCTCGCTTGCAGCCGTCGTTTTGGGTACGTTGGCAGGCTACGCGATGGCGCGTATCAAACGCTTCCGCGGCAGCACCTTGTTTGCCGGTATGATTTCCGCGCCTATGGTTATGCCTGACGTGATTACCGGTCTGTCCATGCTGCTCCTGATTATTCAGGTGCAAATGTTCCTGCAAGGCAGCGAATTGCTGCAAAACCTGTACTTTGACCGCGGTTTCTTCACTATTTTCCTCGGACATACGACGCTTTGTATGGCATACATTACCGTCGTCATCCGTTCGCGTCTGGTGGAGCTCGACCAATCGCTCGAAGAAGCCGCAATGGACTTGGGTGCTCGCCCGCTGAAAATCTTTTTCGTCATCACCCTACCCTTGATTGCCCCTGCCATCGCTTCAGGCTTCCTGCTCGGCATTACCCTGTCGCTGGATGATTTGGTGATTACCTCCTTCCTATCCGGCCCCGGTTCTTCCACATTGCCGCAGGTGATTTTCTCCAAAATCAAGCTGGGTCTCGACCCGCAGATGAATGTGTTGGCAACCATCCTTATCGGCATCATCGGTACGCTGGTCATCGTCATCAATTACTGGATGATGCGTCAAGCAACCAAACGTGACCGAGAAGCCGCCGAAGCCTACCGTCAGGAAAAGCTTGCCGCAGAAAAAACAAATTGACCCAATCAGACAGGCTGACCGCATCAATGCAAGGTCAGCCTGTTTTCTTCACACAACCCGTTTAACCCACTTTTCAGACGACCCTCAACTACCCTCCAAAGGTCGTCTGAAACCACCGTAAAGCATTACCCTATGATTCATCCCAATTTTAAAGAATACCTTCCCTCCTATTATTTCAGCACCATCAATCCCCACGCCGCTTATCCCAAACTTGAAGGTCGTCTGAAAACCGAGACCTGCGTTATCGGCGGAGGATTGACAGGACTTTGCAGCGCCCTCCCCCTTGCCGAAAACGGACGCGAAGTAACCGTACTCGAAGCCGCCCGCATCGGCTTCGGCGCATCAGGGCGCAGCGGCGGGCAAGTCATCAGCGATTACGCCTGCGGTATGGAAGAAATCGAAAAACAAGTCGGCTTGGAACAAGCCCGCTGGTTTTGGCAGCAATCTCTGCAAGCCGTCGAACTCGTTGACGAACGGGTTAAAAAACACCAAATCGCCTGCGATTGGCAGCGTGGCTATGCTACCGTCGCCATCCGCCCGCAGCATTGGGAAGAATTGCAACAATGGCATGAACACGCCCAAAAACATTACAACGCCACCCATTACGAACTTTGGGATAAAGACACGCTCAAACAACAGCTTAACAGTGATATGTACTTAGGCGCGCAATTCGACCCCCATTCCGGCCATCTCCATCCGCTCAACTATACCCTGGGCGTCGCCCGCGCCGCTGCCGAAGCAGGCGCGCAGATTTTCGAACAGTCCCCGATGACCCGTATCGAACCCTATCAAGGCGGCTGGCTCGTCCATACCCCGGACGGCAGCATCGAATGCCAAAACCTCGTGTATGCCGTTAACACCTACGCCGGTTTGCATCAAAAATTCAAGCCGTTGGAAAAAAAAGCCATCGCCGTCAGCACCTTCATCATCGCCACCGAACCGCTGGGCGAACGCGCCAAAGAACTCATCCGCAACAACATGGCCGTCTGCGACAACCGCCACGTCCTCGACTACTACCGCCTCAGTTCCGACGGCCGCCTGCTCTTTGGCGGTAAAGACAACGAGTTCATCGACGATCCCGACCGCATGACCGAGCTTGTCCGCCAAGATATGCTTAAAGTCTTCCCTCAGCTTGCCGATGTCAAAATCGAACACTCATGGGGCGGCGAATGCGACATTACCGCCAACCTCGCCCCCCGCTTCGGCAGACTCGCGCCCACTATCTACTATGCCCAAGGCTACTCGGGACACGGCATGGCAATTACCGGCATAGCAGGCCTTGCCATCGCCGAAGCCATCATGGGCGATGATGGTCGTCTGAAACCGTTTGAAAAACTCAAACACCCCAGCATCATCACCCAACCTTTCCTGCGTAAACTTGGCTCCTTCCTCGGCTCGAAATATTACCAATGGAAAGACAGCCGTTAAGCATCGGTTAAGCTCAACCACACAAACAAAAGGTCGTCTGAAAACCCGATTCAGGTTTCAGACGACCTTTTCGATATTGAATAGAAGGCTTCCAATCAAACTGCTATCGCATCAAATGCTCAACGAACGCTCGATTATGTTATAGTGGATTAAATTTAAATCAGGACAAGGCGACGAAGCTGCAGACAGTACAGATAGTACGGCAAGGCGAGGCAACGCCGTACTGGTTTAAAGTTAATCCACTATAGATTCCCACCCTCTCCGTTTGTGCTCCAAACCCATTACATCAAATGAATCCCGCTTGCTGGATTGGAGACATTTTCATAGACGGTAATCAAAACGATTTTCCCGCTTTCGTCAAACACAATTTCCAGATAAGGCTTATCAGGGCTGCGGTCGCGGTTGAAAAGGCGGAATACCCTTTGCGCTTCAAAAATCTTCCCGCGCGCTTTCAAATATTCGGGCAGCTGGCTGATGTTTTGAAAACTCCCGCCAAACCCGCCGCCATGTTTCTTAAGATATTCCGGCGTTGCTTCTATGCCGAAATTGCGCGTTATCCTCAGCGGCTGATCCGAGCCTTGGCTTGTCTGTTTGCCTGTTGATAAAACCAACGTATCTCGATGTCTGAGTGTCTCTACTTTTTGCGTCAGCGATTCTACCGCCTGCTGATCATAGCTCCGCTCTCCTTTTGTCATCTGATCAATAGCTTCTATCACTTTATTAACGTTTTCAGGGTCATTCGCATCAATATCAGGAAACACTGCCTGCCCCAAAGGATCATCTCCGCCGGAAATACCCCAAATCGCCGTCAGTTCTTTAGGGCTACGTTCAAACAAACAACTGGAATCGATATTCTCGGCAACCTGACGGACAAAATCATCAATGCCGCCAATCTGATGCAGGTTGGTGCAATTTGAAGAAGGTACGTTCTCCACTGTGTTGACGCTATTGGAGTTGGACACCGTTGGAGTCAAATCGTTTTGGGAAGAAGCTGGGAACGAAGCGGCGGATGCGCCGACTTCTTTGTTTTTATCTTCTTTGCTCGGAGAACACGCAGTTAGCATGATTGCGGTAAGCCATAAGAGAAGTGATGACGTTTCGTTTTTCATGATATTGTTTTCAATATAATGAGGTCGTCTGAAAATCTGTCATTTCATTTTTCAGACGACCTATTATTAATAGAACCAAAGAACCTTGTTATTGCCAACAAGGTTCTCAAGCTATCTTAGCCGACGCGGTAAAACGCCAAGCTGCCCAGAAGGTTAGGGAAATGTTTGACCTGTTTGTTACCTGTCATGACCGCGCGCTCGAGGACGCGGATTTTGTTTTTGGCACACAATAAATCAAAATCTTTGAGCGTACACCAGTGGATATTCGGCGTGTCGTACCAATGGTAGGGCATGCGTTCGGAGACCGGCATATGGCCGCCGATGGCGATTTGGAAACGGTTGCGCCAGTAGCCGAAATTCGGGAAGCTGACAATCGCCTGTTTCGCCACGCGCATAAGGCAGCGCAGGATTTTTTCGGTATTCTGCATGGCTTGGATGGTTTGGCTCAGGACGATAACGTCAAAGGTCTGGTCGCCAAATTCTGCCAAACCTTGCTCCAAATCGGCTTGAATGACGTTCACGCCGCGCGACATGGCGGCGATGACGCTGTCGGTGTCGATTTCGATGCCGTAGCCGCTGCATTTTTTGTGTTCCACCAAAGCCGCCAGCAATTCGCCGTCGCCACAGCCCAAGTCTAAGACGCGGCTGCCTTCGGGAATCCAGTCGTAAATCAACTGCAAATCGTCGCGCAAGTTCATGATCGGCAATCCTTATCCACATTGTTCATATAAGTCGCTACGGCGCGCATATAGGCTTCGTCTTCCATCAAAAAGGCGTCATGGCCGTGGTTGGATTTTACTTCGATATACTGTACCGGCTTGTGAGCGGCAATCAGCGCTTTAACCAACTCTTTGGAACGCGCAGGCGAGAAACGCCAGTCGGTGCTGAAGCTGGCGACAAAAAATTTCGCTTTCACATTTTGCAGGGCGCGGGTCAGACTGTCGCCGAAATCCGCTGCCGGATCGAAATAGTCCAAAGCCTTGGTCATGAGCAGGTAAGTGTTGGCGTCGAACCGTCCGACGAATTTGTCGCCCTGATAGCGCAGATAGGATTCCACTTCAAATTCAACACCAAAGCCGTATTGATAACCGTTTGAACGCAAATCGCGCCCGAATTTTTTACCCAAACCGTCTTCGGCAAGATAAGTAATGTGTCCCATCATGCGGGCAATCCGCAAGCCCCGTGCGGGAACGGTATTGTGGCTGCGGTAATGTCCTTCGTTGAAATCGGGATCGGTCAAAATCGCCTGACGCGCTACATCATTAAACGCGATATTTTGCGTCGAGAGTTTCGGCGCAGACGCAATCACTAAGGCATGGCGCACGCGCTCCGGATAGGAAATCGTCCACTGCAAAGCCTGCATGCCGCCCAAGCTGCCGCCGACAACCGCCGCCCATTGTTCGATGCCGAGATAGTCGGCAAGCGCGGCTTGGGATTTTACCCAGTCCTTCACCGTAACTACCGGAAAATCCGCGCCGTATTCCCTGCCCGTTTCAGGATTGATCGACAAAGGCCCGCTGCTGCCGTCGCAGCCGCCCAGATTGTTCAAACCGACCACGAAAAAACGTTCCGTATCAATCGGTTTGCCGGGTCCGACCATATTGTCCCACCAGCCTGTGTATTTATCCTCCGCCGAATGCCTGCCCGCAACATGATGGTTGCCCGACAGCGCATGGCAGATTAAAACCGCATTGTTTTTTTCGGCATTCAGCTCGCCGTAGGTTTCAATCATCAGATCGAAACGAGGCAAAGTTTTACCGTTTTCCAAAACCAGCGGCATCTCAAACGGAATTTTTTGGGGCGTTACAATGCCCACCGAGGCATTTTGACTCATATCCTGTTCCAACAAATGCGGCGAAAAGCGTTATTATATAGCAAACGGCATGACTTTTTGACACGGTCGGACAAGCAGCCTGACGCGCTCAAACATCCGTCCCCATGCCGCCGTGCCCGAACCATACTTTTTCAGACGACCTCCCCCGCTCCCCGACATGATAGGCAGACTTTTCCGTATTTTTTTCTTTTTCGCACTTGCCGCGCTGATTATCAACCGCCTCTTCAGCCGCAAGCAAAAACGCGCCCTGCGTGATGTCGCCAAAATCAGCGCATGGGTGCTGCTTGGCGCAGCCGCAGCGACGCTATTTTGGTATCTGGTCATGCTGTATTTCAAACACATCCCGGATTCTTATTGACCGGATATTCATAGACAACAAAAGGTCGCCTGAAAACGCAAATCTGCATTTTCAGACGACCTTTTCCCGCATATTAAAAATACGGAAGATTGCTACATTACCAAAGCGGCTGTCTCAACTCAACGTTTAGAATCCGACTTCTCCTTAAACTCTATTCCGACGAACGTCCGTTTTGGATTGCCGCGCTCCACCTGATAAAGCTGGCTGTGTTGCGCGCGGGCGTAATCGTCGGTCTGTCCGGCATGATGTTCCGCCAACTTTTGTGCCAGCAGGGTCAAAGCCAATTTTTTGTTGGCATGTTGACTGCGTTCGCTCTCAACGCGCACGGAAATACCGCTTGCTTTATGAGTAGCACGCACAGCACTTTCAGTTTTATTGACGTGCTGCCCGCCTTTGCCGCCCGAACGGCAGGTTTGAAACTCAATCTCGCTTTCAGACGGCATTTCAGGCATATCAGGCATGCGGAAAACGCCGATATACCAGTTTTTACGCGGATGCTTTGGGCGGACGGGGCTGGCGCATATCCATTGGAGCGAACCTTGCCAACGCTGCGCCAGAGTTTCAGCAGGTTTGCCGTCCAATTTAAGCACCGCCGACATAATGCCGTGTTTATCGGCAGTTTCGGAGATGATTTCCGCCCTGATACCTTCCGCCTTCGCCTCGGCAAGCAGCCTGCCCAATACGAAACGGGCAAAGATGCGGCATTCCGCAGGCCCTTGCGCGGTGGAAATTTGCAGATAAATTGTTTGCATATTTTGCTTCATATTTATTCTCCACATCCGCCGCTAGTTTTGTAAGTCAAAACGGGTTTGAACCGAGCGACCAATTCAATCAGACCTGCGCTTTTCATGGCTGAAATGACGCTGTCTATGTTTTTATAAGCCTGCGGAGCTTCTTCAAAAATTAAAGCCTTATCCTGACAAACGACCACGCTGCCGAATGCGGTTTGGCGCAGGCTGTCGGCGGAATATTTGTGTGACAGGCGGCCTTTGCATTCGCCGCGCTGCCATTTCCGTCCTGCGCCGTGTGCCAACGTGTTCAGCGAAATTTGGCAATCTTGGGTCGGCAGAACCAGATAGCTGTAATCGCCGCGCGAGCCGGGTATCATGACCAGACCTTTATCGGCGGGCGTTGCACCTTTTCGGTGCAGCCAGCCGGTTTGTCCCGCGATTTCGGTTTGCTCGAGGAAATTGTGATGCACGTCGAGCAGGCATTCGCCTTCCGTACGCCAGCGGTCGAGCATTCTGGCGGCAATCAGACGACGGTTTAAACGGGCAAACTCAAGTGCTGCCTGATGTTCGGCAAGATAGTCCGCCGCAGCCTCGCTGCCTTCCGCCAAACCTCGATGGCCGTAGGCTTCGACGTGGCGTTGCAAAATTTGCTGCCCCAGTCCGCGCGAACCGCTGTGTACCAACAATTGCAAACGGTTTGAATCAAAGGCAGCGGGAAGCAAATCGTCGCGGTAAACGGTTTCGACGGTTTGCAATTCGGCAAAATGATTGCCGCCGCCGATGGTGCCGACAGCGAGGTCGTCTGAAAACGGATAATCGGATGCGGATTCTCCGAGCAAGGCTTCTTGTTCGTCTTGGCTCAAAGGCGTATCGATGTTGCCGAGCTGCTTGGCAAGTTTGGCAGGTTTGAGTTTGGCGGTGGATAAATCGGTTTGCCAAAACGCCATGCCGCAGCCGATGTCGTTACCGATGAGCGCGGGATAAAAATGACGGTCGCTGAAAAACGCTGCACCGACGGGATAACCGCGCCCCGCATGCAAATCAGGCATACCGGCTACACGCAACATGTGCGGCAGCTTGGCGGTGGTTTCGAGTTGAGCGACGGCGTTGCCTTCAATCCAGGTTTCCGAATCAGCGATAATATGAATATGATGGGGATTTTGATAATTGCCCATGTGTATGCTTTCTTTAAAACGGACAGATGGCAAAACGAGTCCAAACCGACAAAACGAAAAAGATGTCCGGTTTGAAAATATACCGACTGCCGTCTGACATTTTCAGACGACCTCTGTCCGATTGATGGGAAAGCAGCCCGAAGCGGGCGATATGGGAAATGCGGGAACGCGTTGTCCGAAAATCAGACCGACGCTTGGGCTGCAAAGAATGTGATTGAGCGGATTGAAGTATTGCGTGTCATGGCTGCTCCTTTCTTTGCATGTGAAAATTGAAAACAGGCGGATTATAGGGGAAATGTTTGGAACGTTACAATAAAACTGCGTTTTTTATGAAGAAATGTTGTATAACTGCCATAATGTAATGAAAACAAAAAAGCAGCCTGTTACACTACCCGAACCATCGTTCCACGTTGTCAGACCGCCGCTTGATTTATCATCTGTTCAAACCTGTTCCAACAAGTTTTCAGACGACCCCAAAGGTCGTCTGAAAATCAAAAACACAAAAATCAAAACCTTACCGACCACCCATACGCATCAACCGCAGCACGCCCAACCGCTGGCGGTGAAACTTCCGAAAAGCCATTCAAAAAGCGGACTGCACGCCAAATTCATTTTGTAAACGGTTCCACACAGAGGTCGTCTGAAACCACCAGAAAGGCAGAAACCATGAATCCTAAATCCCTCTACCGCGCCGCCCTGCTCGAATGCCTCAGTTATGTCTGTTCTGACGAAGCCTACGCCGCCTACCGCAAACTCGCCAAAAAAGGCTGTCCCGACGGCTGGTTCGGTCTCGGCAATGCCTGCCAATACGGCGAAGGTGCCAAGCCAAACCTCACCAAAGCCGAAAAATATTACCGCCGTGCCGCCAAACTCGGTCATCCCAAAGCAAAGGAATCCCTCGGCCGCCTGTACGAATTTGCAGAAAAGCCCGACTACCGCCGAGCCCGCAAATGGTATACACGTGCCTTTAAGCAACACAGTATTACAAACCCCGATATAGCCTATGCAGCCTACCGCCTCGGCTGGCTGAACGAGCGCGGCCTCGGCGGCAAAAAAGACATTAAGACAGCCTGCCTGCTTTACCGCAAAGCAGCCAAAGCGGGTTGCGCCGAAGCCCAACGCGCCTTCGGCTACCTATACGATGAAGGCCTCGGTCTGCCCCGAAACTACACCAAAGCCTACAAATGGTACGCCCGCGCCGCCTTACAAGCGGATGAAGCCGCCTGCAACAACATAGGCTTCCTCTACTACAAGGGCAACGGCGTGCGCCGCAGCAACAGCCAGGCGAAAAAATGGTACAAACTCGCCGCCCGCGCGGGCTGCATCATGGCATTATCCAACCTCGGTATCCTCTATGAAGATACAGGTCGTCTGAAAAAAGCCGCCCGCTATTACCGCCGTGCCGCCGAGGCAGGCAACAAATATGCCGCCAAGCAATTAAAGAGGCTAGAGAAGTAGAAGCCTGAACAATAAACCAAGGTCGTCTGAAAACGGCGTGTAGCGTTTTCAGACGACCTTTCACTTACTTCATTCCAAAACCTCCAACCATTTCTCCAGACCGTGTTCAAGCGATGTTTTGGTTTTTAAATCTAATTTTTTCATCAGCCGCTTTTCGTTCTCCACATGCGGAAACAAAGCTTTCTCAATCAATTCTTTGCCTTTGTCGGTCAGGCGTACCAGCATACTTCGCGCGTCGTCCGGATTGGGCAGGCGGTCAATTAAGCCTTGGTTTTCCAGATTTTTCAGGCGCGTGGTCATGGTGCCGGACGTTACCATCAGCGCTGAAAACAGCTCGGTCGGTGTCAGCGTATAAGGCGCGCCGCTGCGACGCAGGGTGGCAAGCACGTCGAACGAGCCTTCAGTCAAACCGTATTCTCCGTAAACTTTCTCCAGTTCGCGCACGATTAGTGCAGTAGCGCGTTTCAGACGACCTATCAAAAGCATATTTTCGGCTGCCAATTCAGGCAGTTCCTGTTTCCATTGGGCAACGGCGCGGGCAGGGGCATCGACATGGTCGGTCATTTTGTTACCTTTATTGTTCAGAACCCCTTTATTTTATCTTGACTTCAAGTTAATCTCTATTTATATTTATCTTGACTTCAAGATAAACAAACCGGAGAAACTCATGTTTGCCGATAAACAAGCCGTTTTAAACGCCTTCCGTTTCCGCCACGCCTGCAAAAGCTATGACGCAGCGAAGAAAATCCCTGCCGATGATTTTGCCTATATTCTGGAAACCGCACGCCTGTCGCCCAGTTCGTTCGGGCTGGAACCTTGGCGGTTTTTGGTGATACAAAACCGTACTCTGCGCGAAGAGTTGCGCGGCATCGCATGGGGCGCGGCGGAAAAAATCATGGATTGCAGCCATTTTGTGATTCTACTGGCGCGGACGCAGGCTGCCATGCAGGCGGATTATCAAGAAAAAATCTGGGGCGGTGCGCATGGAATGCCGCCTGAAACCGTTGGAATGATGCAAAAATTTTTCAAGCAGTTTGCCGAAACCGATTTTGCCATTGCCGATAATCCGCGCTCGTTTAACGATTGGGCAGCCAAGCAAACCTATATCGCGTTGGCGAATATGATGACTGCCGCCGCTTTGATTGGTGTGGATTCCACGCCGATTGAGGGCTTTCAAAAGGAAAATGTGGAAAAGTTGCTGTCCGGCAAAGGCTTCATTAATCTTGACGAATACCGCGTCAGCGTCATGGCGGCGTTCGGCTATCGCGCAGGCGAACCCAAGCGTGCCAAAACGCGGCAGGCAGTAGATGATGTGGTTGATTGGATTGAATAAACGCCTGAAAATCAGCAACACAGACATTCACCAGTTGGTAAAATCAAGAGTTTTGACCGATGGTAGCCTGCACTTGAATGAAGAAGGTTTCCGATAGGCCAAATTTCCCACCCGCTTATTCATTTATTTGGAGGACTTATGCGCTTGCACTATTCCCAATATGCTCTTAATACCTATAAGGCACTGCTGGCCTTGGAAGCCAGCCTCACGCTGGATAGTACCCTGAAAGATTTAGTGAAACTGCGTGTTTCGCAAATCAACGGCTGCATTTTTTGTGTCGATATGCACGTTAAAGAAGCCAAGCTGCACGGCGAGCGCGAACTGCGCCTGCATCATTTGGCCGTTTGGCACGAATCAACCCTGTTTACTGAAAAAGAACGGGCTGCGCTGCAATGGGCGGAAAACCTGACCCGCATCTCCAAACAGGGTATCCGCGATGCAGACTACGCAGCGGTACGCGCCCATTTTGATGAAGAAGAACTGGTGGCATTGACCCACGTCATCAACACTATCAACGTCTGGAACCGCCTGAACGTGGCTTTTGCCACCCCAGCAGGCAGCATGGACGGCCTGATGGGATTGGAGAAGGCAGGGCTGGTTTAGTCTGGCAAGACAATCTGAAATCGATCAAACAACAACAGGGGCTACCTAAAATATAAAAAGCAGTCTGCACATTCAAAACCAAAGTGCAGGCTGCTATTGCCCCATCACACCCCATTCCCTTTTTTTCAGACGACCTACTGCATAGTCAATCTGAAAAGCTGCATTCCTACGAGAATCAAAATGCCCAGCCGTACCGCCACCATCCTGACCACCGCGCTCGCCCCGCTGATTTGGGGCAGCACCTATCTCGTGACCACCGAATTCTTGCCGCCTGATCGCCCATTTACCGCTGCACTGATACGCGTGTTGCCCGCCGGGCTTTTGCTGTTGGCGTGGACGCGGCGCATACCCAAACGCGATGAATGGGCAACCGTTGTCTTGCTCGGTTTTTTGAACATCGGCTTTTTTCAGGCAATGTTGTTTGTGGCGGCGTATCGCTTACCGGGCGGACTGGCGGCGGTATTGAGTTCGACGCAGACGCTGATGGTGCTGGTGTTCACTTGGTTAATCGGCAAAACCATGCCGCCTAAAGCAGCTTGGGCTTGGTCGGCGGCAGGCGTTGTGGGGATTGCGCTCTTGGTTTTGTCGCCGCAGGCGCGCTATGACGGGACGGGGATTTTGGCGGCATTGGCGGGCGCGGCGGCGATGGCGCTGGGCGTTTATTTGTCGAAACACCGCCGTACTTCGTTGCCCGTGTTGGCGTTCACAGGCTGGCAGCTTTTTATCGGCGGCTTGTTTTTACTGCCCGTTACCCTGCTTGCCGAGTCACCGCTTAAGTCTTTAAGCCCTGCCAATATCGGCGGCTATCTGTATTTGTGTCTGTTTGGCGCGGTGTTGGCTTATGTATTGTTTTTCAGAGGGATTGCTAAACTTTCGCCTGCTGCGGTTTCGTCGCTAGGACTACTCAGCCCTGTCTCGGCATTTGTCTTGGGCTGGCTGTTTTTAGGACAAAGCATGGACGCGAAATCGCTGGCAGGATTTGCGTTGGTATTGGTATCGATATTCGGGGTGCAACGTGCAGTCATGAAAAAGGTCGTCTGAAAACAGCCTTGAGCCTTCAAGCTGCTTTTCAGACGACCTCTTGCGCCGGCCAGTTTATTTCTTCAAGAATGCCCGTTTCAGAATAATCAGCCAATCTTTTTTATCCAAAACAGGGCGTTGCGTGAATACATCGTATTTGCTGCCGTCCAGTTTCTGCAAAATCAGTTGTCCGCCTACAATAATCATCCGCAATTCAAATCCCAAGCGGCCTTTCAGCGTTTTACCCAAGGGCGAGCCGCCCTTGAGCATTTGGAACGCGCGGTTGCATTCATACGCCATCAGTCTTTGGAACGCAAAATCCGCTTTGCCTTCGGCGATTTGCGCTTCGCTTACTTTGAATTTTTCCAAGTCGTCCTGCGGGATATAGACGCGGCCCTTCTGCCAATCGACGGCAACATCCTGCCAAAAGTTGATGAGTTGTAACGCGGTGCAGATGCCGTCGCTTTGGGCGATGCTGACTTCGTCGGTTTGTCCGTAAAGGTGCAGCATAATGCGCCCGATTGGATTGGCGGAACGGCGGCAGTAGTCGATCAGGTCGCCAAAATCCTGATAGCGGGTTTTGACAACATCCTGACTGAATGCGGACAAAAGATCGTAAAACGGCTGCAGCGGCAGCTTGAAAGGCGCAATGGCTTCGCGTTGCAGACGTTGAATTAACGGAGTCAACGGCACTTCGCCGCGCTGTATGCGGTCAAGTTCGGCTTTGAGTTCGTCCAAAGCGCGCAAGCGTTCAGCAGCTTCGGCATTGCCTTCATCGGCGAGGTCGTCGGCAGTGCGCGCAAAAGCGTAAACGGCATAGGTAGGCTTGCGCAGACGGCGTGGCATAACGAGCGAGCCGACGGGGAAATTTTCATAATGGTTGACGGACATAGCTATTTTAAATTCGGTATCTTGGGGTCGTCTGAAAGTACGGAGCCGCATTGCTCACATGATTGGCTTATGGCGGGCTGTACTTCCAAACCTGTATTAGCAACTCAGCATGATTTTAACACAACACATTATTTTATTAATGATTTAACTGTACGGCGCGCATAGAAATCCGAACGCCAAACACCCAATCATCCTGTTATCCAAATTCAGACGACCTTTTTCACAAAACGGATTATTAGATACGAAAAAGACGCGAAGTCATCAAACCTTGATTCAACACCAAGCCTCCCTCATTCCCCAATATATCCGCAACCGATTGATTCGCTTATAATCCCCATACTGCCAAGCAAGCGGAGACGACGATGGACATGATGGCTTTCACGAATATTTTCTTAATCGTTCTATGTATTTTCACCATGCTGCTGGTGTGGTCGCGAAATTGGAAGCGCAAACAGGCGTATTTCGAAAAAATCAAAAACAATCCGGACAATCTGAAATGGCTTGAACACAATCTGACCGGAAAAGAAACAACAGACCTCAAAAACATCACCGAGCATTTCGAACTGCCTTTATTGCAAGCGAAGCAACTGCTGGAATACTACAAACAACAGTCAAAAAAATAATCTGCCTTTCCAAACAGGCGGACTGAATAGCGGGCAATATTCGGTCCGCCTATTTTTTGCTATTTTCAAAAAATCTTTTATTTCTGTATTGACAGAAATAAAAGACAAAAATAAAATACCCTCACTATGAAACTGAATCCGACCACTGAAAAATTCATCCTCCACTGGGGCGAAATGGGCACCAAATGGGGCGTCAACCGTACCGTTGCGCAAATCCACGCCCTGCTCTACATCTTAGGCAGACCAATGAATGCCGAAGAAATTACCGAAACGCTCGGCGTAGCGCGCTCCAATGTCAGTAACAGCATCAAAGAGCTGCAAAACTTAAGACTGGTGCATACCGTGCATATTTTGGGCGACAGACGCGATCATTTTGAAACTTCAGACGACGTCTGGACTTTGTTTCGCACCATTGCAGAAATGCGTATGCAGCGTGAAATCGAACCGACGCGGCAATTTTTGCAAAGCCTGATCGACAGCCCTGAATTTAGTCAGGAAAACGAAACCGCCAAACAGCGAATCCTACAAACCCATGATTTCATCAGTACGCTTACCACGTGGGCAAATGAAATGTTGAAGCTTTCTACTTCAACCATGGTGAAAATTTTAAAAATAGGCGCCGGAATACAAAAATTTTTCCGATGATGCCAATTAAATGGGTTTTTAATATACCCAACCCGGTTTCTCTTACGCAATCATAGGTGTGTTATGTCGCATTCAACAGAAGATTATTTTGACTATCCGAGAGGGAGAGTCATCGTCGTTTATGCTGCATCTACGCTATTTTTTGCGTTTAGTCTCGGCTACTATGCTTTATTCTTTACCGCACCTGCCCTAATTTGCGGTTTGGTCTTAAGCTTGACGTCTACATACAGAGACTTACGCGGCCTTATACGGGCAATCATAACCGGATCGTTATGCGGTTGCCTGTATCTTTTACTGTTTGGTGCGGATTTTGTCACCAGCCTCCTAGCCGGCATGGTAATAGGCGGTACTTATTCTTTGATTGTCGGTCTTTTGAGCTTGCCCAATCCTCCGGAGGATGATACTCAGGAACCTGCCTAATTTTTTACTCTTATATTTCTCTTTTGACAGAAATTTTAGAAATTACAGACTAAGTATATAAACAACCTGACATGAAATTAGGAAACCAATATGTCTGACAACGCTACGCACACTCTCCCCGCTTACCTGCCTTACTCGATGGGGCTGCTATGGCTTTGGAGCGGTACGCAACCTCTGTTTTTCATGCCTGAAATGTCATTGGATTTGCTCCATTCGGTCGGTATTCCCAATCCGTTGCAATGGCCGACATTAATTGCCGCTTCACTATTGGACATCGGTTTTGCCTTTTTATGCTTCAGCCGCTTTCGCGCCCGTTCCGAAATATGGCTGCTGCAACTGATAACCGTCGCAACATACAGCCTGATCATCGCCTTCAGGCTGCCTGAAATGTGGGCGCATCCATTTGCGCCTTTGGTAAAAAACCTGCCGATTATGGCTATTTTATTTTTCCTGTATCAATCCGTAGGAGATAAAAAATGAACACTTATTTAATTGTTAAAACCCTGCACATCATCTCGGCTACCTTAATGGTCGGCACCGGTTTTGGTACAGCGTTTTACCTCTTTTGGGCAAACCGCAGCGGTTCGGTTGCCGCGCAGTCGGTCGTATCGCATTGGGTCATCAAAGCAGATTGGTGGTTTACGACCCCCGCCGTCATTTTCCAACCCTTATCCGGATTATGGATGCTGTACGAACGCGGCTATACCGTGTCGACGATGCTAGAACAAGATTGGATATGGATGACGCTTGGCTTATACGTTCTTTCGGGTATTTGCTGGCTGCCCGTTGTCTGGCTGCAAATCCGCATGGCAAAGATTGCCGAAAAAGCGCATAAAGAAAACGCAGACACCATTCCTGAACCCTATTGGCGTTATGCCAGACGCTGGGAATTGCTGGGCTATCCCGCCTTTTGCGCCACTATCGTGATTTACTTCCTGATGGTAATGAAACCGATTTAAAGATTTTCAGACGACCTCAGCAACAACATAGAAAAACCATGAACATCATTATTTTCGGAGGCAGCGGCTTCATCGGCAGCCGTACCGCCCAAATCTTAAAAGAACAAGGTCACCAAGTTTGCACACCCGACCGCCGCGTCTTTGATTTTCTTCATCCCGACGAAACCGCCGCACGCCGTTTATTAGAGGGGCAAGACGTCCTCATCAACTGCATCGGCATCATGAACCGTCATGCCGAAATACTCGAAACCGTACACCACCACACGCCCAAACAACTCGCCACATGGGTAAAAGCAGCAGGCGTAAAACGCTGGGTTCAACTATCCGCACTGGGTGCCAACCCATCTCAACCCATCAACTTTGTCGGCAGCAAAGGACGTGGAGATGATGCCGTCGCCCAAAGCGGCATCCCGATTGCGATAGCCAGACCATCCGTCGTTTACGGGCGTGGGGGAACCAGCTGCGAACTGTTCATCAAACTGGCCCGCCTCCCTTTACTTCCCCTACCGGAAGGCGGTCGCTTTCATTTGCAGCCCGTACATCTTGCCGATGTTGCCGAAGGTTTGGCAAAACTTGCCGTCCAAACCGACACCGGCCACAGCATCGTCAATATGACCGGCAGCCAGACGCTGACTTTGGCGGAATACCTGACCACCCTCCGCTTAACCCTGCACCACAAACCGCCGCAACGTATCCTGCCCATCCCCCTGCGCCTGATTGACCCTGCGCTGCCGTTGGTAAACATCCTCAGCAACGGCATCGTCAGTCGCAACAGTTTTGCCCTACTCGAACAAGGTTCGTGTGCCGATTATTCCGATTTTTCAGCTTTACTGGGGAGAGAGCCATTAGCCGCAGAAAACTTTTCCCATCAAAGTTGAATCAGAAATACACACGAAAAGGTCGTCTGAAACCGCCTCGTCATAAGCCGGTTTCAGACGACCTTTTGCCCTAACGCAAGAGACCGCTGATACAATAAAGCGCCCGCCTGAAGAATATTTTGCTACAATATGTAATTATATGTTATATAATCAGTATATTATCAATAAAATAATATTTTTATCACGACTCATATTATGGCTCAGAAACTTAAAACACATATTAAATACATCCTACTTGCTTCCGTCTTGCTCTCCGGCTGTCAGACAACCTTTGAAGAAGATCAAACCCGGCGCAGCAAAATCACCCAATTCGCCCTCAATCACCCCGTAGCGGCGCAAGCCATCGGTATGGAAGACACAGGCTCATTCAATATCAGCAGCAATGCCACGCGTTTTGCCTACCGCAGCGGCTTAGACGACACAGCCAACGGAGATGGCAAAGGCACGCAGGTCAATGCAGTGCGCCAAACATTGTGGCAAGCTGCCATTACCTCCCAATTCGACAACGTAATCGCCGAAGAAGCAGGTAATGCCTACCTTGCCGACATCAAAATCCGCGAAGGGAAAATCAACTATTTCAGCCGTTATCTCGCGGATCAGGCAGTTGACCAACGCAACAACCGTATCGGCCGCAGCATCGGCAGCGGCAGACCCAATACCGACATGAAAACCCTTGCCGAAAGTGTTTTGCTCTATTACCACAAAATCGGCTTGTGGACCGCATCGGAAACGCGCACCGGCGGACGCAAAGTATGGCGCATCACCCAAGAAAAACTCAGCCCTGCCGCCTACCGCGAAGCCATGAAAAATATCGAGCCGCTGGATGCCCAAGGCTTGCGTGAAGAAGAACGCAATATGCCCAAACCCGACAAAATCGACTCGATTTCCAAAACGGTCAAAGCCATCAGAAAAGTAAAAGACTGATTTTTCGGCACTCTGAGCAAATTTTGAGTAATCCCCCAAAACGGCGTAAACTGTCGCAAACCCATTTTCAGACGACCCCTGCTTGCAAAGAGGTCGTCTGAAAACATTTCTCCTGCCGATTTAGCTGTTTCCAGAAGGACAAAGGACGATTATGAACTTCCCACCGCGTTACGTTTCCGCCACCCGTATGCGCCGAATGCGCAAAGACGACTTCTCCCGCCGCCTGATGCGCGAGCATACCCTGACCGCAGACGATTTGATTTACCCCGTCTTCGTACTCGAAGGCAGCAACCAAGAAGAAGCCGTCCCTTCCATGCCCGGCGTGAAACGGCAAAGTCTGGACAAATTATTGTTCACCGCCGAAGAAGCCCTCAAGCTCGGCATCCCCATGCTGGCACTCTTCCCCGTCGTTACCCGAAACAAAACCGAATTAGCGGAAGAAGCCTACAACCCCGAAGGACTCGTACCGACCGTCGTGCGCACCCTGCGCGAGAAATTCCCCGAACTCGGCATCATGACCGACGTTGCCCTCGACCCCTACACCATCCACGGGCAAGACGGGCTGACCGATGAAAACGGCTACGTCCTCAACGACGAAACCATCGAAGTTTTGGTGAAACAAGCCTTGTGCCACGCCGACGCTGGTGCGCAGGTCGTCGCCCCGTCCGACATGATGGACGGCCGCATCCTCGCCATCCGCGAAGCCCTCGAAGACGCAGGACACATCCACACCCGCATCATGGCGTATTCCGCCAAATACGCCTCCGCTTTTTACGGCCCGTTCCGAGATGCGGTCGGCAGTTCCGGCAATCTGGGCAAAGCCGACAAGAAAACCTACCAAATGGACCCCGCCAATACCGACGAAGCCCTGCACGAAGTCGCCCTCGACATTCAGGAAGGTGCGGATATGGTGATGGTCAAACCCGGCCTGCCCTATCTTGACGTTGTCCGCCGCGTCAAAGACGAGTTCGGCGTACCAACCTACGCCTACCAGGTTTCCGGCGAATACGCCATGCTTCAAGCCGCGATTCAAAACGGCTGGTTGGACGGTGAAAAAGTCATACTCGAAAGCCTGCTCGCCTTCAAACGCGCCGGTGCCGACGGCATCCTGACGTATTACGCCGTCGAAGCAGCAAAGATGTTGAAAAAATAAAACGACAGCAAAATGCCGCCGGTTTGCACAGAATGCCCGGCGGCATTTACATTAAGGCATTTGCCTGACAAAATTTATTACAACGGAATGAATAATCAGGTAATTTCTGGTAAAATACTGCAACTCTCAAGCAAACACTTACAGCGTCCATTTTATAAAATTCAAAACATATACAATAAAATGAATACAACAACCGCCGATACACTATTCCGGGAAGCTCACTCATTCATGACCCAAAATCCGCCCGATTTTGCCGCCGCAGTCCCACTGTTGCAAAAAGCGGCAGACGAAGGACATACGGAAGCAGAATTCCATCTTGCAGGCTGCCTGCTGCAAGGACAAGGCATACCTGCCAACCGTGAAGCTGGCATACGCCTGATGCAGCAAGCGGCGCGTGACGGTCATCCCTACGCCAGCTACAACCTTCTTCAAATCCAAGAAGCACAAGGCATGCCGCTCAATACCCTGCTTCCCTCCTATCGGGAATTGGCAGAAGCAGGCATTATCGAAGCACAGCTCAAGCTGATGCGTGCTTATCATGACGCAGGTCAACACGAAGAAGCCGTCGATTGGGCCGTACTCGCCGCGCGTCAGCAAAATCCCCAAGCCCTATATTTCTTAGGTCAGCATTGCCAATACACCTCGCCGCCCGATTATCCCCAATCACACCAACTCTACCAACTTGCCGCCAAACAAGGATTTACGCCTGCCAATTGGCAGCTCGGATTGCAATACAAGCTCGGTCAAGGCGTGGCACCGGACCTTGAACAAGCCGCCCAACACCTGTACATCGCGGCAAGTGACAACATCGCGCCTGCACAAGTCGCCCTTGCGGAAATCCTGCTCCCAACCCACCCCGACAAAGCCATCCAATGGCTGGAAACCGCTGCCAGACAAAACAGCAGTGATGCTTACGCCAAGCTCGCAGAAATCCATCTGCTGGGCAAAGACATCCCGAAAGATACGGATAAAGCACGCCGCTACGCCAAAGCAGCCGCCCGCCGCAATCATCCCGAAGCGCTGCGTTTGCTCGGCGATATCTACCGCTACGGGCTGGGCATCCTTCCCGAACCCTCCAAAGCGCGCCATTATTATCAGCTTGCCGCTGATTTGGGCAATCTTGCCGCACACCAAAAACTACTCGCGGACATTGCCCTGAACAATAAGCAAAACTATCCCCAAGCCAAAGAACACGCGCTGCAACGCCAACAGGCGGAGCAATTCTATCAGCTGGCTTTTGCCGCCCATTACGGTCTGAACCGCGTTCCCGACCATGCCGAAGCGCTGACGCTCTATCAGCAGGCCGCAGATTTGGGACACAGCAAAGCGCAAACCAATCTCGGCATGATGTACTACAACGGTCATGGAACAGAGACCGACTATACCCAAGCCGCCAAATGGTTCGCGCAGGCAGCTCAGCAAAAAGACACAATGGCGCAATACAACCTCGCCTGCCTCTATTTCCACGGAACAGGCGTCCGCCGCAACACAGCCTTAGCCTGCCGTTGGCTTGAAACCGCCATCAATGACGGTCACGAGCAGTCTGAAATCCTCAAGCAACTGCTGGCGCATTGGAAACAGCAACTTCCATAACATTGCCCGCTTGGCAACATTTCTCCGAAGAAGCTGCCAACGTTTGGGAATCCCTCTAAACCATTATCTCTGCGTTGTGATTAATGGGGTTTAGTTTGACGATAAGCCGTATCACTTGCCCCATTCGAACAACAATATAAAAGGTCGTCTGAAAACCCAGATTGAGGATTTTCAGACGACCTTTGTCTTTGCCGGTTGACCTGTTCGGATATTAGAAATCCAATTCCGCTTTCAGCCAATAAGTACGCGGCATGCCGACGACGGCGAAGCTGCGGTCGTATTGGCCGCGCTGTACCTGCCAGTAGTTTTTATTGAACAGGTTTTCCACCGAGCTGCTGACGGTCAGGGTATTTTTGCCCAGCTTAGTTTTGTAGCGCGCGCCTACGTCAACCAAGGTATAGGACGGCAGTTTATATTGGCGTTCAGTATCTTGGAAAGATTTACCGTAGTATTGGATATTGCTTTTCAAAGTCAGACCTTCAACAAATGGCGTATCCCATTCGATACCTGCTTTGGCAATAACACGCGGGCTAGCAACCTGATTACCATTTGTTAAAGTATTATTGTAACGCGGATAATCCTTCAACTGCGCTTTCAGATACATAATGCCAAAGCTCGGACGAAGGGTTTTATTCATCAGGTTGGCATACGTATTAAACTCAACACCACGGTTGATTTCTTTACCATGCTGCTCTTGCGTGTTGCGCCAATAACCCGGACGGACGATTTGGAAAGCGTTCAGGCTGGTTACAACATCACCCCAGTTTTTTCGTACACCCATTTCAATCTGTTTGCTGACACGAGGTTTGGACATTTCTCCAGTATCCTCGTTAGTCGCACCCGGTTCCAAATCTTGCATATAGTTTCCATACACTACCATACCAGTATTAGGCACCCAAGCCGCTGCAAACATCGGGCTGAACCGTTTTTTGCTGAACTTCACAGTAGAAGAGCGGCGGTTTGCATCAGTTTTTGCATTGCCTGTCAAATTTGGATGAGCAGTTTGTTTTACCCATTGATAACGTCCGCCCAAGGTTAAACGGATAGTATTATCCGCGAAACCCAAAGTATCGGATATTGCAAGGCTGGGAGTCTCATAAGTCGTATGCTCTGTGCCTTGTATATTGGCAGGATTGTTGCGGTGGGTAACAGGGAAAACAGGGTTGTAGATGTTGGTATCCAAGGCATCGCCGTTGCGCGTTCCCTGATCGTGGTCGCGGTGTCGTTTAATATAATCGAATGAGGTAGCCCAATTGTGAACAACCGGACCGGTTTCAAATTCACCACGCGCTTTCAAATTACCGCTTGTTGTGCGTGAAAGGAATTCAAACGGTTGTGCGGCCTGCGCCGTGTAATTACCTAAATTACCGCCTTTTGCACGGTTTTTCATGAGCAGTTGTGTAAACGAACCTTTATACACAGACTCCATATAACCTAAACCACCACTAATCTGCATATTGTAGTCAGTATCGTATTCGAAAGTCAGTGCATTCGTCATGGTCTTAGTAGTTTGCTCCTGCCAAGACGGGACAAGCAGGGTTTTGCCGCTCGGTGCAGCAGGCATGGCAAAGTTAAGATCCTGCATTTCATGAATACGCGCACGACCTCCCTCTGTATTACGGTGGTTATACATCGAATCGAAAGACAGACGTAATTTCTCACCACGATAATCAGTATTTAATGCAAATTCCTGATTATCTTCCTTATAACCTTTACGGGCGGTTTCACCTTTGCGGTATTTACCATTGAAACGGATGCCAAACTGTTTGTTTTCACCAAAACGCTGACCGATATCGATTGCGCCTTCGGTACGATTTTTACTGAAAACCGCTAAACCAATTTTTCGGTTGCCTTCATCGGATGCTTTTTTGGTTTCGATGTTGACAGAAGAACCTGCTGCACCTTCAGGGTCCATACCGACAGTGGAACTTGAAGCACCTTTAATCAACTGTGCAGAAGAAACGCCGGCAGTCGGGGTGTGGTAATAAGAATAAAGACCTGCCAAGCCATTGATACTAAACTGGCGGGCATCAAGTTGCAAACCACGGACATAGACGCCTTGAATGGTGTTGCTTTCACCGCCGAACTGCATGGTAGAGGCATCGTTCTTGGCGATTGTATCGACTAATGTACGGGATGCGTTGTTTTCCAATACTTTTTCATCGTAATTGACAACCGTAATCGGCGCTGTGAAAGCATTGGCTTTACCAAGCAGTCCCAAGTTCACGCGGTCGCGCAAGTCGCCGTCGCTGGCGATGGAGTAAGAACGGGCGGCTTTGACGCGTTTGGCGTCGGCGCGGACATTGACTTCCTGCAACTGCTGTTGCACAGGGGTTTCGGGTGTCGCTTCATCGGCGGCATAAGAAAATGCGCTCATAATCAAAAGCGGCATCAGGGCTAATTTGCTGTTCATAAATTCCTTCTGTCTTTGAGGTGGGTTATTTTTGTTGCAATAAGCGTTAAAAATTACAAAGTAATTTTGCTGCGGAATTATATTTGATAACATTCTGCTTTTCTATAAAAAGTGATGATAACTATTTGTAAAAACAAAAATACAACATCAATCAGAACTTTATCCATAGTAATTGTAAATTATTTTATTAAGCGGAGAATCAGGGTTTCAGACGACCCCTGCCCGCTGCCTGCCTCAAGAGACAACGCACATGCAAAAATGGCAAATCGAGCTTTATTCCACGCCGTCTTGGCTGTTACAGACCTTATTGATGGTCGCCGCCGCCTCGGCGGTGATTCTGTTTTTGGCACGCGAAACGCGCTTCGGGCGGGAGTTTGCCTATATCCTGCGGCTGTGTCTGACGCCGAAAAGCGCGGTCAAAGTCTTGCTGCTGATTACGGCGATGATTGCGCTGCTGCTGACCGAAGTGCGGCTGAATGTATTGAGTACCTTTATGTCCAAAGGGCTTTACGACTCAATGCAGGATTTGAACGCTTCCGCGTTTTGGATGTTTGCAGCGATGAACGCGGGCGTGGTGTTGGTGCGGGCGTTTAACAACGTTGTCAACGACTTTCTTGATCAAGGCTTGGCGATTAAATGGTCGGAGCGGCTGAATGAAGTGCTGACGACGCGCTGGCTTGCCGACAAAAACTACTACCGCCTGCAAATGCGCCGCCATGCGCCGGACAACATCGACCAACGTATCCAACAAGACGCGCAGGATTTCATCGCCTCAACCATAGAATTTGTGCGCGGCATGGTCAATTCGGTCGTTACCTCGCTGGAATTTGCCGTTGTTTTGTGGGGCTTGGCGGGCATCCTGACCGTATTTGGCATCGACATTCCGCACGGCATCGTTTGGTTTGTCTATATGTTTGTGATTTTGGCGACCTTTATCGCCATGTGGATAGGCAACCCTTTGATTCGTTACAACTATGAAAACGAAAAACTCAACGGCGACTACCGTTACTCCCTCATCCGCGTGCGCGACCACGCCGAAAGCGTGGCGTTTTACAGCGGCGAACAACACGAACACGACCAACTTGCCGACCGCTTCAAGGCCATCATCCGCAACCGTTGGCGCATCGCCCGCCAAAGCGTCTGCTTGAGCGGCTTTAACGATATGTTTACCAACGGAATTAAGCTCTTCCCCATTATTTTGCAAGCCCCGCGCCTGTTTGCCGGACAAATCAAAATCGGCGACATCCAGCAGACCGTCCAAGCCTTCGCCCGACTGCAAAACGCCCTCTCCTTTTTTCGAATGTTCTACAACAAATTCACCGCCTACCGCGCTCGATTGGAGCGTCTGTACGGATTCTTGTTGAGTACGGAAGAACAACACAGCGCGCAGCAACCCGACATTACCGAAGTTTCAGACGACCTTTCGCTGGAAAACGTCGTCCTGTTCCGCCACAACGGCGAAATCCTGTTGAGCGGCATCAACGTCAACCTCAAAAGCGGCGATTCCCTGCTGATACGCGGCCCGAGCGGTTGCGGCAAAACCTCGCTGCTGCGCGCGCTGGCAGGGCTTTGGCCGTTCGGCAGCAGCGGCAAAGTCAGCCGTCCGCCGCATCAAGACATCCTCTTCCTGCCGCAACGCCCCTACACGGCGCAAGGCAGCCTGCGCGACGCGATTTGTTATCCCGACATCGACAAACAGCATCCCGAACTAGCCGAAGCCATGAACACCTGTCGTTTAGGTTATCTCATTGATAAATTGGACAAAACCGACGACTGGCAACATAAACTCTCCCCCGGCGAACTGCAACGCGTCGCCTTCGTCCGCGCCCTGCTTTCACAGCCCAAAGTCATCCTACTCGACGAAGCCACCGCCGCTTTGGACGAACCGACCGAAGCCCTGCTCTACCGCGCTTTGAAACGCAAACTGCCGCAGAGCATCATCATCAGCATCGGCCACCGCAGCACGCTCAACGAGTTTCACGATTTCAGTCTTGATGTCGGCAACGTAGCTTGCGATTGAATTTATAGTGGATTTACTTTAAACCAGTACGGCGTTGCCTCGCCT